>CAKZIX010000028.1 GCA_936936565.1 uncultured Nocardiaceae bacterium | reverse complement strand
GACCATCCTGCAGCGCGAGCCCACCGAGCGGGAGCGGGAGCTGTTCCTGGCGGAGATGGGCCGGTGCCGCCCGGAGGTGCGCAACGCGGTGATGCAGAACCACACGCGCCTGGACTGGCGCGACGTCATCCCGCACCTGTCCGTGCCGGCCCTGGTGCGCGTGGCCCGGCGAAACGTCGTCTTCGACTGGCGCGGCCCGCACTGGGTGGCCGAGCACCTGCCCGACGCCCGGGAGCGGATCTTCGAGGACAGCCGCCACGCGCTGTTCCTGGACGAGCCGCAGGCCTTCGTCGAGACCATCGCCCGCGCCCTGCAGCTGGAGCTGGACATGCGACTCGAAGCCGCCGCCGCCTCCGAACTGAAGGAGATCATGGAAAAGGCTCGCGCGTCCGGCGGCGGGCACATGACCGCTCCGGCGGTGATCTGGGACGGGGTCGGTAAGCGGGTTCTGACCCTGGAGTGGGCCCCGGGCCTGCCCATGACCGACCCCGGCGCCGCCGATCAGCCGGGCGTGGACCGCAACGCCTTGGCGGACAATGTGGTGCGCGCCTTCCTGACCCAGGCGCTGGACTACGGCGCCTTCCACGCCGACCTGCACGAGGGCAATCTGTTCGCCAGCGCGCCGGCCCATCTGACCGCCATCGACTTCGGCATCGTCGGGCGCATCGACGACCGCAGCCGCTACGTTCTCGGTTGGAGCAACCAGCACAAAATCGATGCGCTGCTCGAGCAGGCGCAGGTCGCCCTGCAGGCGCTCGACAACGGCTCCACCGACGCCTTCTACCAGGGCAAGGTCGCCGTCGCGCAGTTCTTCGCGCGCAACGTGCTGCCCGAGCTGACCGCCACCCGCGCGATCCTCGAGGGCATCGACAACGAGATCATGGAGCTCGACGAAGCCGCGTTCTGATCCGGGTCTGAAAGTTCAACGGCCGCATGCCCTTCGGGGTATGCGGCCGTTGCAGTTCACGCGCCTCGGCCGGTTGGGCGCAAGGCCGCGCAGGCCGATGAATCCCGCCCCGTCGATATCGGGCCGTGCCGACCGAAGAGTCACAGGGCGACAGCCTCGTCGCGAATGTGATGGTCACGCGCAAGCAGCCCGCCCTCGGCAACGACATCGACTGACGCGCCGAGAATCCCCGCAATCTCGTCGATGAGGTGCACCCGGTCGAGCAGCGAGCGGCCGGGCTCGAAGGACACCAGTAGATCGACGTGCGAACCTGGGTGCTCCTCGCCGCGTGCAACCGAACCGAACACACGAATGTTTGTGGCGCCGCGGCGTGCCGCGACGGCAACAAACTTGTCGCGGCGGGCACGCAAGTCGGCCAGGCTGACCGGCCTCTTACCATCCGTCATGTCGACGACTGTCCATTGGGTCCGCCCATTCGTCACGAGCTACCGAAATGATGCGCGTGCGCGTCTGCCCGAAACATCGACCACTGTTACACATGGTACGCATGCGAACCGGTCAGTTTTCGAGAAGTTGATCGGCCACGCGGTCCCTAGGCTGAATCTCGTCACTCCAACGAAAGGATCGGATCATGGCCACCAAGAACGCCGGATTCAGTGCCGAAGAGCGCGCCGCGATGAAAGAGCATGCGGCAGAACTGAAGACGGCCGCGCGCCGCGGCAAGGCCAGCAAGGCCGACGGTACGGCCGACGTGCTGGCCAAGATCGCGGAGCTGCCGGAGGCGGACCGGGTGCTGGCGCTGCGGGTGCACGAAATCGTCACCACGGCCGCCCCCGAGCTGATGCCCAAAACCTGGTACGGAATGCCCGCCTACGCCAAGGACGGCAAGAACATCTGCTTCTTCCAGCCGGCCGCCAAGTTCAAGGCCCGCTACGCGACGCTCGGATTCGAGCCCGCCGCCGAGCTCGACGAGGGCACCATGTGGCCGACGGCGTTCGCGATCACCACGCTCGACACTGCCACCGAGCAGCGCATCACCGACCTGGTGCGCCGCGCGGTGGGCTGACGCGGCGGCTTGGGTTCGAAAGCAGCACAAGCGATCTCAGCTGGTGGCGGCGAAGGGCACGCCCGTGGCCGCGGCGACGGGCCGGTTCGGGTGCGCCCAGACGCCCTTGCGCTCCAGGATCGGCGCCACACCTTCGCCGAACTGGTAGGCCTCCTCGAGATGCGGGTAGCCCGACAGCACGAAGTGCGTGATGCCGAGGTCGGCGTACTCCAACAACCGTTGCGCCACTTCGTCGTACGACCCGACCAGCGCGGTGCCGGCACCACCGCGCACCAATCCGACGCCGGCCCACAGGTTGGGTGCGATCTCGAGACGATCGGTGCGCCCGCCGTGCAGCGCCAGCATCCGTCGCTGCCCCTCGGATTCGCTGCGCGCCAGGTTTGCCTGCACCCGCGCCACGTCGGCCGGGTCGACGCCGGCGAGCAGACGGTCCGCCTCCGCCCATGCGGCCTCCGACGTTTCCCGCGCGATCACGTGAATGCGCAAGCCGTAGTCCAGCTTTCGGCCGTATTCGGCGGACAGGCCCCGGATCCAGTCGAGCTTGGCGCCGACGGCCGCCGGCGGCTCGCCCCACGTCAGATATGTGTCGGCGTACTGTGCGGCGACCGGACCGGCGGGCCCGGACGAGCCGCCGAAGAACACCTGCGGCAGCGGATCGGGACGGCGCTGCAACTGCGCAGCTTCCACCTGAATGTGCTTGCCGTGCAACGTCACCGGCTCCAGTGAGCGCCACAGCTCCCGCACCACGTGGAGGAACTCCGCGCAGCGCTCGTAGCGCTGCTCCTTGTCCAGGAAGTCGCCGTAGGCGCGCTGCTCGTGCGCCTCGCCGCCGGTGACGACGTTGAGCAGAAGCCTTCCCTGCGAATGCCACTGGTAGGTCGTGGCCATCTGCGCGGCCAGCGTCGGCGAGATCAGGCCGGGCCGGAACGCCACCAGAAACTTCAGCGTCTCGGTCGTCTCGACGAGCATCGCGGTGGTCAACCAGGCGTCCTCGCACCACGCTCCGGTCGGCGTGAGCACCGATTCGAAGCCGTTCGCCTCGGCGGCCGCGGCGAGCTGGTTGAGGTAGCGCAGGGTGGCGGGCCGATCGCCCGACATCGACGTCCCGTGGCCGCCTGCGATGAGGTTGCGGGAATCGCCGTAGGTGGGCAGAAACCAGTGGAAAGACAACGACATTGGAGTCCTTACTCAGATGAGGCCGTGCCGGGGCGGCGGCGTGCCGTCGAGTACGTAGCGGCCGATGTGCTGGTACTTCCAGCGCACCGGATCGTGCAGTGTGTGGGTGCGGGCGTTGCGCCAGTGCCTATCCAGATCGCTTACCGCCGAACGAGTTCCGCTCACCTCGTAGGCGGCGGCACTCACGTCGACGGCCGCGCGCTCACCCAGCACCTTGGCCGTGGCCACGGCGATCGACGCCTGCCCGGCGTGCGCGTCGGTCGGTTCGGCGAACACCAGATCCACCGCGCGCCCAGCCGATTCGAGTGCGGCCTCGGCGGCGTGCACCGCCACCGCGAGCTCGCCGAAACGCTGGACAAGCAGCGGATCATCCTGAGCGCGTTCGACGTCGGCCTCGAACCAGGGCCGGCTGCGGGTGCGGACGAACTCGGCGGCGTCGTCGAGCGCGGCGCGCGCGATCCCGACGTCGATGGCCGCATGCAGCAACTGCGCGAACGCACCGTAGCCGGTGGGACCGTCGAAGGCCGGGCCCCGAGGGACCACCCACGCGGGATCCACGGCGACGCCGTCGAGTTTCACGGTGCCACTGCCGGTGAGCCGCTGCCCCAAAGCATCCCAGTCGTCGACGATGTCGACACCGGGGGCGTCGGCGGGCAGGTACACCACCTCGTCCGCGCGGGTGAGTACCGGAATCCATTGCGCGAACAGCGTTCCCGTGCAGTAATACTTGGTTCCGTGCAGGCGCCCGTCGACCAGCTCGGTCTGCAGGTCGGTGATCGTGCGGGTGTTGCGCTCGGACTGGGCGTTGGCCAGCCGGTCGCCGCGCAGGATCCGCTCGAAGTAGAACCGTTGCTGCGCAGGGGTTCCCGCGAGCTGCAGCAACCGCACGTACACGAAATGGCTCTGCGGGATCTGCGCGATGTTCGGGTCCGCGGTCGCCAGGATCCGCAGCGTCTGTGCCACCTCCGACGGCGGTGCCCCCGGGCCGCCGAACTCGTGCGGCACGGTGAGCGCGTAGATCCCGGCCTGCGAGAGTTCGTCGATTTCGGCAAAAGGCAACTGGCGCTGCTTGTCTCGTTGCGCGGCACCGATCCGGAATTTGTCGGCCAGCGCCGTGACCACCGAATAGCCGGCGCTCATGCGCTTCTCGCGCCGGGTGCCGAGTCGAAGTGTCGTGCGCTCATGCACGCACCAGCTCGGCGGCCTCCAGTTCCCGCACCAGCGGCAACACCCGCGCGCCGAAGTACTCGATTTCCTCTTGGAAGTGCAGGAAACCACCGAGGATCAGATCCACGCCCAGCTTCTTGTAGGCGACGATCCGCTCGGCGATCTGCTCGGGTGTGCCGATCAGCTGGGTGCGGAAGCCGTCGTTGTACTGCACGAGATCCTCGAACGTCGAATCCGCCCACATTCCTTGCTTGTTCGACGTGGACGCACCGGCCTGCTGCACCGCGCCACGGAAGCCTTCGACGGCCGGGCGGTTCGCCTTGTCGATGATCTCGCGCAGCACGTCGCGGGCCTCGGCCTCGGTGTCGCGGGCGATGACGAACCCGTTGAGGCCGAACTTCACCTCGCGGTTGTTCGCCTTGGCGACATCGCGCACGTCGGCGATCTGTTCGCTGATCCCGTCGAAATCCTTGCCGTTGCTGAAGTACCAGTCCGCGTACTTGCCACCGTTGACCCGGGCCGCGGCCGAGTTGCCGCCCTGGAACAGCTCCGGGGTGTGCAGCGGCTTCGGCTTGAGCGTGAAGTCGTGGATGCGGTAGAAGTCGCCACGGAAATCGACGTTGTCCTCGGTCCACAGCTTGCGCAGCACCTGCAGGAATTCCGCGCTGCGACGGTAGCGCTCGTCGTGCTCGAGCCACGGCTCACCGAGGTGGATGAACTCGTCCTTGAACCAGCCGCTCACCACGTTCACCGCAAACCGTCCACCCGACAGGTGGTCGGCGGTCACGCCCAACTTGGCCAGTACGCCCGGCTGCCACAGACCCGGATGCACGGCGGCGATCACCTTGAGTCGCTCGGTAGCCAGCAGCAGCGCCAGACTGAAACTGGTCGACTCGTGCTGGAACTCCGCGCCGTAGCTCGCCTCGTAGCGCACCTGGGTCAGCGCGTACTCGAACCCGTTCTGCTCGGCCGTGCGGGCCAGCTTGGCGTTGTACTCGTACTCCCAGTTGGTCCGCTGCTCGATGTCGCTGGTCACCAGCCCGCCGCTGACGTTCGGCACCCAGTAGGCGAACTTGATCTCGTCGGCAATCCGCTCGGTACTCATACCGATCGAGGGTGCTGGGTTCGGCGGGCGTACCCAATCCCTGCGAATGTGACGCGCCAAACCCTTGACAGGCTCGGTTCGTCAGTTTCCGCCCTCGTCGTCGTCGGCGCCCGGCGTGGTGGTCGGCGCCGGTGTCGTCGTGCGCGCGGGTGGCGTGGTCGGCACCGGGGCACGTGGCGTCGTCGTCGGGGCCGGGCGTGACGTCGTCGACGGATCGTCCGCCGGTCGCGGCGCCGACGACGTGGCCGGCTGCGGCGCGGCGTTCGACTCCGCCGACGGCGGTTCGCCGCAGGTGATGTCGGGCACCGGGTCGTACTTCACGGTGCGCGTCTGCCGCGACACTTCCTTGCCGGAGTTCACGTCGGTGACGATTCGGGTGTTGCTCGCGGTGAAGCCCGGCCCGCCCTTGCTGGCGATGCAATCCGGCCCCTTCGGCAGGAACTGCTTCTGCGGCTGCGTCGGCGCCGTTCGGGGGCCCGTCACCGATTCCACGTTGACGGTCTTGGTGCCCCAGATCCGCACCGTCACCGTCGACGGCGACCACGCCGTTTCGATGAGAATGCCGGTCTGGGAGTTGTTGCGGAACTGCAGGTCGATGGCACCGTCGAAGACCGTCGCCTCGCGTGCCTCCGGGTAGCGGGAGATGTAATAGCTGTGTTCGGTGTGCTCGACGTCTTCCAGCCCGGCGAAGTAGGCGGCGTTGTAGAGCGTGGTCGCGAACTGGCTGATGCCCCCGCCCACCGCCTTTTCCGGCTTGCCGTGGTTGATGACCGTGGATTCCACATAGCCCTGCGCGGCACCGCGGGTTCCGGTGTGCTTGTTGAGCGAGAACGTGTCGCCGGGCTTGACGACGGCGCCGTCCACCACTTCGGCCACCCGTCGGATGTTCACACCGGACGCGGATTCGAAACCGCCCGTGCTGAATTCGGCGATGACCTGCTTGATGCCGAGCGACTTCGCATCCGCGGTCGACAGTTTCGGCTGCACCTGCTCGTAAACTGCTGCGATACTGCGATTTCCGGGCTGGCCGAGAGCGATCGGCAACTGCTCGAGCGTCTTCGGCCAGGACACCATGTCGCCGACGACCGACGGCACCACCGTCGGCGTCGAACCGGTGAGCGCGAACGAGGCGTCCTTGGCCTTCACTTCGGTGCTCGCCAGCTGCGGCCCAAGGATTTTCGTGGTGCCGTCGGGATCCACGATCGGCACCAAGCCGCCCTTACCGTCCGGGCCGTAGCGCAGCACGGTGCCCAGCTGCTCGCGGCTCAACGTTGCGTTCTTGCCGTGGCCGGTCACCTCGATATCGCTCGCGATAGCCTGCTGCGCCGCCGAAAGCGTCTGCTGCACAACGGCATCGGAGACGGTGACGGGTGTTTCGGTCACCGGGAGCGGGATTTCGGCTCCGGCGGTCCAGCGGTCCACGATCGCCTGCTTGGCACCGGGCACGTCCAGCTGCGCACCGGCCACCGGGCGCACCGCGACCGGCTCGACTCCGTTGAACACGACGCCGCCGTCGACCGGTTGCCGGTCGGCCTGCACGCGCACCTTCTCGACCGCGGCGGTGAGTGCGGCGTCGTCGACGGCGCTGACCACCGGGACCGAGCGCGAGGTGAACAACGACGTCAGGCGGGTGATCGGGTTGCGTGACTGCTCGCCCGTGCCCGCCATCGTGGCCGGCCAGTCGACCGTGATGCCCGACGCCGCCGGGACCAGCTGCTCCTGCACCGCGCCGGCTCGCACCGCGATCGGCTGGGCCGCACGCGCATCCAGCGTGCGCTGCAATGTCGCCTGCGCCTGCGCGCGCGACTGACCGCCGACGTCGACCCCGGCCACCGTGACCCCGCGCGGCACCTTGCCCGAGGACACGGCCAGGTCCACGACGTAGGCAATGCCCACCAGGCCCAACACGATTGCGGCCGCGAGCAGCACCCGCCGGCCCAGCACACCGCGCCGCTTGCCGTCGTCGGACCGGTTCGCGGTGTCGTCGGCATCGGACGTCGGTGGCGCACCGGCACCGGCAGGCACCGTGGTCGGGGCGTCGGCGGCCGGGGCATCGACAGCGGGGGCGCCGGCGCCGAGATCGTCGGCACCCGGATCGACGGTCGCGGCGTCGGCCGTCGTCGCAGCGCGTGCGACCGTCGGCTCGCCGGCAGCCGATCCAACCGCCTCGGTGGGCGCGTCCTGGTCGTTGCGCTCGGCTCCCGGCACCAGCGGTGCGGTACCGAGAACCGCCGTCACCGCCTCGGACGGATCGTCGGCGCCGGGGGTCGCGTCCGCGAACGCCGCGGGAGCGACGGCGCTGTTCGGCGCGGTCGCGGAATCGTTCGGGCGCGCCGCGTAGGCAGCACCTGTCGGGTCGACATCTGAACGATGTATGGCGGCGCCGTTGGTCCCGCCGTGTTGCGTGGCGCGCTGCTCCCGCGCGGCGGCACGCCCCTCGGCGAACGCGGAGAACGCCGAGAAGGCACGGGCCGGATCCACGCCCCGGCCGTCGTCGACCGTCGCGGCAGGCTGCTCGGCGGTGGGGGTGCGCTGGTCCTCGAATGCGGAGAACGGCTGCGCACCGGCGCCGCGCCCGTCGTCCCACGCCGAGAAAGGCTGCCGGCTCGGCAGAGTGCGACGGTCGTCGAACGGCTGCTCCGCAGCCTCGCCGCGCCCGTCGTCCCACGCCGAAAAGGGCTGCGCGGTCGGTGCGATGCGCTGGTGGTCGGTCGTCGAAAGGCGCTGGTCGCCCGCTGCGGTGCGCTGGTCGTCGGTCACCGACAACGGCTGCTCATCGTTCCCACCGCGCCGGTCGTCCCACGCGGAGAACGGCCGTTCCTCGGCAGCGGACGGAGTAGGCGGCGCTTGGGGAGCGGGCGGCGGCGCTTGGGATGCGGGCGGCGGCGTGTGCGGTGCTTCGGGAGCAGGCGTTTCGGCAGCGACCGGCACGGCAATCTGCCAGGTGGGCGCTTCCGGGACTGCCGCGGGGGTAGGGGCCGGCTCGGGCTCGCCGTCCGGCCGCACTGCGGAAAACACGTCGGTGACCGCTTCCTCGACCTGCCAGGCTTTGAACGCGTGATAATTCACGACGACCAATTGCCCAGTAGTTGCGAGGTCGACGAACTCCTTCGCGTCGGCGGGGACTGCGGCAGGTCCACGGTTACGCCGTGCTGCGTCGTCCACAGCCAATTCCTCCCTTGGTTGCCCAACAGTCCGCAAGCCTAGCCCGAGCCTGCCGACACCTCACAGCCCGCAAACATTCGTTAACAATTCCCCCAGGTGAGACCGGTTCGCGCCCCCTGGACGAAACCAGACAACACGGACAACCATGTTTCGCCGTCGCACGAGATGGAAACCCGGGTTCCCCGCCACCTGCTGCCGACACACGCCGACCGCCCGCCGGACCGCCGCGAACGCGACCGATTTGCGCCACCGACCCCAAGCCGCCCCCACACCCCACACCCTCACGCCCCCACAACGCCCACCGTTCGCGGCGCCCCACCGCGCAGCCGGCAAGCAACCGGTCCCGCCGCTGATTCGCAGACGTCGTCCGACTTCGCAGGCCCTACAAGGCGTGTGGATTCGGACAACCCCTGCGAAATGCCACCCGCGCCTGACGGGGTCCGGAAACGAAGAAGACTCCGCGCGGCTGCCGGGTCGGGGGTCGGGCAGCAGCGCGGAGTCATCACCATTATCCGCGAAGTTGGCGAATGCGTTACAACGATTTTGTCGCAACCGCGAAACTCGTCGAGAACGCACTCGCCACGCGGGTCAGCGCTCCAGGATCGCGGTGACGCCCTGGCCACCGGCGGCGCAGATGGAGATGAGCGCGCGGCCGGAGCCCTTCTCGGCGAGCTGCTTGGCCGCCGAGGCGACGATGCGGGCGCCGGTGGCCGCGAACGGGTGGCCGGCGGCCAGCGAGGAGCCGTTGACGTTCAGCTTGCTGCGGTCGATCGAGCCCAGCGCCTTGTCCAGGCCGAGGCGTTCCTTGCAGTACTCCTCGGACTCCCAGGCCTTCAGGGTGGCCAGCACGACGGAGGCGAACGCCTCGTGGATCTCATAGAAGTCGAAGTCCTGCAAAGTAAGTCCGTTGCGCTCGAGCAGGCGCGGCACCGCGTAGGTGGGGGCCATGAGCAGGCCGTCCTTGCCGTGCACGAAGTCCACAGCGGCGGTCTCGGTGTCCACCAGGTGCGCGAGCACGGGCAGCTTGCGCTCGGCGGCCCACTCCTCGGACGACAGCAGCGCCACGGAGGCACCGTCGGTCAGCGGGGTGGAGTTGCCCGCGGTCATGGTGGCGTCGCCGAGCTTGACACCGAAAACCGGGTTGAGGGTGGCGAGCTTCTCCACCGAGGAGTTCGGGCGCAGGTTGTCGTCGCGGGTGAGACCGAGGAACGGGGTGATCAGGTCGTCGAAGAAGCCGCGGTCGTAGGCGGCGGCCATGTTCGTGTGCGACAGGTAGGCCAGTTCGTCCTGATCCTCGCGCCGGATCCCGAACTCCTTGGCGGTGACGGCGGCGTGCTCGCCCATGGACTTGCCGGTGCGCGGCTCGCCGTTCTCCGGAATGTCCAGGCCGATCAGCGACGGACGCACGTGGCCGAGCAGCTTGATGCGCTGCCCGGTGGTCTTGGCGCGACGCAGCGAGAGCAGGAACTCGCGCAGCTCGTTGCCGACGGCCAGCGGCGCGTCGGAGGTGGTGTCCGAACCACCGGCGGCGCCGACCTCGATCTTGCCGAGGGCGATGGCGTCGCCGACGGTGGCGATGGCCTGCAGGCCGGTGCCGCAGGCCATCTGCAGGTCGTAGGCCGGGGTGTACGGCGACAGCGCACTGCCGAGCACGGACTCACGGATGAGGTTGAAGTCGCGGCTGTGCTTGAGCACCGCACCACCGGCGACGGCGCCGAGCCGCTCGCCCTGCAGGTTGAACCTGCTGACCAGGCCGTTCAGCGCGGCCGTGAACATGTCCTGGTTGGATGCTTGCGCGTAGGCGCGATCGGAACGCGCGAAGGGAATGCGGTTGCCGCCGAGAATTGCAACGGGGCGCGCTTGCTTGGTCACGGAAGTCTCCAACTTCGTCGTGGGATCGGGTCGGCGCAGCGGGTGCGCCCGGGCCGGCACACGAGGTGAATCGCGCACCCTGCCTCGACAATGAACTTACTCCAGAGTAAGTTCATTGTCGACTGCGCTTATGAAGTCCCTCCGAGAAAGTAAGGAAGCGTTAGAGTGCCGAAATCGGGAGCTCCTGACCTTTACAAGTCGTTCCTGTCCACCGCCGCCGGCGCATTCATCGCCAAGAACGCCGGCCTGCCGCAGCCCGAAACGCTTCGTCGCTACACCCCCGGCCAGCCGGCGCTGCCCGGCCCGGTGCTCCTCGGCGGCAACGGTCGCCTCGTCGAGCCGCTGCGGGAGCTGTTGAGCGACTACGCAATTGCCGCACCGAACGACGAGCGCTACGGCGCCTTCGTCTTCGACGCCACGGGTATCACCACGGTTGCCGACCTCGAGCAGCTGTACCAGTTCTTCCAGCCGGTCATGCGCAAGCTCGCCGCCAGCGGCCGCGTCGTCGTGCTGGGCACCACCCCCGAAGAACTCACCACCAACGTTCAGGAGCGCGTCGCGCAACGCGCCCTCGAAGGCTTCACCCGCAGCATCGCCAAGGAGCTGCTGCGCGGCGCCACCGCACAGCTGGTGTACGTCTCGAAGAAGGCCAAGACCGGCGTCACCGGCGTCGAGTCCACCCTGCGCTTCCTGCTGTCGGCCAAGTCGGCATTCGTCGACGGTCAGGTGATCCGGGTCGGCGCCGCCGATAACGAGGCCACCGACATCGACTGGAGCAAGCCGCTGGCCGGTAAGGTCGCGCTGGTCACCGGTGCCGCCCGCGGCATCGGCGCCACCATCGCCGAGGTGTTCGCCCGCGACGGCGCCACCGTCGTGCTGGCCGACATCCCGGCCGCCGGCGAGGCCCTGGCCGAGACGGCGAACAAGGTGGGCGGCGCCTCGCTGGCGCTCGACGTCACCGCCGCCGACGCCGTCGACGTGCTCGCCTCCTACTTCACCGAGCGCCACGGCGGGCTCGACATCATCGTCCACAACGCCGGCATCACCCGCGACAAGCTGCTCGCGAACATGGACGACGGCCGCTGGAACAGCGTGATCAACGTGAACCTGCTTGCGCCGCTGACCATCACCGAGGGTCTCGTGGAGAAGGGCGTGCTGCGCGAGGGCGGCCGGGTCATCGACGTGTCCTCGATCGCGGGCATCGCGGGCAACCGCGGCCAGACCAACTACGGCGCATCCAAGGCCGGTGTGATCGGTGTGGTCGACGCCGAGGCGCCGAAGCTGGCCAAGAAGGGCATCACCATCAATGCCGTCGCGCCCGGCTTCATCGAGACCGCGATGACGGCCGCGATTCCGTTCGCCACCCGGGAGGCGGGCCGCCGGATGAGCTCGCTGCTGCAGGGCGGGCAGACGGTCGACGTCGCCGAGGCGATCGCCTACTTCGCCAGCCCGGCGTCGAACGCGGTGACCGGCAACGTGATTCGCGTCTGCGGCCAGAGCCTCATCGGCGCATGACAACCCAGGAGGACAAAGTGGTCGCACTGCGTCGTGTCGAAAAGCTCGACACCCCACCGAACGGGCGCAACCTGATGCTGCGGGCCGCCCTCGGCGCGCTCCCGATTCCCGGGCTGAACCGTCGCGGCGGTGGGTTGCCGCTCAAGACGCTCGAGCTCACCGGCGTCAAGGTGGACAGCGAGAACCTCGCCGCCTACACGCGGGTGTGCGGGTTGCGCTTCTCCGACACCCTGCCGCTGACCTACCCGTTCACGCTCGTCACGCCGCTGACGCTGAAGTTGATGGTGGACAAGAGTTTTCCGTACCCGGCCGTCGGCCTGGTGCACGCGGAGAACGTGATCGAGCGGTTCCGGCCCATCTCGATGTCCGAGCCGCTGGACATTCGGGTACACGCGGAGAACAGCCGTGAGCACGCCAAGGGCATGCTGTTCGACATCGTCAGCGAGGTGAGCGTCGGGCGCGAACTCGTCTGGCGCAATGTCGCGACGATCCTGCACCAGCAGCGCACGTCGCTGTCGGGCGGACCGAAGCCGGAGCCGAAGCCGGAGGAGGTGCCCCCGCCGCCGCAGAAGGCGCTGAAGGTCGGCCAGCCGACGATCAGCAAGTACGCGGCGGTGTCCGGGGACCGCAACCCGATCCACACGTCGACCCTGGGTGCGAAGGCGCTGGGTTTCCCGGCCACCATCGCGCACGGCGCGTGGGAGATGGCGACGATCCTGCAGCTCGTGGAGGGCCGGATCCCGGACAAGGCGACCTACGAGGTGAAGTTCGGCAAGCCGGTGCTGCTGCCCGCGACGCTGAACCTGTACGCCGCTCAGGCCGACGGCCCCACGGCCGGACCGGTCACGTGGGATCTGTCGATCAAGCACCCGAAGAAGGGCTACCCGCACCTGACGGGCACCCTGACGGGCTAGGTGTTTCGACGGCGCCCCGCACTCGGCTGGATCGAGTGCGGGGCGCCGTCGTGCGGTCAGGGTTTACGCCGGCTTCTTGCCTGCCAGGCCACGCCAGGCCAGACCCTCGAGGAGATCGGCGGCCTCGGCGACGTCGATCGAGCCGTCGGCGATCCGGTCGGCAACGGCCTCCCCGGCGCCGACGAGCGCGACGCCCATGATGTTGAAGTTCGTGCCCGGCTCCGGGTTCTTGCTGCTCGATTCCAGCAGTCCGGCGACCAGTTCGATGATTCGGTTGCGGGCCCGGTTGACCTGTCCGGCGAAGGGCTGCTGACCGAGCGCCTGCCGGTACAGCACCAGCCACGAGTCACGATGCTGGTCGACGAATCCGAGGAACCCGAGCAGCCCCGCGCGGACCTGTTCGCGTGGGGACAGGCTGGGATCGCCGGCGGGTACCAGCGCCTCCAGGAACCGCGCGCTCTCGCGCAGGATGCAGGCGGAGAACAGTTCGTCCTTCGAGCCGTAGTACAGGTACAGCATGGGCTTGGAGATTTGCGCTGCGGCGGCGATGGCGTCCATCGACGTGTCGTGAAATCCCTTTTCGGAGAACACCTTTACCGCAGCATCGAGCATCTGCTGTTCGCGGATCGCACGTGGAAGTCGTTTCGTCCCGCCAGCCATCGCCCACCCTTTCCGCCGTAAGAAACATATCTTACTGCACGGTAAGTTCGGGCCGGTTCAGCTGTAGCAGTTGTCCTCCGGGTCCCACCAGTTCTCGAACGCGTCGCACTTGTGGTACGGCTTACGCGGCTTGGGCGGCTCGTTGGGCTGCGGCGGCGGGTACGGCTGCGGATTGTTGCAGTGCGTGGGCAGCTGCGCGGACAAACTGCTGATCAGGTCTTGCTGACACAGCATAGTGAGCGGTTCGGCGCCGGCCGCCGGCACCATGGTGAGCGAGCCGGCGACGAGCACGGCTCCGACCAGGATCTTCATCGACGATCACCTTCTGGCAAGTACGGGCGCTAGCAGTGCAGGGCGCCCTTGAATCGTGCCACGCGCAACACCGAGGCGTCGATGCGCTGGTGATTGAGCCGGCCCGAGCCGAGCGCCTGCTCCAGCCGGTCCAGCACCCGCTTGACGTCGTCGGTGGTGATCCACAGCCCGACATCGGCGCCGGCGGCCAGCGCGGCCTCCACAGCGGCGGCGATGTCCAGGCGGTTGGTGATCGCCTTCATGCCCGACAGGTCGTCGGTGAAGATGGGCCCGTTGAACGGTGCGGCACCGTAGCGCACGCCCTCGCGCAGCATCGACATCGTGGCCGGGCTGATGCTCGCGGGCTCGTTGGGCGCGGTCAGGCCGGGCACGTCGAGGTGGCCGACCATCACACCGGCGCCGCTGTTGACGAGGTCGCGGAACGGCACCAGGTCGTAGTGCTGCATGCGCTCGAGCGGCGGCGTCGTCACCGCGCCGGTGTGCGAATCACCGGATCCCGAGCCGTGTCCCGGGAAGTGCTTGATCACCGCGCGCACGCCCGCCTCGTTCAGGCCGCGGATGTAGGCAGCCGCATACTGGCTCACCTTCACCGGGTCCGATGCGAACGATCGATCCCCGATCACCGAGCCGTCGCTCTGCGCGCTGACGTCGACGACGGGTGCGAAGTCGACCGTCACCCCGAGGGCCTTCATCTTGCGGCCCCGGTCCAGCGCCATCTGGTAGGTGGCGTCCACCGTCATCGTCTCGGCCACCTTGCGCGCCGACGGGGCGGCACCGATGAGGTTGGCCAGCCGCGACACCCGGCCGCCTTCCTCGTCGACCGTGACCATCAGCGGCACCCGGGACGCCTTCTGAACCTGCTCGACCTCTTTGTTCGCCAGCAGCGCCGGTTGCGTCCAGCTGCCGACGAAGATGCCGCCGACGCCCTCGCCGCGCACGACGTCGAGCGCGTCCGCGGTGCCCGTCACTCCGACGGTGAGCAGCTGTGCCAGCTTCTGGCGGGTGTTGAAGGCGCCCAGGTAGGCGGTGCCGCAGATGTCCACCGACGCGGGCTGCGTTTGGCCCTGGGTCGGTGTGGAACTCTCCGGCTGCGCCGCGGCTGTCGAGGTGGACGTCGTCGCCGATGTCCCAGACGTCGCTGCGGGTGTGCTTTCGGGCGCGTCCGAAGAGCACGCGACCCCGGTGGGCACGAGAACGGCGCAGGCCACGGCTACGCACAGGAGTTTGCGCATGACGACGACCGTACTGCACTCGCGAGCGCTACCCTTAGGTCAGCGCTGACCAGGAGGTTTGCCATGGGATGTGATCTGCTGCTCATCGCCTACGACGGCTCCGACCACGCCAAGCGCGCCATCGAGTATGCCGGGCGCTTTCTGACGGCCAATTGCGCGATCGTGCTCACCGCGTGGGAGCCGATGGTGCGGCAGGCAGCGCGCATGTCGGGCCTGTCGGGTGTCATGCAGCCGGACTGGGTGCCCGACGACGAAACCGAAGACGTCGCCTTCACCGAGGCCAAGCGGGTCAACGCCGAGGGTGTCGAGCTGGCCATCGCCGCCGGGCTGAAGGCCGAATCCCGTTGTGTCGAAACGACGACGACGATCTGGAACTCGATCGTCGACGTCGCCGACGAGCTGAACGTCGACCTGATCGTGGCCGGCACCCGCGGCGTCACCGGGATGCGCGCGCTCCTGCATTCGAGCGTGGCCGACCATGTGCTCAAGCACGGCCACCGGCCGGTGTTCCTGGTGCCGCCACCGGATCCGGACAAGGCGCGCTGAGGGTTACTCGGCACCGGGCCGTTCGCCGACGCTCGTTCGGCCGCTGCGCGACGCCACCCGACGACGGCTGAAGGCGTGAATTCGGTACAGAGTTGCAGTTCTGTACAGACTTCAATTCTGTACAGAATTCCGACGCCCCCGGAATCGTCCCCAGCGGACCGACCTCCTGGCGACCCGGCCAGCACATCGGCGGCTCGCTACTGTCGAAGGCATGGAGCGCTTCTTGCTGGCGCGGCCCGACTACACCCTGCGTGCGGTCGGCGCGCGCACCCGATTCGAGTCGGCCTCGGCCGCGGCGCAGGCGCTGCGCGACGGCACGGTGCCCGTGGTCGTCGGGGCGCTGCCGTTCGAGACCGACACACCCGCCGCGCTGGTCGCGCCGGACTACGTCAGCTTCGATGCCGCCCGGCCCGCACCTGGGCCGCTGCCGTCGGCACGGATCGTCGCCGAAGTGCCCAGTCAGAGCGAACATGTCGCGCGCGTGACCCGGCTGGTGAAGCTGCTCGGGGAGGGCACCTTGCGCAAGGTGGTCGCCGCGCGTGCGGTGGACCTGGCTGCCGATACGCCGATCGATCCGGAAGCTCTTGTCGGACATATGCTTCGGCGATTCCCGCACGCCAACGGCTTCATCGTCGAGGTCGGTGCGCAGTTGCTCGTCGGGGCGAGCCCGGAGTTGTTGGTGCGCCGCGCCGGGGCCGAGGTCACGCTGTTTCCGTTGGCCGGCACCGCGCCGCGGCATGCCGATCCGGCGGTGGACCAGGCGCAGGCGCAAGACTTGCTGGCCTCGGAGAAGAACCGCGCGGAGCACTCGTTCGTCATCGACTGGATCACCGAGCGGCTCGCGCCGATCTGTGACCTGGAGCTGCCCGACGGACCCGAGTTGCACGCCACCGCCGAGGTGTGGCATCTGGCCACGCCGATCCGGGCGACGCTGCGCACCGACGCCACGGCCCTGGAGCTGGCGGCGCTGCTGCACCCGACTCCGGCGGTCAACGGCACGCCGTTCGACCTCGCCAAGGCGACCATTCGCGACGTCGAAGGCGATCGCCGGTTCTACGGCGGCGCGGTCGGCTGGTGCAACGCGGCCGGCGACGGCGACTGGGTGGTGGCGATTCGCTGTGCCGAACTTGCGCCCGACCTGCGCTCGGCGCGCGTGTACGCCGGCGGCGGGATCGTCGCGGCGTCGGACCCGGCGGCGGAACTGGCCGAGACGACCGCGAAATTGCGGACCTTGCTCGCGCCGCTGGGTGTGTGACGGACTCTTTGGTAGGTTGACGCGAGCAACCCCCGACGTTTGGAGAGTCGAGATGAACTTCGCAGTCCCCGGTCTCATCAGTGCTGGTGTGGGCGCGATTCTCGGACTCGGTCTCGTGCTCGGCATCACGGCGGGCATCCAGCAGAACACGCGCCCCGAGGTCGACCGCAGCGGCAACGCCGAGTCCTCGATTCTCAACCAGGTCGAGTACGGGCAGCGCTGAATCAGCAACCCCTCGGCCGCCGGTGGTGCTACGGCGCGGCGGCCGTGTGTTTCGTCCTGGCCTTTGTGCAGGCCCCCGGCCTGACGGTCGCGGACACGAAGTACGACCTGTCACAGAACCCGCTCGGCTTTCTCGAGCGTGCCTCGCATCTGTGGAACGTGCATGCGCCGTTCGGCCAGGTACAGAACCAGGCATACGGTTATTTCTTCCCGCACGGTGCCTTTTTCGGGCTCGGCCAGGTGCTCGGCATTCCGCCGTGGATCACCCAGCGGCTGTGGTGGGCGCTGCTGCTGTTCGCCGGATTCTGGGGAATCATCCGGCTGGCCGAGACCCTCGGGGTCGGTAGCCGGGCGTCGCGCATCATCGCCGCGGTCGCGTTCGTCGCGTCCCCGCGGGTGCTCACCACGATCGGCTCGATCTCCTCGGAAACCGCGCCGATGATGCTGGCGCCGTGGGTGCTGCTGGCGCCGGCGGCCCTGGTTGGGGCGGCGGGAGGTGCCACCGCCGGCAAACCGTGGTCGCCCGCCCGCAGCGCGGTCGCGGTGGCCCTGATGGGTGCGGTGAACGCGGTCGCGACCGTGGCGGCGGTGCTGCCGGCGCTGCTGTGGTGGCTGGCGGCGCGACCCAATCGGGCGTGGTGGCGGTTCACCGCACAGTGGATTCCGCTGCTGGTGTTGGCGACGTTCTGGTGGATCGTGCCGCTGCTGCTGCTCGGCCGGGTGAGCCCGCCGTTCCTCGACTACATCGAATCCTCCGGCGTCACCACGCAGTGGGCCTCGCTGACCGAAGTGCTGCGCGGCACCGACAGTTGGACACCGTTCGTCTCGCCGGAACGCATCGCCGGTGCGGTCCTGGTGACCCAGCCCGCTGCCGTGCTGGCGACCGGACTCATCGCCGCGGCCGGCATGGCGGGACTTGCCATGCGCAGCAATCCGGTGCGCGGGCGCCTGGTGTTGATCTTGTTCGTGGGACTGGCGGGCCTCACCGCGGGTTACGTCGGCGAACTCGGCTCGCCGATCGCGGAGAGCGTGCGGGTGTTTCTGGATTCCGGCGGCGCCCCGCTGCGCAACGTGCACAAGCTGGAGCCGCTGATTCGCATCCCGCTGGTGCTGGGGCTGGCGCACCTGCTGGCCCGGGTGCCGCTGCCGGTTGCGGTGCCGGCCGCACAGTGGCGTCCCGCGCTCGCCCATCCCGAACGCCATCCGATGCTGGCGGTGTCCAGCCTGATCCTGGTCGCCCTCACCCTGGCGTCGTCGCTGGCGTGGACGGCGAAGCTGGCCCCGCGCGGCGCCTACGACAAGGTGCCCGGATATTGGCACGAGACCGCGGACTGGCTGGCGGCGCACGCCGGTCCCGATACCCGCGCGTTGCTGCTGCCGGGCGCCCCACTCGCCAGCCAGACCTGGGGGCTGACGCGCGACGAGCCGCTGCAGGCGCTGGCGAAGTCGCCGTGGGTGGTACGTGACGCGGTGCCGCTCAATCCGCCCGGGGCGATCCGGGCGATGGATTCGGTGCAGCGGCTGGTCGCCGACGGGCGTCCGTCGGCGACGCTGGCGACCACGCTGCGCAATCAGGGCATCGGCTACCTCGTGGTGCGCAACGATCTCGATCCGGAGACCTCGCGCTCCACGCGCCCGCTCATGGTGCACCAAACCGTCTCGGGCTCACCGGGTTTGACGAAAGTGACGCAGTTCGGGCCGGACATCGACGCACCGGGGGCCGAGGGGTTCGTCACCGACGGCGACCTGCTGCCCAGCTACCCGGCGGTCGAGATCTGGCGGGTGGACGCCGGTGCGGCTCCGCCGAAATTCCCGGTCGACTCGGTGCCGATCGTGCAGGGCGGTCCGGAAGTGTTGCAGCGCTTGGGCATCGACGGCCCGGCGGTGCTAGCGGCCGACGCGGCGCGGGCCGGGATCGCGATTCCGTCGGTCGTGGTCACCGACACCCCGACGGCTCGCGAAACCGACTACGGGCAAGTGGACAGCCACAGTTCGGCGCTGCGCGCGCCCGACGATCCGCGCCGGGTGCACAATCTGGTGCCCGACTATCCCGTGCCCGGCGCCGAGCCGGTCCGCGGACAGTGGTCGGGCGGGCGCATCTCGGTGTCCAGCTCCGCTTCGGACGCAACACAATTGGGCGGTACGGCGCCGGGGAGCGGGCCGGTTGCCACGATCGACGGCGACCCGGCCACCTCGTGGATCAGCAACGGCCTCGAACGCGCCACCGGCCAATGGCTGCGGGTCGATCTCGACCGGCAGGTGCGCACCGGAATGCTCACGGTCGCAACAAGTCCTGCTGCGGCCGGGCCCGCGGTGAAGTGGCTGGAGATCCGCACCGAGCGCGGCACCAGCGCCGCGCGCGTGGAGAAGCCGGGCAAGCCGTTGACGATCGCGCTGCCCGGCCCGACGAAGTGGCTGCAGATCGTCGCCACGCAAACCGAAAACGGTACGCGCGGTAATCAATTCGGGATCAGCGAGCTGTCGCTGCAGGATTTCGCCGATCGGCAGCACCCGGTGCCGGTGCCGATCCGGCACCGCACGGTGCTGCCGCCGACGCCGCCCGGCGCGGCGGTCAGCGCGTGGGACCTGGGGCAGGAACTGCCCGGCCGCGGCGGCTGCTACGACGCCCCGGACCGGGTGCGCTGCCACAAGGGTCTCGCGCTGGCGCCCGAAGAGCCCGGCACTTTTCAACGCACACTTCAGGTTCCGGCGTCCACATCGGTGCGCCCGCAGGTGACGGTGCACGCACGGCAGGGTCCGGCCCTGGAATCGCTGCTCACCGTGGGCGGCCGCCCGGTGGCGCGGGGTGCCGCCGACATCGCCGACGTGCGCGGATCGGCGTACGCGGCAACCGATGACGACCCCCGCACGTCCTGGACCGCGCCGGAAGACACGGTGCGCGAGATCGGCGGGGCGTTGCCCACGATCACCGTCGAATTACCTGCGCCACAATTGGTTTCCGGATTGGAGATCCGCCCGAGCGTGGGCCAGCTGCCCGCGCACCCGTTGTCGGTGTCGGTGAATCTGGGCGCCGGGCCGCAGGTGCGCGAGCTGCCCGACGGCGGCGGCACGATCGAGCTGTTCCCCACCGTCACCGATCGCATCGAGCTGAGCATCGTGTCCTGGAAGGGCGTCCTCGACAAGACCGCCATCGGCTTCCAGATCCCCGCGCCCGCCGGGCTGGCCGAGGTGCGGGTCCTGCCGCAAGCCCCCGGTCCGCCGCTGGATCCGCAGCGCCGGATCACCGTGGACTGCGCGCACGGGCCGGTGGTCGACGTCGCCGGACGTCGGATGCGCACGACAGTCACCGGGACAGCGCGTGAATTCGCCACGGGTGCACCGCTTTCCGCGGTCGTTTGCGACGCCGCCGACCCGCCGGGCGATACCGGAGCGGTCCCGCTGCCGGCGGGCGCCCAAGATGTCTCGGTGACACCCGGCGCCCTGTTCGTCGTGGACCGCCTGCGCTTGGACACCGATGCTCCGGCCGTCCCGTCCCCGACGCCGATCCTGGTCACCAACCAGAGCGTCAACGTCGGCTGGCACGGGCCCGGACCACCCGTCACCGTCAACGGCTGGCAGCAGGGCTTCATCTCGAACACCATGGGAGACATCAGTTTTCCGCTCGACCGCTGGTATCGGCTGAGCATCTTCGGCGGCCTGCTGTTGCTGGTTCCGCTGTTGCTGCTCGCGTGGCGCCGCGGCGCGGCCGTGGCGGACCCACCGCGGCCCTGGCACAGCACTGTCGTGGGCGCGGCCGGACTGCTCGGCTGCAGTTTCGTGATCGCCGGCCTCGCGGGCGTCGGCCTGACGATCGCCGGCGTCGCCGCAATCGCGTTGTACAGCAGGTATTCCGCGTTGCCGTCCGGACTGCTCGCCGGGGTCGCCGGTGGTGGCACGGCGGTGGCGGCGGCGCTGTTGTCGCGTGGTCCGTGGCGCGATCCGGAGGGTTACGTCGGGCATTCGATGTGGGTGCAGTTGCCCGCGCTGATCGCCGTGATCGCCGTCGGTGTGGCCGCCCTGCCCGGCGTCTCCGAAAGAATGTCCGATTTGCGACATCGGCGGTCGCGCTCGCGCATTTACCCCTCGGACGGCCTCGGTTAGCGTCGGGTGACAACCGGCGGGGGGTCTGGTCCGAGAAGGGGTACAACTGAAATGTCTACGTCAACAGTCACTTCCGCGAGCGACGGGCAGTTCGCCGCACAGCCGGAGCGGGGCTCGATCCCAGGCGCCGGCTGGTGCCTGGCGCTCGTTGCGACGTCGGTCTTCATGCTGATTCTCGACGTCACGATCGTCTCGGCCGCGCTGGCCGACATCCGTGCCGATTTCAACGCCTCCATCGACGGCCTGCAGTGGGTCATCGACGCCTACGCCCTGCCGTTGGCCGGCGCCATGCTGGCCTTCGCCGCGCTCGGCGACCGGCACGGCCGCCGCCTGCTGTTCCTGGCCGGCATGTCGGTGTTCACGCTCAGCTCGCTGGCGCTGTCGCTGTCCGGCACCATCCTCGTGCTCAACCTGCTGCGCGCGGTCCAAGGTGTCGGTGCGGCAATGCTTTTCGCCGCCGCACTGCCACTGCTCGCGGTTGCGTACCCGGGCCGCGACGCCCGGCTCAAGGCCATCGGCATCTACGGTGCCGTGCTGGCGAGTGCATCCGTTGCCGGCCCGGTCGTCGGGGGCGCGCTGGTAACCGCATTCGGCTGGCGTTCGGTGTTCATCGTCAACGTGCCGATCGGCATCGCGGTCATCGCGCTCGCGCTGTTGAAGATGCCCGAGTCGGTCGAACCGAGCAGCCGCCGCACCGACTGGCTGGGCTCGACCCTGCTCACGGCGAGCCTGGTCAGCGGTGTCTTCGCCCTCACCCGGGGCAACGCCTGGGGCTGGACCTCGCCTGAGGTGCTCGGCCTGGCGATCGGGTCCGTCGTGCTGCTGGCGGCGTTCGTCGCCTGGCAGGTGAAGGCTCCGGATCCGATGTTCGACGGCCGGATGGTGCGCCAGGCCGGGTTCACCGGCACCGCGATCGTCTCGATCGTGTACTCGGCGACGATCATGGCGGTGGTCACCTACCTGGCCCTGTTCTTCATCAACGTCTACGACTACACACCGCTGGAGATGGGTCTGCGCATCCTGCCGCTCAGCGTGACCGCGTTCGTCGCCGCGCCGATCTCGGCGGCGATCAGCAAGAAGGTGCCGTACTCGATCACGTTGCCTGCCACCATGGTGCTGGTAGCGCTCGGCCTGTGGCTGATGACCGGGCTGGATGCCGGTGACAGCTGGACGCATTACATCCCCGGCATGGTGATCGCCGGTGTCGGTCTTGGCGGTATCGCCGCGATCAGCAACTCGGCGGCGCTCAGCTTCGCCCCCGACGAGCAGGCCGGTGTCGCAGGGTCCACGTTCGGCACGTTCCGCCAGGTCGGTCTGGCGATGGGCATCGCCGGGCTGGGCGCGCTGTTCAGCAATCACGCCCAGGATCAGACCGAGAAGGGCCTGGACGGCATGACGGCCGGCACCACGCTGCAAGTGCCCGCGGAACTGCGCGACAAGCTCGTCGAGGCGGTGGGCTCCGGCGCCGGCAACAGCGTGGTGGACGAGGTGCCCGCACAGTTCGCCTTCGCCGCGCCGCGCCTGACCACCCTCGCCAACGACGCCTCCCGGGACGCGCTGAACACGATCTTCACCTACAGCGCGTGGATCGGCTTCGGCGGCGCCGTCGCCACCGCGGTCGCCTTCTGGGTCGGCGGCCGCCTCACCCGCACCAAGTAACCCGGCCCCCAGCGGCGCCCGCGGATCCTCCGCGGGCGTCGTTGTCGTCGGTACAGGCCTCAGCCGGCCTGGAAGTACATCGCCGGCGTGGTGCCGATCTCGCGCTTGAACGCGGCCACGAAGGCGCTCGGAGTCTGATAGCCGACCTCGCGGGCCACCCGGCTGATCGGTTCGCCCGCGGCGAGCCGGGGCAGCGAGGCGTTGAGCCGCTCCAGGGTGCGCCAGCGGTCGAAGCTGATGCCGGTCTCGGCGCGGAACCGGCGCGACAACGTGCGCGCCGAGGAGCCCACCTCCCGGCCCCACTCGTCGATGCCGCGTGTGTCGGCGGGATTGTCTTTGAGCGCCAAGGCAATCCGCTGTGCCAGCGGGTCCTGCGGCAGCACGGTGGGCAACGTGGTCACCGACATCGGGGCCAGCACGTCCCAGAGCACCGACACCGCGCGGGCGCGTTCGCCGGCGTGGCCGGTGGGCAGCTTGGCGATGTAGTCCAGCAGCGGTCCGACGATGCCGGTGGCGTCGACGACGGTGGGCCGCGTCCAGGGCAGCGGGCAGTCGTCGGGATCGAAATACAGCGAGACGAGGGCGTACGGCAGGGCCGCGGTCTGCGAATGCAGGGTGTCGCCCGGAATGAAAAGGGCCCGAGAGCGCTGCAAGACCCAGCGGCAGTCGTCTGCCTCCATGGTCAGCACGCCCTCGGGCACCCACGTGAGCTGATGCTGCGGGTGGCTGTGCACGGCGAGACCGCCCAGCAGCCCCAGCGGGATCGCAATGCTGGGCACGTCGCGATAGTCGATCTCCAGATGGCCCCCTACAGCCACACCCGCAGTCTAAGCGGAACTCACTCCGCAGCCGCCATCCGCTGCCCTCGCTTGTAGCCCGAGGCCAGGTACCACTCCAGGTATTCGCGCACCCGTGCGGAGTCGATCGGCGCGTTCATGGCACCGGCACCGGCGGCGGCCTCGGTGTTGGTGAGGTCGAACTGCTTGTCGCTGCGCAGGTAGGTGTCGTAGAACTCGGTCTGCAGACTGCGGTCGATCTGGTTGAGCTGGTCGGCGCGCAACGCAAAACGCGGCCGCGACAGCTCGATCATGTCGAAGCCGACGTCGAGGCAGTCCTTCGCCGACGGCGGGGTCGCGTTGGCCAGGTGGTAGGTCTTGCCGGGTTCGCCGGACAGGCAGGCGGCCACGCCCGCGCGGGCGACGTAGTCGATCGGCACCAGGTTCAGCCGGGCCTCGGGCGCGGCGAGCACGCGCACACTTTGGTGCTTGAGCAGGCTGCCGAGCCGGGCTTCCACCTCGGACCGGAAGCGGATGAGCTCGTCCATCATCCCGTACATGCCGCTGAAGCTGGTGGCGGCCAGGGTCCGGCTGTGCCCGACGACGATGCTGGGCCGCAACACGATCCACGGCCGGCCCGACTGGCGCACCAGCAGTTCGCCGGCGACCTTGCTGCGCTCGTACTCGTTGTTGCTGCCGTCGGCGGCGGGCAGTTCGTCGTCCTCGCCGATGCGCCCGGTGCGGCTGCCCGCCACGTACGCGGTGCTCACGTGCGCGAACAGGCCGACCTCGAGCAGTTTGGCCAGGTCCAGCATGTTCGCGGTGCCACCGACGTTGGTGAACTCGATCTCCTCGGCGTCCTTGTCGGCGAACTTGAGGCTCGCCGCGGTGTGCACGAACAGGTCGACAGTGCCCGGCAGTTGGTCGGCCAGCGTCGCGGTGTCGGAGTGCAGGTCTCCGGCGACGGCGTGGCAGCGGGCGGCGACGCTGGGGACCACGTCGGGCTCGTCGTAGGCCTCGGCGGCCGCGACGAGCAGCGGGCGCAGCCGGGCGTTGCCGGCGTCGACGTCGGCGGCGCGGGTGAGGCAGAAGATGTCGGCGTCGGTCTGCTTCAGCAGCTCGACGACCATGGCGCCGCCGACGAATCCGGTGGCGCCGGTGACAAAGATGCGGGTGGGTTGCATGACGTACCTACTTTCACGAACGCTCGGAGACTTCGTCGATGAACTTCTGAATCGCCGATTCGAAGCCCGCGACGTCGTCGATGAACGGCAGATGGCTTGCGTGCGGCATGATTTCGACGCGACCGTCGGGCACCGACGCCGCCAGGTCCCGCGCCGAGGTCGGGCTGATCAGGAAATCGTCGTCGCCGCAGAGCACCAGCGTGGGGGCCGAGATATCGGACATCACAACGGGATTCGGATTCGGTGCGAGCGACATCGCCAGGCTGGAGCGGATCTCCTCGGTGGAGTGCAGCGTCAGGAAGCTCTCACGCAGCCCGAGATAGCCCGGGGTGCCGGTGGTTTCGATCATTTCCGAGCCGAACACCAGCGGGTAGATGTGGTCGTAGAGCGCCTTCTGGCCGAGCCCGTCGAGGGTGGCCAGCCAGCTCTTCATCACCCGGCGGTGGCGGCGCATGCCGCGCGGGCCGATCGCCGGGCCGACCAGGATCAGCCCGAGCACCCGGTCCGGGTAGGCGATCGCGATGTCGCGGGCGAGCACCGCCGAGATCGAGGTGCCGAGCAGGAAGGTCTGCTCGATGCCGCACGCGTCCAGCACGCCGAGCGCATCGGCGATGTGGTCGTCCCAGCTGGGCTCGTCGTCGACGCGGGTGGAAGCGCCCTGATTGCACAGGTCGTAGGTCACCACACGGTTGCGCCGCGCCAGCTCCTCGGTGAAGATCCGCCAGGCCGGCGACACCATGAAGAAGTTGTTCAGGATGGTCAGCGCGGGGCCCTCGCCGCGCGACTCGTAGTAGATCTCGATGCCGTCCCGCGTCTGGGCCCGCGGCGTGTCGTTGTAACGGAAGTCGAGGCGTTTGAGGGTTTCGCTTGCGGGCATCTACGGCGCGCCTTTCTCCACCGGCCGGGCCGTACGCACGCCGCGGCCGTACGCGAATCTTGTTGGGCTACAGTCACATTCAGGTGTGAATCAAGTATTTCACGCGGCCGGGGCGGCGCCTAGACGGTGGCCGGGTGCGGAATTGCCGCAGCCGGTCAGTGCGAAACGCCGGAACCGAGCACCGATTGCAGGGTGTGCAGCAGCTGCGCGCAGGTGTGCGCCGCGGCCGGCACCAGGTCGGTGATCAGGGCGTAGCCGTGGATCAGTCCGTCACCCGCGACGTGGTGCACCTCGACACCGGCCGCCGCCAGCCGCGCCACCAGCTCCAGCCCCTCGTCCAGCAGCGGATCGAATTCGGCGGTGCCGACCACCGTGGGGGCCAGCCCGGACAGATCCGCGTGCAACAGCGCCACCTTCGGGTCGCTGCGGTCGGCCTCGTCGGGCACGTACAGGTCGTAGAACCAGGCCAGCTCGCGCGCGGTGAGCAGGTAGCCCTTCCCGAGGCGCCACATCGACTCCGACGCCAGCGTCGGGTCGACCGGCGGATACAGCAACAGCTGCGCGGCGAACGCCGGGGCGCCCGCGTCGCGCGCGGCCATCGCCACGTTGAGCACCAGGCACGCGCCCGCGCTGTCGCCGGCCAGCACGTGCGGGCGCTCGCCATAGCTGCGCGCCGTCCACGCCGCCGCCGTGACGGCGTCCAGAATCGGTGCCGGGTACGGGTTTTCCGGTGCCCGCCGGTACTGCACCGACACCACCACGGCACCGAGCGTCGCCGCGACGGTGCGGCACAGCGGATCGTGAGTGTCCAGATCCCCGACGATGAACCCGCCGCCGTGGAAGTACGTCACGACCAGCCCGCGGTCGGTCTGCGGGGTGTATACGCGCACCGGCACCCCGTCGGCGTCCAGGTCGGCGACCGCGGCCACCGGATCCAGGACCCGATCGCGAATTGCGCTGGCGCGGTACTGCTCCCGCGCCGCGGCCACCTCGAGTTCCGGCTCCACACCGGACACCCGGCGCCACATGATCATGCTTCGGATGGTGCGATCCAACGGCATGTCATCCCCCTTGTAGTTGCATCCGCCGAGCCAGCTGCGCCGCGACGACCAGCTGGATCTGATGGAACACGACGAGCGGGAACACGACCACCCCGAGGACCCCTGCGGGGAACAGCGCCGCGGCGATCGGCATGCCGGAGATGAGGCTCTTCTTCGACCCGCAGAACAGCAACGCGATCCGTTCCCCGCGGGTGAACCCCAGCCCACGCCCGGCGGCCAGCGCCGCGGCGAACACGGTGACCAGCAGCGCCAGGCTGATCGCGATCACCGCCGTGGTCTGCGTGGCCGAGAGCTCCGTCATGAAGCGCCTGCCCTGCCCGAACGCCGCGTAGACGACCACCACGACGACGACCTTGTCATAGGTCGCAAGCTTTTTCGCGTGCGCGTCGACCACGTCGCGCAGTACCGGCCGTACCAGCTGACCGGCCAGGAACGGCAGCACCAGCCCGACGACGATCGGTATCAGCGGCGCCAGGCTGAGCCCGTCGGCGCGGGCCGCGGGCAGCAGCGCCAGCGCGAGCACCGGCGTGACGAAGACGCCCACCACGTTGGACAGCGTCGACGCCACCACCGACGCGGCGACGTCGCCACCGGCGATCGAGGTGAACGACACCGCCGCCTGCATCGTCGACGGGACCAGGCACAGGTAGAGGAACCCCGCGGCCAGACCGGAACCCAGCCACGGGCCGAGCACGCTGTACAGGACGACGCCGAGCACCGGGAAGAACCCGAAGGTGAACACCACCACCGCCAGCTGCAGCCGCCAGCTCGTCGCGCCGCGCACTACTTCGCCGGTGGCCAGCCGGGCGCCGTAGCCGAAGAACAGCAGCCCGATCCCGATCGTGACCGCGAGCTCCAGCGGGCGCGCCGCCCCGGCCGGCGGCGGAAGAAGCAGGCCCAGGCCCATCGCGACGAAGATGCTCACGACGAAGGCGTCCAGGGCCAGCAACGAGCGGGTCGCGGTCAGCATGCTCACAGACATACCGCCAGCGCCAACGCGAACTCCGGGTCGGGGTGCACCCACACCCGGGCCTCGTGACGGCCGTCGCGTGCGATCAGCCCATCGCTGCTGTGCTGTAGCCGAATCTGCCAGAACAGCTTGGACTTTCGGCCTTTCAGCGTCGAAAATGCCTTGAACGCCGCCTCTTTCGCCGAATACATGGCGCGCGTCAGCCGCGGATCGCCGGGGTCGAGCAGCTCGGCGCGTTCGCGCTCGTCGAAGACGAAACGCGCTACGCGCGCGTCGATGTCGGCCGACTCGACGTCCACGCCGACACCCGAGGCGCCGGGCAGCACGGCGGCCACCGCCACCCGGTCGGTGTGCGAGATGGAGCCGGGAAACGCGGGCGGGAACAGCGGGCGCCCGTCGGGCGCGCGCGGCACCGAACGACGGGGCGCGCCGGCCCGCGACAGCGCTGCCGCCGCGGCCGCCCGCCCCGCCCGATGCTGTTCGGACACCCCGTGCGGCGGAGCGACCGGGCGCACCGTGATGGTCACCATCGCACCCGGGCGCCCGCGACCACGTACGTGGCCAGCGACTCGATCGACTTGAACACCTCGGGCTCGACGTCGTCGTCCCACTCGAACCCGAACGCGTCCTCCATCACCGTGAGCAGCCCGACGAGCGCGGTGGACGACAGTCCGGTCTCACGCAGCGGCGCGGTGTCGGACACGCCGGCCACCGGTATGTCGCCGGCGATGAACTCGCGCAGCAACTCCCGGATGGTCGCCTTGGCACGATCCAGTTCTGTCATGGTCGAACCTTTCGCTACGGCAGTACCGGCGCGAACGCCGCGACGATGTCGGCGGCCGGCGCGCGGCCCGAAATCGACTGGCAGGACGTGCCGCAGTACATCGCCATCTCTTCGATCCGGCCGGTGGTTGCCACCGTCGGCACCGCCGCGCTGAAGCGCGGCACCAGGTAGTTGCGGCCTTCGACGGTGGTCTTGCCGATGAACGTCGACGGCAGCGACGGATCCGCGGTCGCGGCGGTGACCAGCGCGCGGTGGCGCCGGCCCGCCCAGCCGATCTCGTAGACGTCGGTGATCACGGTGTCCGCGGCGCCCGCGTCCACGACCTTGCCCTTGAACACCTCGTGCGCCATGGACTCGTGCGCGACCACGAACGGCGTGCCGAGCAGCACCCCGTCCGCGCCTGCGGCCACCGCGCGCCGCGCCTCGTCGACCGATCCGATGCCACCCGCGGCCACCAGACAGCTGTCGGGCAGTTCGGCACGCAGCTGCGTGAGCAGTTCGTCGCGGCCGCTGTGCCCGAGCAGATGCCCGCCGGCCTCGACGCCCTGCGCGATCACGACCGCCCCCAGCGCGGCCGCGTGCACGCCGTCGGCGACGGTGCCGACCTGAATCGCCAGCGCCCGGCCGGCGGCGGTAACCCGTTCGGCCACTGTGTCTTCCGGCATTCCGAAGAACGACACGTAGACCCGTTGCGGCGTCTGCGCCAGCAGCTGGTCGACCTGTTCGGCCAGCGCCGGGGCGCCCACCACCTCCGGGATGAAGTTCACCCCGACGGGGCGCTCGGTGCCCGCGAGCAGCCGCTCGAGCATCGTCGACAACTGCGGGCCGGTGAGCTTGTAGCCGCCCACGCAGCCCGCGCCGCCGGCGTTGGACACCGCGCACGCGAGCTCGGGGCCGGCGACCCCGCCCATTCCGGACTGCATCAGGCTGACCTCGATGCCGAGCACGCCCGCGAGCGAGGATCGCAGTTGGGTGCGCATCACCGGTTACCCCTCGTCCGGCAGCTCGACGTGCGTGGTCGCCTCCGGCCACTGCGGCGCGGACTCGATCTGCAGCACCGCCGCCGACCAGGAGAAGCCGCCGCCGGATCCGAGCAGCAGCACCCGATCGCCCGGCGCCAGCGCGCCGGTCTCGGCCAGGTGCGCGAGCGAGGCGATCTGGTCGCCGGCGCCGAGGTGGCCGGTGCGCGCCCCGAAGCTCATGGTCGTCTGCTCCTCGAGAATGCCGAACGGCTTGAGGAACTGGGCCTCGAGCAGCGCGTGTCCCATGCTGGGCAACACCACCCAGCGCATGTCCTCGACGGTCAGCTCGGCCTGGGCGAGGGTGTCGGCGACGATCTTCTTCATCCCGGCATCGGTGGCCTCGAGCACGTGCTGCACGCCGACCTCGATCAGGTACGACTTCTTCACCGCGCGCACGTCCACCACCGCACCGGACGGCCCGGCGGCCATCGCGGCGGTGAGCGGCTCGGTGCCGCGGTGCAGGCGCTCGAGCGCCGGATCGGTGAGCGAGTTGAAGGCCAGCAGCTTCGCGAAGCCGCCCGCGGTGGACAGCACCGCGGCCGTCGCGCCGTCGCCGTAGACGATCCCGTAGTCGGCGGTCCAGCGGAAGAAGCCGGGCTCACAGAACCGGTCGCCGGTGGTGACGACGGCGTGCGGCGAGACACCCGCCTTCAGGTGCGCGACGGCCAGGCTCAGCGCCGCCATGCCGCCGTTGGACATCTGGCCGACGTTCACCGAGTAGGCGCTGGTCAGGCCGAGCCCGTGCTGGACGTGCGAGACCGGCGACCAGAAGAAGTCGCGGCCCTGGTGGTACAGCGAGGCGTGCAGCACCAGCCCGACGCCGTCGGGGTCGACGCCGGCGCGCGCCAGCGCGGTGGTGCCGGCGCGCACGGCCATCTCGGTCGGGTGATCGTCGGGGCCTGCGGTGGGCAGGCAGACGATCTTGTTGCTCAGGTTCTCGTCGGCGGTGTAGCCGCCGGCGGCCAGCGCGGCGGCCGGCGAGGTGGCGGGCGGCAACCAGGCGGCCGCGCCGGCGAGGTAGACGTCGTGCATCGCGGTTCTCCTACTTGGTCGCGGCAGCGCTGCCGTTGGTGTCGGCAGGCGCGCCGATGACGTCCTTGAACGGGTTCGAGTCGCGGCCGACCTTGTAGGCGACGTTGGCCGGCAGCGAACGCATCGCGTACGCGAAGACCTTGTTGGCGGTGCCCGGAATGCAGACCGGCGTGCCCTTTTCGACGGCCGCCCAGCCGGCGGCGGCGACGGTGTCGGCGTCCTGCCACATGAACGGCGGCAGCTTCTCGGCGACGGCGCCGGCTCCCATCACGGTGTGGAACTCGGTGCGGGTGTTGCCCGGGCACAGTGCGGTGACGTGGATGCCCTGCGGCTTGAGCTCCATGTCCAGGGTCTGCGACATCTGCAGCACGTAGGTCTTGATCGCGGTGTACAGCCAGCTCGCGCCGGGCGGGAAGAACGCCGACTGCGAGGACAGGTTCACGATGCGCCCGTAACCGCGCTGCGCCATCCCGGCCGCGACCCGGTGCGCGAGCTCCGTGGGTGCGGTGACCATCAGCTGCAGCTCGCCGGCGGAGGTCTCCCACGGGGCGCCGACGAAGGTGTGATTGCCGCAGTAGCCGGCGTTGTTGATCAGAATGTCCACGGCGGCACCGGTTTCGGCGATCTGGGTGACCAGCCACTCCGGGGTCTTCGGGTCGGCCAGGTCGGCGGCGAGCACCTGCACGGTCACGCCGTGGCGCGCCCGCAGCTCGGTGGCCAGTTGCTCGAGCCGGTCCGCCCGGCGGGCGGTGAGCACCAGGTTGTGGCCTTGTGCGGCAAGCAGATTGGCGAACGCGGTGCCGATGCCCGAGGAGGCACCGGTGATCAGGGCGGAGCGAGGCTCGCCGAGCGACTGTGATCCGGTTTTCGGCATCAGATCTCCTCGAGGGCGTCGGCCGCCGCGGCCGCGGAGCCGAAGCGGTTGGTGAGTGTGTGGATCCAGCGTTCGAGACCGAAGGCGGCGCAGCTGGTGTGCGCGACGTCGTCACCGACGGTGGCGTTTGCGTCGCTCGCGACGGAAATCTCGCAGCGTTCGCCGAAGAAGTTGCGGTGGTAGTTCACCGAGCCGATGGCCAGCCCGTCGACGACGAACTCCTGCTTGACCGGGAACAGCCGCTGCATCTTGGCCTTGCCGCTGTTCTTGTCGAAGAACGGGTCGGTGGCCACTTCCAGGTTCACCTCGAGGCCGAGCGTGCCGGTGAGCTCCAGCACGCGCTCCTTGAACGCCTCCAGGTGTGCCTTGGCGCCGTCCTCGCCGCCGACGAACACGATCTCGCGCATGCTGAAGCCGAGCAGGCGCTGCAACCCGTTGTAGTGGTCCTCGTTGCGGAAGCAGGTCGCCACCGTGGTCCGGCGGACCCCTTCGGCCGGCAACTGCGCACCGCGCAGATGCAGGTAGATGTTGTAGCAGGCCGCCGACGGCAGGGCGACCATTGTGGTCTCCATGACCTCGGCGGGCATCGTGGCGACCGGGCGCTCGGTGCCGGCCAGGTGCGCGGCCAGGCGCTGCGGATCCAGCCGGGTGGCGGCCAGGCCGAGGTGCGGGAAGTTGTCGTAGTAGTCGAACCGGTCGAGATCGGCACACTGCATCAAGAATGGGTACCGGAACTCCGGTGCCTGCACCTGCTCGGCCCAGCTGAGAAACACCCGCTCGATGCCGCGCAACAGCCGCAGCTGGTCGGCGTCGAGCACGGTCAGGCCGTTGTTGGTGACCGGGGCGGACTGGACGGTGGTCATGCGGGCACCTCCTCGGTGAAGAACTTCTTCTCGATGGCGTTGAGCGTGCGGAAGTCGTCCACCTCGAGCGATTCCGGGTCGATGGCCTGACCCGTCAGCTCCTCGAGCAGGAAGATGAATTCGACGAACGCCAGCGAGTTGATCGCGCGGCTGTCGATGAGATCGTCGTCGGCGCCGATCGCGTCGAGCTGCGGATTGCGCTCGTGGATGAAGTCGCGCACGGCCTGCATGGAGGTCGACATCAGTTCACCAGCTCCCGGCCGACACCGGCCTTGGAAAGGAATCTGCGAGTGCGGTTCAGGATCTTGTCGTGGGCCGCGGCGCGGGCCTCGTGGGCCAGGGCCGCCTTGCGCACCGCGAGCGGATTCGGGATGCCCGCGTCGCGGTAGGCCGCCGGGTTGTACAGCGTGCCGATGCTGTACTGCAGGTAATCCTCCAGGTACGCAGCGAGTTTCGGCAGTTCATCCGGGTGCTGCGCGGACACCTGGCCGAGCAGGTTGGTGAAGATCTGCCGGCCGAAGGCGACGTGGCGGCTCTCGTCCTGGTGGTGCACGCGGTTGATCTCGCGCGCGATCTCCGGCAGCGCCGCGTCGGTGGCCATGTGGGCGTTGAAGTAGTCGACGATCTCTTCGAAGATCAGGATTCGCGCGAACACGATCAGTTCCTGGGCAACTTCGGAGAACTCGTCCGAGGACGCGGCACCGAGGTTGGCCTGGGCCGGGTAGAGCTTGTCGCCGTAGCGCAGGCAGAACTGCGCGAAGAACCACATGTGCTCGTTTTCCTCACCGATGAAGTGGTGCAGGAATTCCGAGACGTCGGCGTAGATCCGGTTGTGGATGCGCAGCACGACCTCGCTGAGCAGCTCCCGGATGCCGTGGATGTTGAGGCTGAAGAAGTTGATCGCCTCGTATTTGGTGAGTGCGAGCTGCTGCTCGCGGGTCAGCTCGTCCCACATCGGGGTGCCGGCCAGGGTGACCAGGCTTTCGCTCATCCAGGGCTTACCCGCGCCGAGCTCCTCGGGCCAGTCGAACAGGGTGTACGGGTTGTAGTAGCCGGACTCCGCCATGTTCTCGAGGCGGTCCAGCTCGAGTGTGATCGGCGCGATCTGCGTTGTCGCCATGTGTCGTCTCCTCGAACGAGTTGCGGTCGGCGGTCAGTTGGCTTTGCGGATGTCCGCGCGCACGTGGACCGGTGTCGGCGAACCGCAGTCGTGGCGCGCCAGCGGCTCGTTGCCGGCCGCGGCGGACGGGATGATGCGGTTGTAGACCGAGCCGGTGCACAGGTTCTGGAAATCCCCGGTGTCGGGCGAAAGGCGCTTGGCCAGTTGTGCTTTGGCGATGTCCACGGCCTTGTGGGTGCCGTCGTCGTCGGTCACCTCCACCCAGGCGTGCGGCAGGTCGAGCACGCCGCCGAGCACCCCGCAGAACCAGCCGCGCTTGGCCTGCGCCGGATATCCGGCGGCCGTGAATTGCGCGGCCAGCGACAAACTCGCGGCAATGCAACTGGTGGCGCCGAGCCGGTGCACCAGGTCGTAGTCGGCCTGCATCGGCACCGGAATCATTTGCCACCGATATCCGGTCTGCAAATATTGCTGCGTCAGCTCGCGCAATGCGGGGGCCACCAGGGGGGTGTACGCGCCCGTCGTGGTGACGATTGCCGAATATTCCGCAGTGTTTGCGGAATTGTCCGGACCGGACACCCCGGCGAGGGCACCACCGAATTTCTCGACCGTCGGACCGGCAAACTGCCACGGCGCCGCACCCGTGCAGTCGGGGCACTCGAAGGCCACCGTGAACCGCCACGACTTGTCTTCCAGCAGCGGCTCCACCGGCTTCGTCGAGAACCGGAAGAGCATGCGGAAAGCCAACTCCGGCTGCGTCTTTCCGGTCTTCGAGTACATCCCGAGGTTGTACAGGTCGTTCGGATCGAAGTACCGGACACCGTCACGCTCGGCGTAGGGCAACCCGGCCGCAACGAGCTCGTCGACGGCGCGCGCGTCGCAGCGCAGCATTTCGTACGCCGTCGTTTCCGGCTGCAGCTTAGCCGAATACGGCTCGGGAATGAATTCGATCGATTCGGCCACTTCGGCCCAAACGACATCCAATGTTGGCGCGGACAAATTTCGACACCTCCCCTGAAACTGATTCGAGACTAAGTTTCGGGCGCGGTGCGGAGCAATGCGCCGGACGCGTGCGGAAACGGAATCGAGCGCGGCCAAGGGTGACGCCGTTCGGGTGGAGCGTCGTACCGCACCCCCGACAAGGACTCGCCGAAAGTGCTCACATGGCGGAATCCGCGACGAGATCCCGCCACCACAGCACGCTCGCACCCGATGAGCGAACGTTCACGGCAGGTGTGCGGGCAACGTGCGGACGGCGTCGTGCCCCGAACGCAGTTCGCGCCCGCAGCTGCGGGCGCGAACATGCGGCGGAAAGCTCGGGTGCGACTATCCCGCGCGGCGGGCCAGCGCAGGTACGGCGACGGCCAGCGCGACCATCAGCAGTGCGCCCGACAGGCAGGCCACCGAGAATCCGGAAGCGAAGGCGTCGCGGGCGTTGTCGAGCAGCACCGCGCCCACGTCGGCGGGCAGCACCTCGGCCACCTGGTCGGCGCCGGCGAGGGTCTGCTCGGCGGGCCCGGCGGCCTCCGGGGGCAGCCCGTCGGGCAGCTCCACCTGGGTCCGGTAGACCAGCGTCGCGATCGAGCCGAGCAGCGCGATGCCGAGCGCGCCACCGAGTTCGGATCCCGTCTCCGAGATCGCCGACGCCGCGCCGGCCCGGTCTTCCGGGGCCTCGGACACCACGGCGGTGTTGGCGAGTGTGAGCACCAGGGCCGCCCCGGCGCCGAGCACACACCCGCCGGTGAGCAGGATCCACACCCCGTCGGCGGCATGGCTGAACGCGACGATCACCAGCGCCGCCGCGCCGACCACACAGCCGATCGCATACGACGCCGGCACCCCGATCTTCTTGGCCAGTTCGGGCGCGACGGTGGCGCCGATCGCGACGGTGACGGTCATCGGCAACATCCACAGCGCCGCCCGCAGCGGGCCCATGTCGAGCACGAGCTGCAGGTACTGGGCGAAGAACATGCTCTGGCCCATCATCGCCAGCATCGCCACCGTCACCGCGATGGCACCGGCGAGGAACGCCGGATTGGCGAACATCTGCACATCGACCAGCGGGGCGGCGGTGCGCCGCTGCTGCATCACGAAGCCGGCGAACAACGCGACACCGGCGATCGCAAAGCCCGCCGAGGCGAGGTCGAATCCGACGATTTCGGCACTGTGCTTGATCGCGTACACGGTGCTCAGCAGCGCGCCGAGCAGCAGCACCGCGCCGATCACGTCGAACGCGCTGCGCTCCGGGTTGCGGTACTCGGGCACCAGCAGCGGCGCGGCCACCAGCAGCACCACCAGCACGGGCACGTTGATCAGGAACACCGAGCCCCAGTGGAAGAAGTCGAGCAGCGTGCCGCCCAGCACCGGACCGAGCGCAGCGCCGCCGGCGAAGGTGGCGGTCCAGATGCCGATGGCCTTGGTGCGTTCCTCGTCGTCGGGAAAGATGTTGCGGATCAAGGCCATTGTCGACGGCATCAGGGTGGCACCGCCGAGGCCCATGGCGGCCCGGGCCGCGATCAGAACCGCCGTCGACGGCGCGAAGGCGGCCACCGCCGACGCGATGCCGAATACCGCGGCCCCGATGAGCAACAGCCGGCGCCGCCCGATCCGGTCGCCGATGTTGCCCATCACGATCAGCAGTCCGGCGAGGACGAATCCGTAGCTGTCGAGGATCCACAGCACCTCGGTGCTGCTCGGATTCAGATCTTTGGCGATCGCCGGGATCGCCAGATACAGCACCGACATGTCCATCGATACGAGGACTACCGGCAGCACCAGGACGGCCAGCGCGATCCAGCGGGTGCTGGATGCCTGCGTGGATTCCGTCTGCGTCGAACCAACCATGTCGAGCGATCTCCCAGTTCTGCGACGAATCGGACAATCGTTGTTTCTCGGGCAGGAATAGGGACAGGCTAATGCCCCTGCGCGCGGCCTGCAGCGCGTGCCCGCTAGGCGGGCACCATCACCTGCGCCTCGCGACCGGCGGCGACGAAATCCACTGTGCGGCGCAAGGCTTCGTCGCGCGACACCGCCGGCGCCCACCCGGTGACGGCCCGGAACGCCGAGGCGTCGACGGTGACGCTGCGGAAATCGTTCGGGTCGGCGTAGTCGGGCGGGGGCACCGATACCACCGGCACCGTGACGCCGGTGTGCGCGCCGGCAAGATCGGCGACGGTGCGGAACACCTCGCCCAGCGGCGCGCCCACGCCGGTGCCCAAAAGCCAATGGCGACCGGCCAATTCGTCGATGTGATCGGCGGCCGCGCAGATCGCGGCCGCGACGTCGCCGATGTAGACGAGGTCGCGGCGCACCGTGCCGTCGTGCCACATGGTCAAGGGCTCACCGGCCAGGGCGCGACGGATCATCGAGCTGACCACCCCGCGGTCCTTGGCCGTGGAATCCGGCGCGTAGCCGAACACCGTCGGCAGCCGCACCGACGTCGCGGTGAGCTCGCCCGCCAGCAGCGCGCCTTCGGCGCGCAGCTTGTGCCTGCCGTATTCGCCGGCCGGCTCGTCGGGTTCGGAGCCGTCGATCACCTCCGCGCGCGGGATGCCGGCCTGCACGGTGGATCCGGTATAGACCACCCGCAGACCGGGCGGCGCGGCCGCCGCCAGATCCTCGGCGAGGCCGGCGTTGATCCGCTCGGCGGCGGTGTCGCCCGCTCCGACCCGCCAGGTGGACGCACCCGCGATGTAGGCCACCGCGTGCACCACCAGGTCGGCGCCGTCGATCGCCGCCGCCATCGCCCCCGGCTCGGTGAGATCGGTGGTCAGCACCTCGACGTCGGCGACGGTCGCGGCCGGCACCGGCACCGGACGCCGCGCCACCGCACGCACCTGCCCCGGCCGCGCGGCGAAGGCCCGCAGCACCGCCGAGCCGACGAATCCGCTCGCACCAAGGATCACCACTCGATTCACGCCCACAGCGCCGCCTCCACTTTCAGACACGTTTCGTAGTCGGGCAGCAGCCCTTGCTGCCGCGCGACCTTCAGGGTCGGCGCGGTGACATCGCGCTGCGACTGAGTGATCGGCATGTCGCCGATCGGCAACCCGACGGCCGGGTCGACCGCGGAAATCGCCAACTCGTGCTCGGGGACGTAGCCCTGCGACATCACGTAGACGATCACCGAGCCCTCCCGGTGCGACAGGAACGCGTGCCCGACGCCGATGGGGATGTAGAGCGCGCGTCCGCAGTCGCCGGACAGCTCCGTCACCGACCACGTGCCGAAGGTCGGTGAGCCGACGCGCAGGTCGACGAGATAGTCGGTGACCACCCCGTGCGGGCAGTAGACGAACTTCGCCCGCCCCGGCGGCGTCGTCGTGTAATGGATGCCGCGCAGCACCCCGCGCCCGGACACGTTGTAGCTGATGTCCTTGACCGGAAACATCTTTCGGCCCACCGCGGCCTCGAAGTCGGGTTCGCGCAACGGGCTGGTGAACAGCCCGCGCCCGTCCTTGTAGACCGGGGTCTGGAACTCGACCACGCCCAGGATGGCGGTCACAGCGACGCCACCACCTCACGCAGCGCCGCGATCACCCGATCCTGGGTGTCCTCGGCCAGCGACGGATACATCGGCAGCGAGAAGATTTCCCCCGCCAGCCGCTCGGTGACCGGCAGAGAACCTGTTTGCCAACCGAATTCGGCATAGCCCGACATCGTGTGCACCGGCCACGGGTAGCTGATGTTGAGCGCGATGTCGTACGCGCGCAGCCGCTCCAGGATGGTGTCGCGCGCCGGGTGACGCACCACGTACACGTAGTACACGTGGGTGTTGCCGGGCACCGTCACCGGTAATTGCAGCCCGTCCACATCGCCGAGGAACTGCTCGTAGCGCCGCGCCACACGGTTGCGGCCCTCGACGTACTCGTCGAGCCGAGTCAGCTTGCGGCGCAAGATTTCTGCCTGCACCTCGTCGAGCCGGGAGTTGTGCCCGGGGGTGCGCACCACGTAGTACACCTGGTCCATGCCGTAGTAGCGCAGCTGGCGCAGGTTCGCATCGACGGTCGCATCGGCGGTCACCACCGCGCCGCCGTCGCCGTAGGCGCCGAGCACCTTCGTCGGATAGAACGAGAACGCCGCGACGTCGGACATCGTGCCGGCCAGGCTGCCGTGGTGGCGCGCGCCGTGCGCCTGGGCGCAGTCCTCGAGCACCTTCAGCCCATGCTCGCCCGCCACCGCGCGCACCGCCGCCATGTTCACGCACTGACCGTAGAGGTGCACGGGCACAATGGCTTTCGTCCGCTCGGTGACGGCGGCGGCGAGCTGCTCGGTGTCCATCAGGAAGTCCTCGGCGCGCACGTCGACGAACACCGGCCGGGCCCCGGCACCCACGATCGCGACGACCGTCGGGGCCGCGGTGTTGGACACGGTGATCACCTCGTCGCCGGGACCGACGCCGATCGCCTCGAGGCTCAGCTTGATGGCGTTGGTGCCGTTGTCCACTCCGGTGGCGTAGGGCAGGCCGTGGTAGGCGGCGAATTCGCGTTCGAACCCGGCCACGCTCGCGCCGAGCACGAGTTGACCGGAGTTGAACACGGTCTCGACGGCATCGAGGATGTCGTCGCGTTCCTTGGCGTACTCCGCCTGGTAATCCCAGACCCTGGTCGTCATGCTGCTACCTCCTGTGCAACGAGGTCGGTCATGCAGCTCAGCAAGCATCGCGCGCCGACGTTGACGTGGTTTCCGTACCGAATGAATCCGGTGAGCTGGGCGATGGTCATCCAGCAGTAGTCGGGCGGAACATCGAGGGGAAACTCCTCGCCGGCGTCGACGACGAGATACCGATTTTCCGCGTGGTAGAAACGGCCGCCCTCCTCGGAGTGGACGACATCGACGAGCACCGCGGGTGCGGGTGCGTCGAGCACGTCGTCCAGGTAGCGGGGGCGCTGGTCGGGCGGGGAGTCGGCGTAGTTGTCGGGAATGCACGCCACCGTCGGCGACATCTCGACGACATCGGTGGTGCCGGCCTCGGTTTTCGCGTGCACCAGCACGTGGAACACCCCGCAGATGCGGCGTCCGAGGAACGCGATCACACCGCGCCCAGCCGGGCGCAGCATCGGCTGCGACCACTGCGCCACCTCGCGGCTGCTGGCCTGCACGTCGACGCCGATCACGTCGAAGTGCCGGCCGTCGATGCGGTGGATCGAGCCGTCGGCCCGCTCCCACTCGGGCATGTCGAGCAGCGGCACCAGATCCCGGTCGAGCTGGCGATTGGTCTTGATGGTGGTGAACCAGCTCAGGATGTCGCCGAGCGAATGCAGGGTGCCGCTCTCACGCCACCCCGGATCCAGGAACGGTGTTCCGGCCAGCACCGTGCGGGCGTCCATGTTGACCAGGTTCGGGATGCGCATCAGCTCCGCCAGTTGCTCGGCGCTGATCCAGCAGAAGTCGTCGAGCACCGGCACATCCGCGTCGACCTCGACGATCATGTTGCGGTTGCGCTTGCCCAGGAACCACGAACCCTGTTCGGACTGCAGTGAATCGAACACCGGACGCCGCCGCACCGGGTTGCGAAAATACTCCAGGTACGGCACCGGCTTGCCGCCGTGCACGCGGGTGAAGTTGCTGCGCGTGGCCTGCACCGTGGGCGAAAGCTGCAGCAGGTTCACGTTGCCCGGCTCCATCTTGGCCTGCAGCAGGAAGTACATCTGTCCGCCCATGCGCTTGGCCACGATGCCGAGAATGCCGATTTCCGGCTGCAGAATGATCGGCTGCGACCACGCTCCGGGGGTGCGGCTGTCGGTGCGCACGGCCACACCGACGATCGAGTAGAACTTGCCGGAGCGATGGTGCACCGTGCCGGATCGCGCGTCGGTGTGCCACCCGTCCAGCGCGTCCAACGACGTGACGGTCACTCGAAAATCGTTGGCACACTGACGATCTGCCAACCAATCGTGAAACTGTCCGAGTTCTGTGAACATTGCTGCACCCCCTGCGTGAGTTCAGTTCGTGGCGCCGACGAGCAGCGCGGCTTCCAGCTCGCCCAGCGCGGCGGTGCTGTAGTCGAGAATCAGCCGGGCGTGCGGCACCACATCCGGGCAACTGGTCAGCCCCACCCCGAACGCGCCCGACATCGTCAGCGCCGTCACCATCAGCCCGCAGCCGTGGTAGATCGGGCCGATCGGCAGCATCGACTCCAGCGGAGCACCGGCGAACCAGCGCGGCCCGTCGGGCCCGGGGATGCACGAGGTGATCAGGCTGAACGGCGGCTTGATACGCCCGGCCAGTCCCGTCAGCTGGTTGAGCATGAACGAACCACCGATGATCGGCGAGTACATCGCCGCCACCTCCGGCGCCCGGCCGCGGATGTCGGCCTTGGCGATCCGGCTGGAGCCGCCGACGGCCGCCAGCCGCTGCACCGGGTCGGCGATGTCGGTGAACATCGTGATCAGGATCGTGCTGAACGCGTTGGCCGACGCGTCGTCGGCGGCGGTGCGGATGCTGAACGGCACGCTGGTGATCAGCGACGTGCCCGGCAGCCGGCCGCGCTCGGCCAGGTACCGGCGCAGCCCGCCCGCCACCGACGACACCAGCACGTCGTTGACGGTGACCTGGCCGGCCGCGGCGATCGCCCGCACTCGATCCAGCGACCATGCGGTCGTATCGATCCGGCGGTTGCGGGTGAGCCGGCCGGCCAGCATGGTCTTGGGCGCGGCGAACGGCGCCGCGTACTCCGTGGGGCCGGCCTTGGCGTGCTGCTTGAAATACGCCTTCACCGCGGCGAGCTCGGCCTTGTCCGGCTTGGGCAGCGCGGCCGGGGCCGCGCCGGTGGCGCCCACCGCCCACACCGGTTGCAGCGTGTCCGGCTCCGGCGTCGCCGTCACCGTGTGCAGGAATCGGTTGATGTAGCCGATGCCGTCGAACACCGCGTGGTGGAACTTCGCGAATGTGGCGAAGCGGCCGCCTTCCAGCCCGTCCACGACATGGAATTCCCACAGCGGACGGGTGAAATCCAGAGTGGGCGCGTGCAATTCGGAGATCAGCTCGTCGAGCTGGGCGTGCGTGCCGGGCGCCGGCAGCACATGGTGGCGCACGTGGTGGGACATGTCGATCTCGGTGTCGGCGGCGATGCGCACCGCCGGAGCGATCCGGCGCCGCTTCGGCTTGACCAGCACGTAGTTGAACGGCGCCGCGAAGGTGCGGACATGTCGCAGGCGTCCGACGAGGTCGGCGACGAAGTCCGCGCCGGCGCCGGACGGGCGGGCGAAGATGGTCAGCCCGGCGATCTGCTGACCGGTCTTGGCGGTATCGACGACCAGGAAGAACTTCTCGTTCATACCCAGTTGCGGGGTTTCATTGACAATCATTGGTGCAGTTGGCCTTTCACTCATCGAGACACCGCCATACCGCCGTCGACGGAGATCACCGTGCCGGTGACGTAGGAGGACGCGCGCGAACCGAGGAAGCGGACGATGCCGGCGATGTCGTCGATGCCGCCGTGGCGGCGCATCGGCGTGCGGGCACCGATCTCGGCGGCCAGATCGCGGTGCAGCATGTCCGAGACGAACGGCCCGAGCGCGATCACGTTCACCGTGATCTGCGGCGCCAGCCGATGCGCCAAGTGCTTGGACAGGTGATGCATCGCCGCCTTGCTGGCGCCGTAGGAGTAGGTTTCGGCGGCGGGCACCGTCAGCCCGTCGATCGAGCCGACGTTCACCACGCTCGCCGGATCGCCCGGCTGCGAGCCGGCCAGCAGCAACGGGCGCAGCAGCTTCGTCAGGTGGAAGACGGCCTCGACGTTCACCGCCAGCACGTCCTTCCAGCCGTCGGCGCCGAACTCGTCGATCGGGGCCGCGTGCAACAGCCCGGCGTTGTTCACCAGGATGTGCAGGGCGTCGGTCTCGCGCGCCAGGTCCGCGGCCAGCGCCGCGCAGCCCGCCTCGGTGGACACGTCGGCAGCCAGGGACCGGCAGTCGCCCAGCAGCGACAGCTCCGCCGCCGCTTTTTCCGCGGCCACCCCGTCGCGCGAGGTGAGGTACACCGTCGCGCCGGCCTCCACCAGGGCCTGCGCGGCCAGCGCGCCCACCCCGCGGGCGCCGCCGGTGATCAGCGCGGTCTTGCCGTCGACCGTGAACAGTTCTTCGGGACTTGTCATTTCGCACGCACCGCGCTCGGGTCGACGGCGACGCCGGGGTCCAGCCCGAGCGCCGTCAGGAAGGTCCGGAACTTCGCGCTGGTCTCGGCGAGTTCGGCCGCCGGGGCCGAACCCTCCACCACGCCCGCGCCGGCATACAGCCGCATCCGGGTGTCGGCGACTTCGGCGCACCGCAGCGCGAGCACCCATTCGCCGTCGCCGGCGGCGTTCATCCAGCCGGTCAAACCGCAGTAGAACTGCCGGTCGAACGCCTCGGCCTCGGCGATGAGCCGGCGCGCGGCGTCGGTGGGCCAGCCGCACACCGCCGGCGTCGGGTGCAGCGCGGCGGCCAGTTCCAGCGCGTTGGTGCGCGGGTCGCGCAGCACGCCGCGCACCTGCGTGGACAGATGCCACATGGTGCTCGTGTGCAGCACCGACGGCGTCGCGGGCACCTCCAGCGCGGCGCACAGCGGGCGCAGCGCGTCGGCGACCGCCTCCACCACGATGCGGTGCTCGTGCAGATCCTTGCGCGAGTGCAGCAACTGCGCGGCCCGCTCCCGATCCTCGACCGGATCGCTGCTGCGCGGCACCGAACCGGCCAGCGGGTTGGACACCACGCTGCGCCCGGCACGGCGCACCACCAGCTCCGGGCTGGCGCCCACGAGCACCCGCCGGGCACCCGAGCGCTGGGTGCCGACCGGTACCGCGAACACGTACGCGTCCGGCTCGCCGCACACCAGGCTGCGGACCAGTTCGCCGGCCCGGGCGGGCTCGGCGGTGATGACATCGATGGCGCGGGCAAGCACCACTTTGTGCTTACCCGTCAACCGTGCCATCGCACGTTCGACGCCGGCGGTGTATCGGTCCGGCCACGGCACCAGATCGACGCGCACCGCCTTCGGAACTGCCCCGCGGCGCACGCCGGAAAGCCTTGGCGCCCATTCGATGTCGCGGGCCACCACCAGCCGCGCGGCGGCCTCGGCCGCGAACGGCACGGCGCCGACGAGCAACGGCGCGCCGCTGGCGCGCGCCCGCGCGGACAGGTCCCGCACGCAACCGGCCAGCAGTTCGGTGGCGTCCGGGGCGATGTCGGCCAGCCGGGTGGTGTCCGCGGCGGCGATCGCGTCGCGCGCGATCAGGGTGCCGCGCGGGGAGGCCAGGAACAATTCGGAGGCGTCGGCGGCGGCGAGTGGATCGCGCCGGTCCCCGGCGGTGCTGTCGGCCCCGCGGCCGACCGTTTCGGTGGTCATCGGCATTGCCTTTCTCAGGGAGTCGAGGGCCAGAGCACGCGTGCGGGCGCCAGCAGGCCGGCCAGCCAGGCGACGAAGTCGGTCTCGTGTTCGGACAGGTAGAAGTGACCACCGGGCAGCGTGTGCAGGTCGAACCCGGCGCGGGTGTAGCTCGCCCACGCCGCCGCCTCGTCGCCGGTGAGCTCCGGGTCTGCGGTGTTGTGCACTGCGGTCACCGGAATATCCAGCGGCGCAACTGTATTCAGCACAATCCCGCGGTAGCGCTCGATCAGCCGGTAGTCGGCGCGGATCATCGGCAACACCAGTTCGCGGATCTCCGGGTCGTCGAACAACTCGGTGCGCGAGCCGCCCAGACGGCGCAGCTCCGCCAGCAGGCCGGCCTCGTCGCGCAGATGCACGTCACCCGGACGCTGCCGGTGCGGGGCGGGCCGCCCGGACACGATGAGCCGGTCGAGCTTGCGCACGGTGCGCCGGGCCACCTCGAACGCGACCGCCGCACCCATGCTGTGCCCGAACAACACCACCGGCGCACCCAGCGGCAGCGCCATGACATATTGCGCGGCAAGGCTTTCCAGCGTTTCCGGGTGCGCGTCCAGGAGCCGGTCCTCGCGGCCGGGATAGGTGGCGATGCCCAGCTCGATGCCGTCGGGCAGCAGCTCGGCCCAGCCCCGGTAGAAGCTGGCCGAGCCGCCACCGTGCGGGAACACCAGCAGGCGCAGTTGTGGGGCGGGCTGCGGGCGGTAGACCCGGAACCGGGAGTTGGTCGGAATGGTCACAGCGCTCCTTCCTCCGGCTCGACGAGTTCGTCGAGCGTGACGTCGGCCGCGCCCAGGTGCACCACGGCGGGGTCGGCGCCGAGATCGGCGATCACTTCGGCGGGCGGGAGTACCTCGGCGGCGTAGTGCACACCGGGTTCGATCCGTCCCGCGGCCAGCACCCCGACGGCGCTCGCCGCGACCGCGGCGACCAGGGCCGCGGCGCCGCCTGCGCGCACCACCAGCGAGCGGGTGTGGGCCGCACCCGCGACAGTGCCCCGCATCTCGAACAGCAGGGTGGCGTGCCGGGCCCGCCCGACGACGTCGAGTTCCGCCGCGCGCCTGACCTTTTCGGCCATGTCGCCGATCTGCTCGGCGCCGATGCCGGGCACCTGCTGCAGCAGCACGGGCACCCGCTCGCCGTCGAGCACCGAGAACCAGGTGCCCGACGTCAGCCCCAGCGCCGCCGCGACGCGCCGCGCCTCCGGCGACAGGTACGGCTGCGCGGTCACGGTGTCCGGGAAGTGTGGCAGCGCGATGTCCACGCGGCGGGCCGCGTTGCTGCGCGGGCCGCCGCGCCAGGCCGCCAGCGGCTCGTCGTCGGCGTCACGGATGCCGACGACGTAGTCGTAGGCCGAGGAGTAGCCGAAGGTGTCGCGGATGCCGTGGTAGACGGTGAGGGTGTCGACGGTGTCGAACCCGGCGGCCAGGTAGCGCGGCGCGAGCCCCGTCAAACCCGGAATCATGCCCGCAGACAAGACGATGCGCGGCTCGTTGCGGACCGCCGCCTGTGTGAGGCGCTCGTACACCGGGTGGTCGCCGCCGGCGTCCACGTAGTCGACACCCGCGTCCACTGCCGCACGGGCCACCCGGTCCAGGATCCGCCGCGTCGGCCCGGCGCAGTTGACGATCATCGTGCAGCTGCCGACGAAGCGCGCCAGCGAGTGCGCGTCCCACAGCTCGACAGTCTCGAATTCCGCTGCCCCGCCCAATTTTTCGTCGATGACCTGCTGCGCCTGCGCGGCATTGCGGCCGGCCAGCACCAGCTCGCCGAGCCCGCGGTTGCGCAAGCGCTGCGCGAGCAGCGCACCGACCGCGCCGGAGCCGCCCAACAATCCGATCCGGGTGCTCATGCCTGCGCACCGTTCAGCAGTTCGGCCAGCTCGGTCATGCCGGCGTCGGCACCGTGCTCGGTGACGTCTGCGATCCCACCGGCGCGTAGTTCCGCAACCAGCCCGTCCAGCCCCGGCTCCGGCGCCCCGACGATGTGTACCGGCCCGGTGTACGGCTGCACCCGGTAGCCGTACAGTGCGGCCGTCGTTCGGCAGAAGATCTCGAACCGGCTCGCCGCGGTCAGGTCGGTCGCGATCTGCACCGCGGCGCCGATCGCGGCGATCCGATCCGCCCGGGTGCCCGCCGGCTGTGCGCCCGGAACCTGGGCGAACGACTCGGGCAGGCCCGCGATCGCCGGGGCGACCCCGATCTCGCGGGCGAACAGGTACTCGAGCGCCACCTCGCCGGGATCGGCGGTGAGCCGGTACGGGTCGAGCAGCACCACACGCTGCACCGGGACGCCGCCGGTGGTCAGCGCGCGCGCCAGCTCCAGCGCGAGCACCGCCGTGGAACCGAAGCCGGCCACCTGCACCGCGCCGGGCCGTTCGGTGCGGACCAGGCGCGCGTAGGCCGAGACGCGCCGCGCGAGCAGCACCCCTGGTGCCGCCTTGAGGTAGGTGTCGGCGTCACCTGCGGTGAGCCCCAGCACCTTTCGGTTCGGATCCAGCAGCGGCGGCAGTTCGGCGAAGTTGTAGAACTTGCCGGTGCCGTCGTGCACCAGCAGCACCACCGGATCCTCGGTGCCGTGTCCCAGGGGCACCATCGGCGAAACCACCTGGCGCCGAACCGGTTCCGAGGACACCTCGGACGCCACCCCGGCGAGGTAGCGGGCCATCGCCGCGACCGTGGGCTCGGGCAGCAACTCGCGCACCAGAGTGTCGAAATACATGCTGGCCGCCTGCGGAATCCGCTCGCGCACTTTGGCAACCAGTTGGGTGGACAGCAGCGAATTGCCGCCCATGGCGAAGAAGTCGTCGTTGCGGCCGACCCGCTCGATCTTCAGCACCTCCGCCCACAGCTGTGCGAGCGTGGTTTCCAGTCCCGCGTGCGGCTCGTCGCCACCCGCGGCCTCGGCCGCGGTGAGCCCGGCCAGCCGCGCGGCCAGCGCGGCCCGATCGACCTTGCCGTTGGCGGTCACCGGTATCGCGTCCAGCCCGACGAGCACCGACGGCACCATATAAGACGGAAGATGTTCGCGCAGATAGCTTTCCAGGTCACCGGGCACCTCTGCGGCAGCGCGCTCTGCAGCGCCGCTCGCCCGTAGGGTTCCGCCGGTGTCGGCGCCCGCCACAGCGGTGGAACACACGACGAACGCGGCGAGCCGGCGCCGCAGCGCGTCGGCGCCGTCCACCAGCACCATCGCCGCGCTCACCTGCGGATGACTCAGCACCGCGGCTTCCACCTCGGCGAGCTCGATGCGGTGCCCGCGAATCTTGACCTGGTCGTCCTCGCGGCCCAGGAACTCGATCGCGCCCGACGGCAGGTACCGGCCGAAATCGCCGGTGCGGTACAGCTTTTCACCGGTCCTCGGGTGCGTCAGGAAGCGTTGGGCGGTGCGCTCGGGGTCGTTGCGATAGCCCATGGCCACGCCGACGCCGCCGATGTACAGCTCGCCGGCCACCCACTCCGGTCGCTCCCGCAGCTCGTGATCGAGCACGTGAAAGCTCTGGTTACGCAACGGATATCCGTACGGAATGCTCGCCGCATCCGGGTCGACGGTGCCGATCTCGTAGTAGATGGACCAGATCGACGCCTCGGTGGCGCCGCCCATGCTGATCACCCGCAGGCACGGAATCTGGGCCCGGATCTCGTCGGGCAGCGTCACCGGAATCCAGTCGCCGGACAGCATCGCCACCCGCAGCGTGCCCACCTCCGGCTTGCCCGCTCCGGGCGAAGCCAGGTACAGGCTCAGCATCTGCAACTGGGCCGGGACCGAGTTCCACACCGTCACCCCATGGCGGGCAACAACTTCCGCCCAGTGCGTCGGGTCGCCGCGGCGCTGCGGATCGGGCAGCACCAAGGTGGCGCCCAGGCTCAGCGCACCGAAGATGTCGTACACCGACAGGTCGAATCCGAGGTTCGCCAGGCCGAGCACCCGATCGTCGGCGCCGATGCCGTACCGCTCGGAGATGTCGGCGACGGTATTCGCCGCGCCGCGGTGACTGATCATCACGCCCTTCGGCGTACCTGTCGAACCGGAGGTGTAGATGATGTACGCCAGATCGTCGGGATGCCGCCGGGCGGTCACCGCAGCACCCTGGGCACCGGTCGTGGCCTCGCTCCTGGTTCCGGTCGCGATCTCGGTGACGACGAGCGCCGACACGGGCAACTCGACAGCCTCGGCGCAGATGCACCGCGCCGCACCGGAATCGGCGAGGATGCGGTCTCGGCGCGCCGCCGGCTGACCGGGATCGATCGGCAGATACACCCCGCCGACCGCGAGCACCGCGAGTACCGACGCGATCTGATCGAGGCATTTGTCCAGCGCGATCGCGACCACGTCGCCCGGGGCGGTACCGGCCGCCGTCAAGGCCGCTGAGATTCCCGAAACACGTTGCAGCAGTTCATCATAGGTGTAGCTGCCGGCGGTGTCGACGACCGCGATGCGCTCCGGGTGCGCGGCCGCAGCGGCGAGCACCGGCTCGTGCAGCAGGTGCTGCGGCACCGGGCCGGCGGTGGCGTTCACCTGGGCGCGGCGCTCGAGCTGCGCGGCCGGCATGGGCACCGGCGTCGCGGCGGCCCACGTGGCATCGGCGTCCGCGAGCTTTCCGATCAGTTCCTCGAACGTCGCGAACATGGTCTCGACCAGGCCGTCGGGAAACACCTCGCGGCGCACGTCCCAGTTCACCAGCAGCGCGCCGTCGCGTTCGAGCGCCTGACAGTCGATCCACAGCTGCGGGGTCTGACTGATGCCGTAACTCAAAGTGCCCAAAGACTTCTCGGTGCTGCCCTGCTCGGCGCCGATGGATCCGGTGAACACCACCGGCATCAGCGCCTCGCCCTGGCTGCGCCGGCGCGCCACCTCGCGAATCACCTCGATGCCGGTGAACAAGCGGTGATCCATGTCGTCGAACAGCTGCTGGCCCAGCCGTTGCGCCCGCTGCGCGAACGTCACCGCTCCCTGCGGGCGCACCTCGAGCATGGTCACCGAGGTGAAGTCGCCGACCAGCGTGGCCACGTCGTCGTGCAGCGGCAGCCGGTTCAGCAGCGTCAGGTTGATCGTGAAATCCGGTCGGCGCGCCCACATTCCGATCACTTCGGCGTACGCGGCGAGCACCGCACCCGAGGCGGTCACACCAGCCGCGCCGGCCCGCTTGCGGAATTCGCCCCACCGCGTGGCGTCCATGTGCAGCTCGTGGCGCACGAACGTCGGGAACTCGTCTTCGCGGGTGGTCACCGGCAGCTCCGGCGCCGGCGGCAGCTCGTCGATGCGCGCCATCCAGTAGTCGCGATCGAGCTGGTACTGCGCCGAATCGCGCATCCCGCGCTCGGTGAGCACATAGTCGCGGAAGGTCACCGAATGCTGCGGCAACGCGTAATCCGGGTCGACCTGCATCTGTTCGAGCTGGTCGAGCAGCATCTGGATGCTGGCCCAGTCCGCGAGCAGGAAGTCGATGGACACGTGCAGCACCGAGCGCTCGGGCGCACGGGTCAGGCGCAGGTCGAACAGCGGCCACTGCGCAGTGTCGATCTGCTGGTGGCCGAGCTCGTCACGCACCTTGTCCAGATGCAGAGCCGCACCTTCGGTGGTCTCGGTCCGCACGTCGTAGGTGTGAATCGCATAGTGCGGCACGTCGGCGAGCACCTGCTGGGAGCCGTCCTCGTGCACGATCGCGCGCAACATGTCGTGGTGGCCGATCAGCCGGTTCCACGACTGCTCGAGGCGCACCGGGTCCAGTTCGGCATAGTCCACCTCGACGTACATGTGGCAGGCGATGCCGCCGTAGGCGAAGCGGCGGCTGCGGCCCAGCAGGTACGCCGTCTGCACGTCGGTGAGCGGGAACGGATCGAGCGCGCGCTCCGGATCGGCCGTCACCGTCGGCAGCCCGGAATCGCGCAGCGCCACGAGGACGTCGTCCTTGAGCTCCTTGAGCGTGGCCAGGCGCTCGGCGGTGATGACGCCCTTCGGGGCCCGGAATCGGAGCTGGCCCGACTCCTCCCAGAGATAGACGCCGGCCTGTTCCAGTTCGGCAATCAACTGCGCAGCCGTCATAGCGTGAACTCCTCCATCGAGTCGTCGAGCTGGGCCGCGATCAGGTCCGCGACCGCGGCGACCGTCGGTTCGGCGAACATCTGCCGCAACCGCAAGATCACCCCGAAGCGGCGGCGCACCACCTCGGCGAAGTTGGTGGCGGTCAGACTGTCCCCGCCGAGTGCGAAAAAGTTTGTGTGCCTGCCGATTTCGGCGGTGGACAGCAACTCGCCCCAGATGTCTGCCACCGCTTGCTCGGTCTCGGTCTGCGGCGGTTCACCGGCCTGGGTGTCGCCACCGGCGGCGGCGAGCAGTTCGGCGACCCGGCCGCGATCGACCTTGTCGCGCGCCGACAGCGGCAGCCGCGGCAGCACCACCAACCGCTCCGGAACCATGTGCGCAGGCAGCTCAGTGCGCACCGCGGCCTGCACATCGGCGACCGCCACCACCGGCCGGTCCGCCGCCGTGCGACCGCTCAGCAGCAGCAACACCGAGTCGTCGGGGCGCTCGGCCGCCGGAGCCACGCTGCCGATCCCCGGCGCAGTACTCGCCGCGCCGCCGCCGGTCGGCGCGCTCGCCCAGGTCACGGACACGTCGTCGAAGTCGGCGGCGGTCAACACCTGGGTCCAGCGCTGCCGGTCCAGCATCGGGCTGCGCCGCGCCGCTCCGAAGCCGCGTTCGAGCACCGCCGCGGTGAGCAACCCGATCGGCGCCAGCTCGGCGTGCTCGACGCCGATCAGCAGCCCGCGCGGCACCAACAGCTCGGCGGCCTCCAGCGCGCCGGTGACGGTGTCGCGGTAGCGGTGCAAGGCCACCACCGAGATCACGACGTCGAAGCTGTTGCGCAGGTCGTCGGGCACCACGCCGTTGACGAGCACCCGCCCCGTCGTGGTGTGCGGCAGGTGATCGAGACGCTGCGCGCACAGATCCAGCAACCGCTGCGAGGTTTCCAGCAGCGTCAGATCCACCTGCTCACGGCGCAATTCGGTGAGCAGCAGCTCGGCGGCCATGCCGGTGCGACAGCCCCATTCGGCGACCCGGACCGGCCGGCCCAGCTGGGTGGCGATGCCGGCGACGGTCCGCGCGATCCGCGCCAGGGCGGCGCGCACGTCCGGTTGGCCGGTGACCAGCGCCTCCGGGGCGAGCACGGGATCCTCCAGCAGCGTCAGCGCCGAACGGTCACCGCGCAGGATCTCGGTGTACTCCGGTGCCGCCACGAGCAGCCGCTGCGCCACACTGGCCAACAACGTTCCCTGTGCGGCAATGACATTCGCGTCCCAGACCGTCGGTGCACAGACCGCTGTCCAGCGTGGGCCGGGCGCGAAGCGCACCCCGTCGCGGGCCAGCACGTCGCGATCGGCGAGCCAGTCCAGCCACAGCCGCACCAGGTTGCGGAACTCCTCGACGACGCCGAGTCGCTCGGCGATCTCGTCGGCCGGGCTGAGCTCGGCGACCAGACCGTCGGCCAGCAGCACCGCGATCCGCGACTCCACCAGCGCGGCCTCCAACTCGATGTCCACCGGCTGCGCGGGCCGGTCCGCCCGCACGTCGAGCACCGACGCGAGACCGGCCATGCCGTCCGTCGCCGGCTCGCCGCCGCGATGCGCGACGGTGAGCGCCGCCGCCACGGCGCGGTGTGCTCCCGAGCCGACCGTCGCGGCGACGGCCCGCTCCACGAGTGGATGGGCTTCCAGCGCGGCCTCGATCTCACCGAGTTCGATGCGATGCCCGCGCACCTTCACCTGATGATCGGCGCGACCCAGGAATTCCAGGGTGCCGTCGGGCCAGAACCGGCCCAGGTCGCCGCTGCGGTACCAGCGCCGGCCGTCGTAGTCGACGAACTTGTCGGCGGTCTTGTCCGGGTCACCGCGATAACCGTCGGCAACGCCGGCGCCGCCGATCCACAACTCGCCCGCCACCCAGTCCGGGCAGTCCCGCCCGAGCGCGTCGACGAGCCGGAACTCGACGTTGGGCAACGGGAATCCGAACGGGATCGAGCGCCACTGTGGGTCCACCGCGTCGACCTCGAAGGCGTTCGACCAGATGGCGGTCTCCGTCGGGCCGGCAAGGGCGACGAAGCGGCCCTGCGGGTTTCGCGCGTGATAGCGATCGGGCAGGTCGAGGCCCACCCAGTCCCCGGCCAGCAGCACCAACCGGATGTCGTCGGAACTGCCTTCGGCCGCAGTAAGATACATGTCGAACAGGGCAGGCACCGAATTCCACACGGTGACCCCGAAGCGCGCGGCCAGCGCCACCCAGCGCGGCGCCTCCTTGCGGTCCTCCTCGCCGATCAGCACCAGTGCGCCGCCGACGCCCGGCAGCCCGAACACGTCGTAGACCGACAGGTCGAAGTCCGCCGCCGACAGGGCCAGCGCCCGGTCCTCGGCTCCGACGCCGAACCGCTCGTTGACCGCTTCGATGGTGTTCAGCGCGGCGCGGTGCGGCACCTGCACGCCCTTGGGCTGGCCCGTCGAACCGGACGTGAAGATCACGTAGGCCGGATCCTGCGGGCGCACCGGCACCGGCGCGTCCAGCGGCCGCCCGCCGGGCTGCGCGGGATCGACGACGCGCACGTCGCCGGGCCAGCCCGACGCGGTGTCGGCCAGCACCACCCGCACCCCGGCGGCAGCGAACATCCGGGTGCGCCGGCCCACCGGTTGATCCACGCCGATCGGGACGTAGGCCGCACCCGCCGCGAGCACGCCGTAGATCGCCGCGAGCTGCACCGGCCCCTTCGGCAGCGTCACCCCGACGACGTCGCCCGGGTGCACGCCGGCGGCCACCAGGCCGCCCGCGATGCACAACGCCGACTCGGCCAGCGCGCCGAAGCTGGTTTCGCCGTGCTCGCCGACCAGTGCCGGACGCTGCGGCGCGCGGGCCGCCCAGTCGAACATGCCGGTGTGCAGCGCGCGCCCGCTCTCGACGCGGGTCACCGGGGGCAGCTCGCGACGCGGCAGCCGCACCGGCAGGTCCTGCTGCCAATCCGTCTGCGCCAGCCACTCCAGGGCGGCGCAGTAGGCGTCGAACATCTGCTCCACCAGACCGTCGGGGAACAGGCCCTCGACGAAATCCCAACTCACCGAGACACTGTCGGCGTATTCGCGCACCTGCAGGTCCAGCTGCACCTGCGGGGTCTGGGTGATCGAATACACCAGCTCGCCGTAGGCGCCGTCACTGACTGCCTCGATGCCCTCGACCACCCCGAGCGCGCTGGTGAACACCACCGGCATGCTCATCTCGGCGACGCCGGCGCGCCGGGCCAGCTCCCGCATCACCCAGGTGGCGGGCGCGGCGTGGTGATCCAGCCCGAGCCACATCTGCTCCTGCAGCCGGCGCGCATTGGCGGCCAACCCGGCGCCGCGCTCGGGCTGGTAGGCCACCAGCAGCAGCGAGGTGAACTCGCCGATGATGTTGTCGACGTCGGGGTGTAATGCGTTGCGCTGGAACGTGGTCAGCACCAGCGTCAGGTCCTGACGGGTGCACCAGGCGCCGAGCACCTCGGCATAGGCGGCCAGCAGCACCGCCGACGGAGTCAGTTCGCACTCGCGCGCCCGCGCGCCGATCCGGTCCCAGTCCGCGCGCCCGATGGCGGTCTCGGCGCGCCCGAAGCGCGGGGTCTCGATGCGACCCGGATCGATCGCCAGCGGCAGTTCCGGCGCGGGCGGGAGCTCGTCGAGCCGGCCCAGCCAGTACTCCTGCGCGGCGGCGACCTGCTCGGCGCTGGGCCGGTTGTTCATCTCGTAGTCGCGGAACGTGACCCCGACGGGGCGCAGCGGCGCCGCCGGGTCGGTGTAGAGCCGGTCGAGCTCGTCGAAGAGCAGGAAGATCGACAGCGCGTCCACGATCAGGTTGTCCAGGGTGATCCCGATGCGCACCCGGTCCCCGGTGCGCACGCCCTGCACGTCGAACAGCGGCCACTGCGACGGCTCGAACGTGTGATGCGACATCAGCTCGCGCATCTGGGCCACGTCGCCCCCGTCGCGCACCGGGATGTGCAGCGGCGGCACCGTCTCCAGCACCTGCTGGTGCTCGTTGTCCCGGAACACTGCGCGCAGCATGTCGTGGCGCTCGACCAGCGTCTGCCAGGCGGCCGTGAATCGCTCCAGATCCAGTTCCGCACAATCGAATTCGGCGTAGTAGGCACACCCGATGCCGCCGAGTGTGAACTCCGGGCGGCGGCCGAGCAGATACGCGCGCTGTACCTCGGTGACGGGGAACGGCGCGTGCCGCTGCGCCGGGTCGGCCTGCATGCCGCCGGACTGCGCGCCGAGGGTGAGCGTGGCGGCGAACCCGGCCAGCGTCGGGCTGGCGAACAAGCCGCGCAGCTGCGCCCCGGCTACCCCGGCCTGCCCGAGCCGCGCCACCATCCGGGTGCCGATCAGGCTGTCGCCGCCGGCCCGGAAGAAATTGTCGGTGCGCGAGGGGGCAGCCACGTTCAGCAGCTCGGCCCACAGTTCGGCGAGCAGCTCTTCGACGGGGCCCTGCGGCGGCTCGACGGCACCCGTGTCGGCGGCGTCGACCTCGGCGAGCACCGCGGCGACGGCCTTGCGATCCACCTTGCCGTTGGGGGTCAACGGCAGCGCGGCGAGCAGCGCGAAGCGTTCCGGCACCATGTGCGCGGGCAACCGCTCGCGCAGCCAGGCATCCAGGTCGGCGCCGGTATCGGTCACCACCGCGGCCGCCAGCTTGCGGTGCAGGCCGGCGCCGACGGTGCCCGCGACGGCGTGGGTCACCGCCGGATGCGCCTCGAGCGCGGCCTCGATCTCGCCCAGCTCGATGCGATGCCCGCGCACCTTCACCTGATGGTCGGCGCGGCCCAGGAACTCGAGCGTGCCGTCGGGCCAGAACCGGCCCAGGTCTCCGGTGCGGTACCAGCGCCCGCCCTGCCGGTGCACGAACTTGTCGGCCGTCTTGACGGCGTCGCCACGGTAACCCTGCGCGACGCCGACGCCGCCGATCCACAGCTCGCCGGCCACCCAGTCCGGGCAGTCCCGCCCGGCCGTGTCGACCACTCGATAGCACTGGTTCCGCAATGCGAAACCATAAGGGATGGAACGCCATTCGGGCTCGACACGGGCGACCTCGAAGGCGTTGGACCAGATCGCCGCCTCGGTCGCGCCGCCGAGCGCGACGAACCGCCCGCGCGGACATCGCGCGTAGTAGCGTCCGGGCAGGTCCAGGCCCACCCAGTCGCCGGAGACGAGGACCAGCCGGATCCGGTCCGGGGTTGCGGCGGCTTCGGCCGCCGTCAGGTACATGTCGAACAGCGCCGGCACGGTGTTCCACACCGTCACCGCCAAGCGCGCACACAGCTCCACCCAGCGCGGCGCCTCCCGGCGATCGGCCTCGTCTACGAGCACCAGCGCGCCACCGGCACCGAGCAGGCCGAACATGTCGTACACCGACAGGTCGAAATCGGCGGCCGATACCGCCAGGGCCCGATCGTCCGGGCCGACGCCGAAGCGGGCGTTGATGTCTTCGACGGTGTTGACGGCCGCGCGGTGCGACACCTCCACGCCCTTGGGCTGGCCCGTCGAACCGGAGGTGAAAATCACGTAAGCCGTTGCCGCCGAAACTGTTTCGACGATTTCGGCAAGCGGCTCGCCGCCGGGCTCGGCCGGCGAGATCACCCGCACGTCCGCGGGCCAGGCCCCCTCGGCGACCACGTGCCGAACCCCGGCGGCGGCGAACATGCGCTCGCGCCGCGCCGCCGGCTGATCGATGCCCGACGGCACATAGGCCGCACCCGCCGCCAGCACGCCCAGGATGGCGGCCACCTGGCTCGGACCCTTGGGCAGCGTCACCGCGACGAGATCGCCCGGCTGCACCCCGGCCGCCACCAGGCCACCGGCGATTCTCAGTGCCCACTGCGCCAGCTCGCCGTAGCTCAACGCACCCTCGAGCCACAGCAGCGCCGGGCGATCCGGCGCCTGCGCCGCGTGCGCGAAGAACGCCCCGTGCAGGACGGCGCCGGATTCGGCGCGCTCGGTGGCACCGACGACGGCGCGCACCACCTGCTGGCTCGCGGGCAGCTCCACCGGCGGCGGGGATGACCAGTCGCCTTCGGAAAGCCATTCCAGCACTGCGCAATACGCGTCGAACATGGCTTCGACCACACCCTCGTCGAACAGCTCCGGCACGTAGTCCCAGTTCAGGTACAGCCCGCCGTCCATCTCCATCAGCTGGTGATCGAGCCACACCTGCGGCGTCTGCGACAGCATGAACCCGAGCTCGCCGAACGCGTCCCGGAACTCCCGGCCGAGCAGGTCACCGCTGTTGAGGTTCGCCGCGAACACCACCGGCGCGCCCCCGTGCCCGTCACCGTGGCGGGTCAGATCCCGCAGCACGTCCAGGCCCGAGTACGCGGTGTGCGAGATGTCGGACTGGAACTGACGCTGGGTACGACGCACCCGCTCCACGAACGCGGGCGCCGACAGGTCCACGTCGAGCAGCACCAGGTTGGTGAAGTCGGCGATCATCTCCGGCACGTCGGAGTGCAGGTGCTTGCGGTCGAACACCGGCACGTTCAGCAACATGCGCGAGGTGTTGCTCCATCGGCCGAGCACCTCACAGAACGCCGTCGCCAGCATCATCGCAACCGTCACCCGATGCTCGGCGGCACGGGCGCCCAGGCGCTCATAGGCCACCGGCGGCAGCCAGCGCGCGATGCGCTCGAACCGCGGCACACCGATCTGCTCCGGCTCCACGGCAAGCGGAAGTGCCGGTGCCGCAGGCAGATCCGCAAGCCGGTCTTGCCAGTACGCCCGATCGGCGGCAACCTCACCGGCGCGCAGGGCGGCCAGTTCGGCCCGGTAGCGCGGGAAGGAATAGCCGAGCGCGGGCAGGTCCATGCCGCGATAGGCGGCAGCCAGATCATCGAGGAAAATGTTGAAGCTCAGCACATCGGCGACCAGCAGATCGAGCTCGATGTGCAGGCGGGTGGCACCGCCCGGGCGCAGCGACAGCTGCACGTCGAACACCTCGCCGCGCTCGGCGTCGAGCTTGCGTGCCGACAGGCGCGCACGCAGCGCCGTCAGTGCGGCGGTGTCGTCCGGAATGTGGGCGTCGCCGTCACCCGGTGCGCGGAGTTCGCCGTCGCCCGGCACGCGGTCGCCCGTCGCGTGGACATCGTCGTCGTGCGTCGTAAGTTCATTCGCGCCGCGCGTGGCGGCGGCGGGCGTCGCAGGTGCACTGTCGCCGGAGAAGCGCAGGTCGTGCACGGTCAGGCCCGGCCAGTCGGTCTCCGTCATGATCTGCTGGGTGCCGTCCGCGTGGACCCGCACTCGCAGCATGGGGTGCCTGGCGGCGACGGCGCGCACCGCTGCGTGCAGCCGGTCGGGGTCGACGTCGGTGCCGTCGATTTCCAGATACACGCGGCACCCGACGCCGCCGAGCACCTGATCGTCGCCGCGGCCCACCCAGTAGGCGTGCTGGATCGGGCTCAGCTCGAAGGGTGCCGCTTCGTCCACAGGCGCTGCATTACCGACGGGCGCCGCCGGTGGTTTCGACGCGTGCTCCGGCGTGCGCTCCGCGACCAGGCGCCACCAATCGGCGACGGTTGGGCGCTCGAAAAGTTCGGCGAACTTGATCGCCAGCCCGCCCCGGGTCCAGGCATCGACGATCCGCATCACGGTTACCGAGTCGATACCGGTTTCGACGAGATTTTCGGTCGGCTCGATCTCCTCGGGCGCTTCCCCGAGCAACTCGGCGACCAATTCCAGCAGATCCTGCTGATGCCGCGGAATTCGCGGCTGCAGCAACCCATTTCGGCCCTCGAGGGTCGCCGATGCGTCCGCCACCATGAGTCCTCCCCTAAGAATTCGTGCCCGGTGTTGCCGTCAGCTCGCCTGCTGGCTGCGGTTGTGCAGCACGCTGGCGAAGCGGGCCCAGTCGGCGGCGGCCAGTCGGGCGAGGTCGGCCACCATGTCGGTGCAGTGGCCGGGAAGATTGCGTGCGATCTGTTCCCATTCGGAATTGGTGGCGCCCGGCGCTTCCAGCCAGCGCAGCAACGTGCGCCCGGACTCCGAGAAACGAATCGACGGATCCGAACGCAGCCGGTTCACGACGGCGCGACGGTCCACCTGCGGCCGCACCGGAACCGTGGCCGGCACCGGCGCGGCCACCACGCCCGCGCGGGCGCGCTGGTGCGAGGGCACCGGGTGCTCGCCGCGTCGCATACGGGCCCGCACATCTTTGGCCGTCGTCGGCGAAATTCCGGAGGCCCGTGCCACTTCACGCGCCGACGCCGTCGGATTTTCGGCAAAGATTTCACTGGCGCGAATTCTTCCGTCCACGCGATCGCGCGGATGAATACGCCCGTCCCGGCCCATTCGATCCGACGGCGGCACACTCGTCGATTCGTCGCGCAGCGCAGCCACCGTTTTATCCGAAATACCGGCGACTGCCGCAATAGCGCGATTCGACCAATCGGGATGATATTCGATGATGCGGAGTGCCGCGGATTTCCGATCGGCCAACGTGAGCGGCAATCCGTGCGCACTGTTCAGGCGCACCGCGAGTACGAACGCCGCGCGCGCCGTGCCCTCGAAAAACTTGACCTCGATAGTCGTGTCGCCACGCAGCTGTGCGGCGCGCAGCCGGTGCGCGCCGTCGATCACGCGCATCGTCGAGCGGTGCACGATAATCGGTGGCAGCGGCGCCTTTACGGCCGCCAAGGCCTGGACATGAGCTGCATCCTCGGAGCGCCGGGGCGAATCACCCAGCTGCAATTCCGAGATTTGAATTTCGACAGTTTCACACTCGGCCAGAGCGCTGATTGATTCGATTTGCGTAACGGTACGCACTGCCAGCAACCCCTTTACCCCATGCTGAATATCTAATTCTGCTACCGGTGAGTTTTCCGACATTCAGGGCGATCGGCAACCGTCGAAGTAAGTCTGCGCCCCAAGGTTAGCCACCATTAGCCCTTCGGCTCTCAGGTGTTACTACTTTCGGCTCACCAGGGGGTACGGGATACTGTTTGCTATCCATTAATTCGGATGTTTCCCGCGACACGGACAATCCGCCAACATTTCACCCGACGCCGCGCACAGAGGCGGCTACGGCAGAATTTACCCGGCTCGACGGAATTCAAACGCATCCAGACGTGAGTCGAATCCTCGAAATCCTCGAAAAGCAAGGCGCCGCAGACCGCTCGCCCGCCGGCCGCCGCAGACCGCCGGCCGAGCCCGCACGTCCTCCGCACGCGACCATCCCGCCTCGCGCAACCCTCCGCACGCGACCACCCCGCCTCGCGCGACCGTCCGCATCCGACCGCCCGCTCGCGGCCCGTCCGCATACGGGCGGCGTCCAGCCGTCGCCCATCGACCGAAGGCCCATTCACTCAGACCCGCGGAGCGAAGCCGCACTCGGTCGGACCAGCGGCGCAAAAGCCACACCCACTCGGACGAGCGGGGCAAAGCGACACCCGCTCAAACCCAACGGAGCGAGCGCACCCGCTCAGACCGGCGGAGCGAAAGCCACACTCGCTCGAACCAACGAAGCGAAAGCCGCACTCACTCAGACCCGCGGAGCGAAAGCCACACTCGCTCGAACCAACGGAACGAAAGCCGCACTCACTCAGACCCGCGGAGCGAAGCCGCACCCGCTCAGAACCCGCGGAGCGAAAGCCACACTCGCTCGAACCAACGGAACGAAAGCCACACCCGCTTGGGCTGCCGATGGAACCTTCGCCCGAGCTCGCCCACTGCGAACCATGCTCACACGATCAACCGAGCATGCACCACAAGACCCGAGCGCGTGACGACCGATCGAGCGAAAGCCGCCAGAGCCACCCGGTAGGCACCGTTCAGAAACTCACACGGCGGCGGGAGTTGGCTCGGCGGCGGTGGCGGCGGTGTCGCGGTAGATGCGCACGGCGACAACCACTCCGACGGCCGCGAGGATTGCGCCGATGGCGAGGGTGGCGGTGTAACCGATGCCACCGGCCAGGGCGGTGAGGCCGACGCCACCGACGATCGCGAGGAACATCACGAAGCTGCTGATCACGCTGTAATCGGTTCCGGCGGTGTGCTTGTCGCACAGATCCATGGTGATCGCGGAGAAGATGGTCATGCTGGCGGCGACGGTGGCGTGCACGGCCATCGACGCGACGAACAGTGCCGCCGAAGATCCCGCCTGCCAGGCGAGCGCCATGGCCGCGATCACGACGACCTGCGCGAGCTGGGTGCCGACGAGTACGGACTGGCGGCTGCGGGTGGACGTTTGCACACCCACCGCCAGACCGGCGGCGATGCCGACAAGGCCGCCGACGACGTTCGAGGCGATCGCAACCTCACGCAGTTCCCAGTTGCGGTCCACCAGCGCCAGCGGCACCAGCGAGTACGCGCCGAACAGCCCGATTGCGCAGGGCGGCAACACGATCAGCATCCAGCGCCGTACCTCGCGGCGCCGGAAGACGCCCAACACACTCGGCTTGACGGCAGCCGCATCGGCGATACCTGACATTCGAGCCTCGCCGGCACTACGACCGCCATCCGCAACACCGCGTCGGCCATCGGCGGCGACCGCATCACCCGCAACACCGCGACGGCCATCCGCGGCATCCGCACCACCCGCAACACCAAAGCCGCTGCCTGCGGCGACGGTACCGTCGGTAGCGCCACCGTCGCCGTGCGCGACCGAGCCGGGGTCGGCATCGGACATCCGCGCGATCATCAGCATCGGTGCCACCGTGGCGACGGCGAGGGTGACAATCGCTGCTGCCCAACCGAACAGGTCGTATACGACCAGCGTGAGGCCACCGCCGAGCACGCCGCCGAGGTAGCCGGCGGCGATCTGGATGCCGTTGCCGATGCCGCGCTGCGCGGACTTGAGGATCCCGACAGCGATCGCGTCGGTGGCGATGTCCTGAGTGGCCGACAGCACGGCGATCACGCCGAAGATGAGCAGCAGCAGGCCGAGGTCGCGCACGGCGTCCAGCGGGGTGGCGACGAGCAGCGTGAGGCCGAGAAGCGGTTGCAGCACCAGAAGCCAGCGCCGGTACGAGCCCACCCGGTCGACCAGCGGCGCCCACAGGGGCTTCAGCACCCAGATGATGCCGATGGTTTCGACCGCCGCGATCTGTTCCAGTGACGCCCCGCGCTCGCGCAGGATGGCGACCAGTGCGACGCCGAAGAACGAAAAGCCAAGGTACTGGCTCACATACAGGGTTGCGAGCAACCCGTACTTACGCGTATCCGAATTCGTCATACCGCCAACCGCCACCCTTGTGCCTTGTCCCGTTCCCGCCAGAAGTCCTGGTACCGGCCGGGTTGTTCGATGAGTTCGGAGTGGGTGCCGTGGGCGACCACGGTGGCACCGCCGGCGCCGTCGTGGTCGAGCACCAAGATCTGGTCGGCCGCCGCGACGGTGTGCAGCCGGTGCGCCACCACCAGCAGGGTGCGCTGCTCGGCGAGGGTCCGCATGGCGTCGGCGACCGCGGCTTCGTTGTCCGGGTCCAACGCCGCCGTCGCCTCGTCCAGCAGCACCACGGGCGCCTGCTTGACGAGGGCACGGGCGATCGAAACTCGTTGCCGCTCACCGCCGGACAGCGCCGCACCGCCCTCGCCGACGCGGGTGTTCCAGCCGTCGGGCAGCCGCTGCACGATCTCGTCTACGCGGGCCAGCGCCGCCGCCGCGCGCACCTGCTCGCCGGTCGCGTCCGGGCGCCCGATGCGGATGTTGGCTTCGATGGTGTCGTCGAAGAGGTAGACGTCCTGGAACACGAGCGCAAGCTGGCTCATCAGCGCCTCGGTGGTGAGGTCGCGCACGTCGGCGCCGCCGACGCGGACCACGCCGGAATCGACGTCCCAGAATCGGGCGGCCAGCCGCAGCAGCGTGGTCTTGCCGACGCCCGACGGCCCGACGATCGCGGTGAGGGTGCCGGGCCGGGCAGTGAAGCGGATGTCGCGCAGCACCTGACGGTCACCGTAGCCGAACGACACGTTGTCGAACTCGACCTGGCCGGGCGCCGATACCGCGGTGACCCCGCCCTCGGGCAACGGCTCGACGGCGAGGACCTCGTCGATGCGGTCGATGTCGTCGGCCGCCATCCGCAGCGCGGCCGCGTGATCCACGATTTCGATGAGCGGCCCGACGAACCGGGTGACCAGCACGAGCAGCGCGATGAGCTCGGCCGCATCGAGGGAGCCGCCGAGGGCCAGCGACACGCCGACGGCGATCAGCGCGACGAACGCGGCCTGCACCGCCACCGAGAACGCGATCAGCGCGGGCACAACCGCCCCGGTGACCTTGTCGTAGGCGCGACGCTGCCCGAGCACGGCGTCGTCGAGCAGTTTGTTGCCGTCGACGGTGCGGCCGAATGCCCGCAACACCGGCTGACGCTGCGCAAACTCGACTACTCGGCTGGCCGCCTCGACGGCCGCGGCGTCGAGCACCCCGAAGGTGCGCGCGATCGCGTCCTGCGACCAGTTGTGCACGACGACGAGCACGGCGCCCGCCACCAGCAGCGCGATCCCGAGCCGCCAATCGAAGACGAACATGCCGACCGCGACGACGGCCGGGGTGAGCGCACCGCTGACCACCGGCTGCATCAGGTGGGCGGGCACGCCCATGATGTTCTGGGTGCCCTGCGACATGGAGTGGGTGAGCCGGCCGATGCGGTCGGTGCCGAACCAGCCCAGCGGCAGCCGGGCCAGATGATCGCCGACACGGTGATGCATGCCGAGCAGCAGATCGTCGCCGATCCGCTGGCCGAGCATGGCCTGCCAGTAGTAGACGGCGCAGGTCGCCGCGGTGACGGCGGCGAACACGCCGAGCCAGCCGAGCGCGGCGTCCCGGTCGCCGTCGAGGAACGGGCGCAGCACCGCGACCAGCAGCAGCACGCAGATGCCCTGCAGCACGGAGAAGACGGCGATCGCGCCGATCCAGCGCCGGAACCGCGGGCGATCGGCCGGGTCGATGATGCGGTACAGCTTGCGGATCACGACTGCTCCCCCTTGTCGCGAGGCGTCTGGGCGTGCCACATCCGCGCGTATTGTCCACCGGCGGAGACCAATTCGTCGTGACGGCCGGATTCGGCGATCTTTCCGCCGGACAGCACCACGATGCGGTCCGCGCCGCGGATGGTGTGCAGCCGGTGCGCGATCACCAGCAGAGTGCGCCCTGCCACCAGGCGCGACAGCGCATCCTGCACGGCCGCTTCGGATTCCGGGTCGGCGAAGGCGGTGGCCTCGTCCAGCACCAGCACCGGGGCGTTCGCGAGCAGCGCGCGGGCGATCGAAACCCGTTGCGCCTCACCACCGGACAGCCGCGCGTCGGCGCCGATCACACTGTCGTAGCCGCGCGGTAGCGCCATGATCCGGTCGTGAATCTGCGCCGCGGCGGCCGCGGCGAGCACGTCGGTATCCGAGGCATCGGGCCGGCCCAGCGCGATGTTGTCGCGAATGCTGGTGCGCAGCAACGACGTTTCCTGGAATACGAAGCCGACCTGGCGGTACAGGTCCTGCTCGGACAGCTCCCGAACGTCGGCCCCGCCGATGCGGACCGCGCCGGCGTCGACATCCCAGAACCGCGGCAGCAGCCGCGCCAGCGTGGACTTGCCGGACCCCGAGGCGCCGACGAGCGCGGTGACGGTGCCCGGTTCCAGCGTCAGGTCGATGCCGTCGAGCACGGTGCTGCGCCCGTCGTAGGAGAAGCGCACCGAATCGAACTCGACCCGCGCGCCGACCGGCGCCACCGGGGTGCGCGGGCGCGGCAATTCGGGCGTGGCCAGCAGTTCGGCGAGCCGTTTGGCGGCGTCGGTGGCGGCCTGAATGGCCACCGCGCCGAAGCCCAGCGCCAGCACCGGACCGCCCAACCCGACCGCCAGCATCACGAACGCGACCAGCTCGGCCGGATCGACGTCGAGCCAGACCCCGCCGCCGAGCGCGACCAACAGCAGCAGCGGCGGCGAAATCACCAGCGACGCCAGTGCGTCCAGGCTGCGGGTGCCCTTCGACGCGGCGGCCAGGAAGGCCGCCAGATCGTCGCCGGCACGCCGGTAGCGCGCCTGCGCGGCGCCGGCCTGCCCGAAGGCCTTGACCACGGCGATGCCGTCGACGAATTCGATGACCGCCGAGTTGACCTTGTCCAGCTCGGCGTTCCAGGCCGCGACCCGCGCGCTCTCGTCGCGCATCATGATCGCGACCAGCCCGAACCAGGCGAGCAGCGGCGCCAGGCACAGCAGCGCCAGCCGCCAGTCCAGCCAGAACAGATAACCCAGGGCCACGACGGGCGTGACCACCGCCGCGACCAGGTCGTTGACGACGTGGGCGACCACATGGTGCACGGCGGACACGTCGTCGGTGAGCGCGCGCTTGACCCGGCCCGAGCTGCGCTCGCCGAACCAGCCGAGCGGCACCCGGCCCAGATGTGCGGCCAACCGGCGCCGCACCGAGAGCCCGACGTTGGCGTCGGCGACGTGGCTGATGGAGTACCCGGCGGCCGAGCTGAACGTGCTCAGCACGAACCCGACTGCGGCGACGGCGACCCACGTCCACACGACGGACCGGTCGACCGCGCCGGTGCCCAGAAACTCGCGCGCGATCTCGACGACCGCGACGTACGGCGCCAGCCCGGCCACCGTGCCGAGCAGCTGAAACACGGCCGCGACCGCCAGCTGCGTCTTCACCGGACCGAGGACGACGCCCAAACCTCCCGACTCGTCCTTGGCCTTCTCGTCCGAAGCTGCCTCCGGATCGACCACCAACGTGCTCATGGAGCCCCCAACAGTTGTGTCACTGTCATCGCTCGCCAACGTTACCGACAAATCGGGCACTCGCGTCGGTCGCGGAATGTCGTCCAGCGGCCAGCCGGGCCCGCAGCGCCTTCTTGTCGATCTTGCCGACGGCGGTGCGCGGCAGCGCCTCGACGAACTCGAAACGCTCCGGGATTTTGTACGCCGCCAAGCCACTGTCACGCAGAAAAACCTTGAGCTCTTTGGCTTTCGGTGATTCCGCATGCGAAACGACGAATGCGCACACGCGCTCGCCTAAGATGTCGTGCGGTTCGGCGACGATCGCGGTGTCCGACACCTTGGGGTGCCGGATGAGGTGTTCCTCCACCTCTTCGCTGGGCACCTTCTCGCCGCCGCGATTCACCACGTCCTTGGCGCGGTCGACCACCATCAGATGCCCGGAGGCCAGCCGGCGCACGATGTCGCCGGTGCGGTAGAAGCCGTCGGCAGTGAACGCGCGGGTGTTGTGCTCGGGCGCCCGGAAGTAGCCCCGGATGGTGTACGGCCCGCGGGTGAGCAGGTGCCCCGGTGCACCGTCGGGCACCGGGCGATCGTCGTCGTCCACGATGCGCACCTCGTCCAGCTCCGACATCGGGCGCCCTTGGGTCTGCACCACCAGCTCGTCGGGATCGTCGAGCCGGGTGTAGTTGACCAGGCCCTCGGCCATCCCGAACACCTGCTGCAGCCGGCAGCCCAGTACGTCCGAAACCTCCTCGGCCGCAGATGTTTTGAACCGCGCACCGCCCACCTGCAAGACCCGCAGGCTGGACAGGTCGAAGCCGGTGTCGCGCGCCGCCCCCAGCCAGAGCATGGCGATCGGCGGCACCACTGCCGTCACTGTGACGCGATGCCGGGCAATCAGCGCGAACGCGTCGTCCACGCTGGGCGTCGGCGAAAGTACCACCGTCGCACCGGCATACAGGGCGCCGAGCACGCCCGGCGAGCTGAGCGCGAAGTTGTGCGCGACCGGAAGCACGCACAGGTAGACGTCGTCGGGCCCCAGCGGGCACACCTGCAGGCTGGCCCGCACGCTGTAGGCGTAGTCGTCGTGGGTGCGCGGGATGAGCTTCGGCACCGACGTGGTGCCACCCGAAAGTTGTAGCAGCGCAATGTCCGACGGCTGCGGCGTGGCAAGGTAGGCCGGGTCGGCGTACAGCTGCGACAGCGCGCGGGCCGCCCCCGGCTCGCCCACCACGAACACGTGGCGCAAGCTCGGCGTGCGCGCGGCGATCCGGGCCGCGAGCGCTCGGAAGTCGTAGCCGAAGTGCACGTCGGGCACGATGTAGGCCACCGCTTCGCTCTGGGCGGCCAGCTGCCCGACCTCGTGATCGCGGTGCGCGGGCTGGGTGAGCACCGGCACCGCGCCCAGGCGCAGCAGCGCGAACAGCACCACCACGAATTCGCCGATGTTGGGCAGCTGTACCAGCACCCGGTCCCCGGCGCGCAGTCCCGACAGGTGCAACCCGGCCGCGAGCCGATGTGCGTCGGTGTTCAGCTCCCGGTAGGTCCAGCTACGCACGGCATCTCGCACGGCAACCCGATCACCATGGCGCGCAGCCGATTCCGTGAGCACGGCACCGAACGTGGTGCCGTTCCACACGCCCGCGGCGCGATAGTGCGCGGCGGTCTGCGCCGGCCACGGCGTCACCCAGTCGGCCGGAAATGTCATGACCCCTCCAGCTGATGTCAACGCAGCGAGCCGCCGCCGTCGACGTAGATGTTCTGCATGGTGATGTGCCGCGCGCGGTCGGACACCAGAAACGCCACCGCCGCGGCGACGTCGTCGGGCGCGGCGAGCCGGCCCAGCGGAATTCCGACCCGAAACGTGTCCGGGTCGCCGGCCACGGCGCGGGCGTAGCCGTCGGGCCCGGTCCAGAATCCGCGTTGCATGTCGGTGTCGGTGGCGCCCGGGGACACCACGTTGCACCGAACGTTGTCCGAAGCCAGCTCCAGCCCAAGGCATTTGGTGAACTGCGCGGCGGCCGCCTTGGACGCCGCATAGGCGGACATGCCGATCCGCGGTACCTCGGCGGCATTCGATCCGACGGTCACGATGGCACCGCCACGCCCGCGCATGCTGCGTGCCGCACAACGGCACATGTGGAAGACGCCGGAGGTGTTCGCTGCGAAGGTCGCCGCCCAGTCCGCGCGATCGAGGTCGACCACCCGGCCGGTGCGCAGCACGCCGGCCACGTTCACCAGGATGTCCATCGGACCGAGCTCGGATTCGATTCGGGCGCAGACACGTTCGACCTGATCCGGATCGGCCACGTCCACCGGGTAGGGATGTTCGGCCACCAGCGCGGCCTCGTCGCAATCCAGCGCGGCGACCACCGCGCCCTCGTCGCGCAACGCGGCCACCACGGCCGCCCCGATCCCGCGCGCGGCACCGGTGACGACGGCGACGCGCCCGCCCAGCGCGTTCACCCGCGCTCCAACCCTCGCAGCACGTCGGCCGTCGTGGTCACCACGCCGCAGCGGGTCGCGATGTGTCCCAGCGCGGCCACATGGTGCTCGGCGGAGAAATCGCCCATCGCATCGGCCACCGCAAAGGGCTGGATGTCGTGCATGAACGCATCGAGAATCGTTGCCAGACAACCGATATGAGCGTAGACGCCACAGACGATCAGCTGCGTGCGGCGCTGCTGGGCAAGCAGTTCCAGCAGTTCGGTGCCGTGGAAGGCGCTGTAGCGGCGCTTGGTCACCACGACGGCATCCTCGGGGTTCAGCTCCACCGGAATGTCGGTGCCCGCGCCCGGGCCCCAGCCCCAGAAGTCGTAGAGCAGGCCACGTTCGGCGCGCTCCTGATGCCCGGGCTGCGCGGTGAAGATCACCGGCACTCCGGCCGCCTCGGCGTGCTTGCGCAGCGTGGCAATCTTGTCGACGATCGCCCACTGCGCCTCGGCAAACGGTTCCAGAAAATAGCGCTGCATATCGTGAATCAGCAGCGCGCACCGCGTGGAATCGAGCTCCCAAGCCACCTTGTTCGGTGGCAATTGGTCCACATCGGGCAAAACATAGGGAGCAATTGCCTGAATCGCCATGATCACCTGCGCCAATTTCTCGAAAGCCAGGCGTGTGTTCCCCCGGCCCACGTCGATTCGTGAAATCCGGAATCGATCGTAGGACGACGGTCCGAAGTGGCCCAGATGGTCGCGCCCAACCCCGGCGCATGCGGATCTTCCGCACGCGACCATCCGTTTAGACGCTTCCAGACCTAGTGCGCCGCAGCATATTCTGCGCCAATGGGTCATTTTGTGTTGTGCAGTTCGCCGATCATCGGACACCTCGGGCCGATGCTGCCGATTGCCGCCGAACTGGTGCGCCGCGGCCATCGCGTCCAGGTGTTGACAGGCAGCCGATTTTCCGGTCACGTCGCCGCCACCGGCGCCGAACATATCCCCTTGCCGGCCGCCTGTGATTTCGACGGAAACGATCTCGATGCCGCTTTTCCGGAACGGACCACCAAAAAGCCGCTCGCCAAACTCCGCTACGACATCGACAATTTGTTCTCCAACCCCATTCCCCATCAGTACGCCGCGCTGCGCGCGCTGCTCGATGCCGGCACCGTGGACGCGGTGCTGGTCGAATCCGCCTTCTGCGGCGCCCTGCCGATGGTCGCGCTGCCGCGCGCGCAGCGCCCGCCCGCCTTCATGGCCGGGGTGCTGCCGGTGTACGTCACCAGTCGCGACACCCCGCCGATCGGGCTCGGGCTGCGTCCCGGACGCACCGCGCTCGGGCGGGCCCGCGACGCCGCGCTGCGCGGACTGGTTCGCTCGGTGATCTTCAAGCCCTGCCAGCGCACCTTCGAGGACAAGCTGCGCGAGGCCGGCGCCGGTGACCTGAACACATTCCTGATGGACGGCTCGCTGCACGCCGACGCGATCTTCCAGCTCACCTGTCCGTCGTTCGAGTTCCCCCGCCGCGACCTGCCGCCCGGCAAGCTCAGCTTCGTCGGCGCGGTGATTCCCCCACGCCCGGACGGCTTCACGCCGCCGCCGTGGTGGGACGAGCTGGACTCCGGCAAGCCGGTCGTGCTGGTCACCCAGGGCACCATCGACAACGGCGACTTCGCGCGCCTGGTCACGCCGACCCTGCAGGCACTCTCCGACACCGACGTCCTGGTCGTGGTGACGACGGGTGGTAAGGCGTACACCGAGCCCGTTCCCGCCAACGCCCGTGTCGCGGAGTTCATCCCGTACGCCGACCTGCTGCCCAAGGTGAGCGTCATGGTGACCAACGGCGGTTACGGCGGTGTGCACTTCGCGCTCACGCACGGTGTGCCGCTGGTGTGCGCCGGTGACAGCGAAGGCAAGCAGGACATCGCCGCGCTGGTCTCCTACTCGGGGGTGGGCGTGAACCTGCGCAGCGGCGCGCCGAAGCCCAAGCGCATCCGCAAGGCCGTCGAGAAGGTGCTCGGCAGCACCGAATTCCGGGATCGGGCGCGGGTACTGCAGGGCGAGCTCGCCGAACTGTCGGCCGTGCGCACCGTTGCCGATCGGCTGGAAGCCCAGGTCGGCGCGCGCATCGGGTGATCCGGCTCAGTGGTTGCGCGGGGCGCCCAGCAGTCCGAGCGCCACCGCACGGTGGACGGCATCCAGCCGCGAGCGCGCGTGCAACTTCGCGTACATGCGGGTGAGATGCCGTTTCACCGTGGCCTCGCTGACGAACAACTCCGCCGCGATCTGCGCGTTGCTCAGGGCACCGGACACCAGCTTCAGGATCTCCAGCTCACGATCGGTCAGCTTGGTGGCGCCCGCTTCGGCAGGTGCCGGCATGGCCTGGCGCGGGACGTACCACATCACCATGTGCCCGTCCGCGATCACCGACCGGATGCCGGCGCAAAGCTCCTCGCGGCCAACGTTTTTTGATAGGTAGGCGGAGGCGCCCGACGAGGTGAGCTCCTGCACCAGATCGATGCTCGCGTGCATGGACAGCACCACCACGCGGGTGGCCGGTGAGACGGCGCGGATGCTACGGATCGTGGCCACCGGGCCCTCGCCGGGCATCTCCACATCGAGCAGGCAGACCGCGGGCTGGTGCTCCTCGGCCAGCAGTACGGCGTCCGGGCCCGACGCGCCGTCTCCGACGAGATCGAAATCCGGTTCGTGCGAAAGGATTTCGACGAGACCCTGACGGAACAACGTATGGTCGTCCGCGACGACGATCTTGAAACGCGGTGCCTGCTCGGCGGCCACGGCTCCCCCTCGAAACAACTGACGTGGCTAGAGAAGTGCGAACGCGGTTACCCGAGTTCCGCGCGCAGGTGAACTGGAGATCTCCAACGTACCCCCCAAGAGCTCCATCCGTTCGCGCATCGAGGTGAGCCCGCTGCCCGCACCGCGCTCGGCCTCGATCACGATGGCCGGATCGAAACCCTTGCCGCTGTCTTCGATGCTGGCCTCGAACGCGCCGTCCGACAACTCGACGACCACGCTCACGCGACTACTGCTCGAGTGTGCGCTGGCGTTGCGGATCGCCTCCCGCACAACGAAATAGAGCTCGTCGCGGATCAATACCGGGATGGACTCGAAATCGCCGCGCCCGGACACGTGCACATCGATGCCCGGGCCGGACGCGGTCTGCGCGTAGCGCTGCAGAGCGGGCATGAAGCCGTCCCGGGTGGGCGACTGGCCCAGCTCCCCGGCCAGCTCCCGCACGATCTCCATCGCCTCGACGAGGACGTCGCTCAGCACCTCGAGACGCTGATCGGCACGCTCGGTGTCGTCGCGGGACAGATCCAGGGTGCGCAGCTCCAGTTGCTGCTGGGCGAGCGCGATCGCATGTGCGGTGCGGTCGTGCAGATCGCGCGCGATGCGCCTGCGCTCGTAGTGATGCGACTCGTAGACCTGCCGCAGCAACGTGTCCAGATACGGCGTCGCCGCCGACAGCACGCGTCCGTAGACGACGTCGTTCAGCTCGGCGACGACATCGTCGAGGTACTCCGGACATCGGGCCGCGCGCAGCTCGCTACCGAGCACCGGCAGCACCGTCTCGAACAACAGCATCGCCGCCCGAATCGAATCCACCGGGTGCACGCGCGACGACGCCCGGGCCCGGCCGATCCGCTGGCTCAGGAAAGGGTCGACGGTCCGCTCGCCGCTCACGAGCTCGCGCAGGATCGAGCGCGCGTTCGCGACGACGGCCTCCGTGACATCCGGCCGCAGCAGCGGGCTCCGAATCTCGGCAAGCCGTTTCACGTACTCGTTGACAATTGAATCTGTTCTGCGCTCGACAGCAGGCCCAATCCGTGAGCGCCATACGTTTCGCGAGGTCACCGATTCCTCCCCCAACATCGTGGCCGTCATACTACAGACGCCCCGCGCAATGTGCCGGGTATGAATCGTTCAGAGCAGCGTGCGCTCGGCAAGCGCACCGATGTGCACTCCATATTGCGTGTACATATAGGCAAAATAGGGTCTGTTTCGCGCTTCGGAAGTGGTCGAGACGAGCTGGGGCGGCATGCCGACAACAAATGCGGCCACGCCGACCAACAGTGCTGTAGCACTGGCCAGTAAAGGCACGCCGGTCGCCGCGACGGCCCCCGCCACACCCAGCGCCACCGTCAGCGCGACCACCGACACCCCGTTGCGCACCCATGAGTACGGCATCCGGGAGATCAGCGGACGACGCCCGGAAGCGAGATCTCCCGGCAGTTGGTCGAGGTCCTTCACCACGGCGCCGACGACGGTCCACAGCGTTGCGCCGACCGCGAAGACCAACAACTCCGCGCTGCAGCCACCGCCGGCGGCGACCCGCCCGGCGTCATAGCTGAGCAGCCCGATCAGCAGCGCAGCGACGAGCACACCCAGCGGCGTCGTCTTCAGCGCCCGGCGGCCGAACGAATACGCATACCCCAAGATCAGCAATGCGACCGTGTGCGCCGTACATGCGGGCACGAACCACCAGGTCAAGGCCACGCTCGTGACGGCGAGCGCGCCTGCCACCGACAGCGCCGTGCGCACCGAGAGCCGACCGGCCGCCAACGGCCGAGTGGACCCGTTGATGCGATCGCCGTCCAGATCCGAGCATCCGTTCCAGAGATAGGCGCACACGGCTGCGGACAGCCACGCCGCGAGCCCGCCACAAAAACCGACCCCGACATTGCCGTGCGAGCAGAGGGCACCGCCGGCAAGGAACCGCAGCGCAAACATCAACTGAACAATCGGACGCGCTTCGAGCAGACACATCCAGGCGACCGCGAGGACGGTGTTGCGCCGCGGCGAAGGTGCCGGTGTGGGCACGGCGTGTGGAACGACCACGAGATTCCCCCTCGCGCCGGTGTGGTCCGTTGCGGGCGGACGCTATCACCGAATCGGACATGCCCACGAGCGTCCGCGTCGCATCACCACCGAGTGGCCCAGAATTGCGATCTCTCGAATAAGGTCGATTGGTTCGGCTCGAATTCGATAACAAATCGGATACGGGTGCCGCGGGCCATATCGTCGCATCCGCGTAGTTATCTCGCAGCATACATTTTGTTGGATAAGCTAAATATGCGACTTCACCCAGCGGCGTACCGGATCCTCGACGAGCGCATAACTCGCCGACGCCACCGGAATGGTCAGTGCCACCGTCAGCACGAGCACCATCACGAATTCTCCGGTGAACGGAACAATTCCGAACACCGGAAAAACTACGGCCAGCACCGCGAGATGCCAAATGAAAATGCCGTACGACCAACGCCCGAGGGTGAGCACGAACGGATGCTCGAGCACACGGTGCCGCCGGCCGTCCGGGGCCAGCGTCAGCGGCGCCAGCAGGGCGAACCCAATGACGGCACCCAGCACAATCTTCACCGCGTACTGCCACGGCTCCGGACGCGTCAACCCTTCCGGCCCGGCAAGGTCGGTGGCCGACAAGCCGAAGGCCAGCAACGCAACCGCTGTCATCCACAACCGCCGATTCGCCAGCCGCACCAGGCCCGGCGCCGGCGCCACCGCGCACTCTGCGAGCACCATCCCCGCGATGAACCAGGGCAGATAGCCGGGCAGCCAGCTGTCGGAATGTATGCCGTCCGGTGTGGGAATCGGGACGAACGCCCATCCCAGGCAGCACAACCCCACCGCGAGCAGCAACGGCACCCGCCAGCGCGCCCGCGCCGCACGCAGCCACGCGCACGCCAGCGCGAGGAACGGCAGCGCAACGTAGAAGGCCACCTCGACCGACAGGCTCCACATTTGCGTGAGGCCCTCGGTGAGCGTGAGCGGAACAAACACCTGAACCAGTCCCAGGTTCGCGACGAGCACGCGCCAATCTCCGGCCGCGTGCGGAAGCAAGGCCAGAACGGCAATTACTACCAGCCAGTAGGCCGGCAAAATTCGAGCGGCACGGTGCGCAAAATAGTGCAAAACGGACGGTGCTGGGGCAATCCCACGCGCCGCCGTCGCGTGCGGACGCCACAACAGAAAACCCGACAGGGCAAAGAAGACCGCGACGGCCATGTCGAAGCGGCCCAGCACGCGCCCGAGCACCGGCTCGGACGTGGCGCCGGTCTGAAAGGCAACGTGGGTGACGAGCACACCGTGGGCTGCGAATGCCCGCAGCCCTTCCAGCGCCGGGACGAAGCTACGCACCATGGGAACCGGACGAATCGCCCGCGCTACGACCGTCAGCGTTGAACTCCCATTCTCGATACTGTAACTGCGATTCAGTCTGCCAAGTACCTTGGTGCTGCTGTTACTGTCTGCCAGACGATGTCATCGGGTCGGCGTATTGAGGAGTATGGGATGGCGGGACAATCGGGGTCGCAGCGCACACTTGCATGTGCGTTGGTCGGCATCGGAGCACTGCTCCTGGTTGTCGCGATACTCATCCCGACGTACACGTACGGCAAGCTCGCCAAAACTCCGCTCGACCTCGAGGTCACCACGATCGCCGACACGCCGGCCGAGGGCGGTGAGGTGCTCGACTCCCGGACGCTGACCGGCCCCGGAAAGCTGGAAGTCAACAAGAACGTCCCACTCGTCTCGCAGCGCTTCCTCACCGTCGAGGATCCCTCCGACAGCAAGAAGATCACCGTGCAGGCCGGCCAGACGCTGCGCCGCACCGACCGCCAGGGCGACACCGGCCTGCTGTCCGCGATCATCGACCGCGTCACCCTCGACCGCAAGACCGGCGAAGGCCTCGAAGATCCGATCGGCTCGATCCAGATCCAGTCGGACCAGCCCGCCGAGGATGTCAGCCACACCGGGCTGCTGTGGCGCTTCCCGTTCGACACCGAGCAGAAGACCTACCAGTTCTTCGACCTCAACGCCCGTCAGGCCTTCGACATCAACTTCGTCGAGGAGACCGAGGTCAACGGCACGCCGGTGTACCACTTCCAGCACACGATCCCGGTAACCGACCTGTCCAAGGTCGTCAACAGCCCCACCAACAAGCTGTCGCTGCCGGCCGAGAAGTGGGGCCTGCCGGGCACCGACCCGGTCACCATGACCCGGTACTACACCAACGTGCGCGATGTCTGGGTCGAGCCCAAGACGGGTGTCATCGTCAAGGGCGCCGAGCAGCTGCACCAGTACTACGCCCGCGATCCCAACAAGCCCGACGTCACCGTGCTCAAGGCGACGCTCACCTGGGACGAGAACACCGTCGACTACCAGATCGGCAAGGCCAAGGAAGGCAACGACAAGCTGTCGCTGTACGGCCGCACGCTGCCGATCATCCTGGGTCTGCTCGGCCTGTTGCTGCTGATCGCCGGGTTCTTCCTGGGCTTCCGCGGCGGCCGCGGGGGCGGTCAGGGCGCGCACTACGCGGCGCCCGCTCCGCCCGCCGGTGGCGCTACGCGCTCGCCGGGCGACTGGGTCGACGCGCCGACCGAGCAGATCAACCTCAACAAGAGGTAAACAACCTCCTGGCGACACACGCAACGATCGTCGCGGCCGGCGCCGTCCGCTGATCGGATGCTCGGCGCCGGAATCCCTCGCGTGACCATGTGTGAGTCGACAACGTTGCGGGTACAGAGAGACCGGGACGACGGTCGGCGCATTGGAGCACCGACCGTCGCTCGTCGGGTCGGCGCCGTCAGCGCGCCAGCCGCCCGCCCAGCACACTGGCCGGCAGCGCCACCAGCACCAGCGCAATCGGATACCACGCCGGGCCCAGGTCCATCGGAATCGTCGCGATCGCCGCGGCCAGCGACAACGCCGTGCCGGCCACGCCCAGCGCGAACGCGTGCCCACGCCCGTTCGACGGCGCCAGCCGCGCCGTCACGTACCCGCCGAGCACGCTGAACGCCGTGCGGTAGGCGAGCGCGACGACGAACACGTGATCGCGGTGGTCGGCCTGGCCCCAGTCGCCGTAGAAGCCGGTCAGATGCAAGATCTGGTCGGCGACGGTGGACAGCACGGCGCCCACGACGATTCCGGCAGCGACGGCGGCGATGCTGCGCAGGCGGGCGCGACGGGTGGCGGTGATGGTGGTCATCTGTTTGCTCCTGTGGTGCGAAGGGGGTGTCACCCTTCGGTCGGAGCCGGCACCGCCTTCTCTACATCACGCGCCACGACGACCGTGACGAGCGCCGTGGTCAGTGCCGCGCAGATCACCGCCGTCGTCACCAGCGTGGACACCGAGCGGGCGAACCCGAGCATCGCGACCACCTCCACCGCCAGGCCGCCCCACGCAATCAGCGCGAGCGCCGTCCGGTCCGCCGCGATGGCCGTCAGCAACGCCGCCTGTAGCAGCGCCAGCACCGCACCGTGCAGCGCGAACGCCCACAGCACACCGGTGATCGGTGCGTACCCAGCGCCCGCCAGCAGCGGCGCCAGCGGTGCCGCCACCGCCGCGCCCGCGACGGCCACGGCGCCGAGCACGGTCAACACGAGCATCGCCTCGCGTAGTGCCTGCCGCGACGCCACGGCCATCCGCGGATAGAGCACCACCCCGACGGCTTGCGGCAGCCAGAATGCGATCTTGGTCGCGACGGCGGCCAGCGCATACCGGCTGGCGTCGTCGCCGTCGAGCACCAGTCGGGCCACCACCAGGTCCAGCGAGGACAGCGCGATCAGCGCCAGTTGCACCTGGGAGGCCCGCACCACGGCGAGCACGCTGGCGTCTCCGTCGCCTGCGACGCCGCCGACAACCCAACGGGCCCCGAGCGCCGCGACGGCGGCGCCACCCGCCCCGGCGGTGAGTGCCGCCGCCGGGCCACCGCCGAGCGCCAGCACCACCACCGCCGGGGCCACCCGCGCCACCCCGGCGCCGCCGATGACTACGGCCAATTCACGAAATCGATTGCTGCCCTGCAGAATTCCTTGATCGGCGGCGAGCGCCACCAGAACCGGGGCGGTGAGCAGCGCCGCTCCCGTAGCCACCGCACCGACGTCCAGCAGCGCCGACAGCACCGGAATCAGCGCCGCCGCAATCACCGCGACCAGTGCCGCACAGCGCCACTGCAGGCGCCGGATCGAGGTGCGCGCGCCGATCGCCACCTCGCGAGCCACCACATTCTGCAGTGCCAGCGCCGGCACCGCGAGCACCAACTGCACCGCGAGCAAACTCGCGAACTCGCTGTAGCCGCCGAGCCCGAGCCAGCGACTGGCCGGCAGATGCAACAAGTAGCCCGCCAGGTTCGCCGTCATCGCACCCGCCGTCACCACCGCCACGCCGTCGAGACGGCCCGGCCGCGGGGTCACGGCGTGCTCCTGCGCATCCCAGTAGTCTCGCGGGCATGCTCGAACGCCTGCGGCCCGGGTATCCGTTGGCGCTCGCCGTGCTGATCCTCGGCCCCCTGCTCGGCCCCGGTTACCTGTTGACCCGCGACGCGGTCAGCACCCCGCGTTCCTACCTCACCGATACCGCCCTCGGCCTCGGCGACGCCGCACCCCGTGCCGTGCCCCAGGATTTCCTGCTCGCAGTGCTCTCGCAGGTGCTCGACGGCGGCGTGGTCGTCAAGGCGCTGCTGCTGATGTCGCTGTGGCTGGCCGGCTGGGGCGCGATGGTGCTGGTCCGGTCGGTGTTGGGCGGGCAGGGCGCTGCAGCGGGCGGTGGGCTCGTCGGCGCGGACGGCCGCAGGCACGGCGGCGCGGACGGCCGCAGGCACAGCGGCGCGGCGCTCGGCGGCACGTGGCTCATCGGCGCGGAGCTGGTGGCCGCCACCGTCGCGATCTGGAACCCCTACGTCGCGGAGCGGCTGCTGCAGGGGCATTGGAGCCTGCTCGCCGGATACGCGGCGCTGCCATGGATCGGGGTTGCGGTCCGGCGGCGCTCCTGGGCGATGCTCGCCGTCTGTCTAGCCGCCGCTGCGCTCACCCCGACGGGCGCGCTGCTGGCGCTCGTCACGGCACTGGTGCTGTTGCCGTCGTGGCGGGTGCTCGTGGTCGGTGTGCTGGCCTCGGCGCCCTGGCTGTACGCCGCGGTCGGCGCGGGTGCGTCCGATCCGGCGGGCGTCGCGGCGTTTGCCGCCCGGGCCGAACCGGGACTCGGCACGGTGGGGAGCTTGCTCGGGCTGGGCGGCATCTGGAACGCTGCCGCGGTACCGGCCAGCCGCACCACCTGGTGGGCACTGGTCGGTACGGCGATGCTCGTGTCCCTCGTCGGGCTGGGTGTCATGGCGCTCCTGATGCGGCATCGCCGCGCGCCGTCGACGCGGCTCTCTCGAGTTCGGCTGCGCGGGTTGTCCCACCCCGCGGCCGTCCGAGCCGACGAGCACCGGCCGCCGGTGCCGGACAACAACCGGCGCGTGGCGTGGCGGTTGGCACTGCTGGCTGCGGCCGGAATTCTCGGCCCGGCGCTTGCCGCCACGCCGTGGGGCATCGACCTGCTCGAATGGGCGATCGTCAATATTCCCGGCGCGGGCCTGCTCCGCGACACCCAGAAGTGGGTGGCGCTGGCGATGCCCGCCTACGTCGTCGCGGCGGCGGCCGGCGCCGCGTGGTTGGCGAACGCGGCAGGCGGCACCCGGCGCACAACCCGCGACACCGACGGCAGTTCCGCGACACCCGATCGGCCGGCGTTCCGCGCTGCGCATCGCGGTCCTGGGTCGCTCGTGTTCGCTACCTGTATTGCCTTGACGCTCATTGCCTTACCCGATCTGGCCTGGGGCGTCGGCGGTGAGCTCGCGCCCGTCCGTTACCCGGATTCCTGGCCGCAGGTGGCGTCGCGGATCGACGGGCCGGGCGACGTCGCAGTGCTGCCCAGCGGCATGTTCCGGGACTTCCCGTACAGCGGTCCGGCACTCGATCCGGCGCCGCGCCTGCTGCCGCGCGACGTGCTGCAGACCGGCGACCTCGTCGTGGCGGGGCGCACCGTCGCCGGGGAGGATTCCCGCGCGCGCGCGGTCGAGCGCGCCCTCGCCGCCGGCGCGCCGGCCCGCGAGCTGGCCCGTCGCGGCGTCGGCTGGGTGCTGGTCGAGCGCACTACCCCTGGGCCGCTGAACAATTCGGCACGCACGCTGGCCGAGACCACGGAAGTGTTCGCCGATGCCGAGCTGGCGCTGTACCGAGTGCCCGACGTGCAAGTGCGTCCGGCGCCGGCGCGCGCGCCGGCGATCGCAGCGCACCTGGTGTGGCTCGGGGTGCTGGTCGGGGGGGTGACAGCGATGACGCTGCGCCGCCGCAGGCTTGGGACGGAGCGGGACTGAGCGTCCACTTTCGGCGATCCAATGGCCGAAACTGCCTCACGCGCGACGAAACTGGGCGCTCAGTCCCGTTCCGGTGAGCCGACGAGCCCGCTCACCCGTTCACCGCGGGTCGAGGCGGCGAGGACGTCGTACACGCCCGCCGCGCATTGTTCCCACGAGAACTCCCGCGCGCGCACGCGCGCCTTCTCGCCCATGTCGATGCGACCGTCGGTGTTGGTCAACAGCTCGCGCACCGCCTCGACCAACTCGTCGCGGTCCTCGACGAGCACGCCCGTCACGCCGTCGATGATCGAATCGGTGAGCCCGCGGGAGCTGCGGTAGCCGACCGTCGGGACCCCGTGCTGGGCCGCCTCGATCACGGCCAGCCCCCAGCCCTCTTTCCGCGAGGGCATGACGTGGACCCAGGCGCGTGCCAACAGCTCGTGCTTGCGGCGTTCGTCGACGTGCCCGTGGAAGGTCACCGCGTGTTCGACGCCGAGTGCGCGGGCCCGGGCACGCAGGTTCGGTGCCCACCAGCCGTCGCCGACGACGTCGAGGTGCACGTCGCCACCCAGGCGCGCCACCACGTCCAGCGCGTCTTCGATCTGCTTGTGCGGCACCAGCCGCGAGAGCACACACATGCTCGGGTGGGCGGTGCGCAGCTCCGGAACGCCGGCGGGCACGGGGTCGATGCCGTTGCGCACCACGGCAATTCGGCCGCTGTCCACACCGAGTGTGGTCAGCTCCTCGGCCGACGGCAGCGACACCGTCAGGTACTGGTTGCGCCGGTGCGTGCGGGGGCTCAGCCGCGACTCGATCCACCAGCCGACGCGCCCGGTGAGCTTGCCCGCGACGGGCCACTGCTCGCGATGTCCGTGATGCACGAGCACCGTGACCGGCGCCTTCGTGACCGTGCGTGCGAAAAAGGGGATGCCGTTCTGGGTGTCGACGACGGCGTCCGGGCGGACGTGGCGCAACGGCCCGATGCCGACCCGGCCCAACGCGATCGCGGCGAGCGCCCGCGGGTACACGGTGTAGCGGCCGCCGCCGCGGCTGATCCGGATGCCGCCGATTTCCTCGGCGCGCGCGGCGCCGGGGTACCGCGCGGTGCGCAGGGTGACGCGGACTCCGCGTGCCGCGAGTTGGGCGCCGACCTGCTCGAGGTAGCGTTCGCTGCCGCCACCCTGGGGATGGTTCGTGTCGCGCCAGCACAACAGCAGCACTTCGCGCACGCGTGGATCCCCTTACTTTCGGTACTGCCGCCCAAGACTAGCGGCTGTACCCGCGTGTGCGTGCACAGCCCGCCGCCGCGCCCGCATGGAGACGGCTGCGCCCTACTGTCAGCACCCACGCCCCTTGCACGCGGCGGCCACCCCGCACCTCTCGGAACGGCATGAACGGGACGGCGCCGGGCGCACGGCATGCCGTCCATGGCAGGAGCCGAACAGGACGGCCTGAACCATCGGCCGCCGGCGCCGCGTTCAATCCGGTGACGGCGTCGCGCGGCTACAGGGAGACTTGGACACATGAGTTGGTACGAGGATCGGGTCCTGCCGCATGTCATCGACCTGCTGTGTGGGATGCGCAGTGCCGAGCGGTTGCGTGCCCGCACCTGTGCGGGCCTGCACGGACGGGTGCTCGAGATCGGGTTCGGCACCGGGCTGAACGTGCCGTTCTATCCCACTGGGGTCGAGCTGGTGAGCGCCATCGAACCGGCCGACCGGGCCTGGCAGCTCGCCGGCAAGCGGTTGGCCGCGTCCAGCACTGCGGTGGACCGGGCCGGACTGGACGGTCAGTCGCTTCCGTTCGACGACGACACCTTCGACACGGCCGTATCGACCTGGACGATGTGCACGATTCCCGACGTCGACGCGGCGGTGCGCGAAGTGCGCCGCGTGCTCAAGCCCGGCGGCACCTTTCATTTCGTCGAGCACGGTCTCGCGCCCGACGCGAAGGTGCAGAAGTGGCAGCGGCGCCTGGATCCGGTGCAGCAGCGGCTGTTCGGCGGTTGCCATCTGACCCGCAGCGTGCCCGACATGCTGGCGGCGGGCAGCTTCGAGATCCGCGACATCGAGTCGTTCTACGAGCCGGCGACTCCGAAGTTCGTCGGCGCGTTCACCATCGGCGTGGCGGCCTAGGACTGCCGCCACCTGCGCGGGCCGCGATCCGCGCGCATTAGGGTGAGCGATCGTGTCCGCACCCTCCGTCCCGGGTTTGCGCAGGCTGGCGCGCCGGGCCACCCTGCGCCGTTCGGTGGATCTGCTGTCGTCGTTCAAATACGAGCAGACCGACCCGGCGCGCTTCTACGGACTGGTCGCCGACGACACCGCAGCCCTGATTACGGACCTGTACGGCGACGTCACCGGTGCCACGGTGCTCGACGTGGGCGGTGGGCCGGGCTACTTCGCCGACGTGTTCGCGGGACTGGGCGCGCGCTATGTGCCCGTCGAGCCGGATCCGTCGGAGATGCATGCTGCCGGGCTGGTGGTGCACGGGTCGGTGCGCGGATCCGGAATGGCGTTGCCGATTCGCGACGGCGCGGTGGACGTGTGCTTTTCCTCGAACGTGGCCGAACATGTCGCGCATCCGTGGGTGATGGCGGCGGAGATGGTGCGGGTGACCCGCCCTGGCGGGCTGATGGTGCTGTCCTACACGGTCTGGCTGGGCCCGTTCGGAGGGCACGAGACGGGGCCGTGGCATTACCTCGGTGGCGAGCGCGCCGCCCGCCGTTATGTGCGCAAGTACGGCAGGGAACCGAAGAACCGGTTCGGGCGCTCGTTGTTTGCGGTGCGTGCGGCCGACGGGCTGCGCTGGGCGCAGACGGCGCCGGGATCCGCCGAGCTGGTGGCGGCGTTTCCGCGGTACCACCCGCGCTGGGCGTGGTGGCTGGTGCGAGTGCCGATCCTGCGGGAATTCCTGGTCAGCAATCTAGTGCTCGTGCTGCGCAAACTGTAACGTGTTCTAGTATGACGCTCGCGTTCGACGACCTGTTCATCGGCGGACGCTGGTGCGCGCCCGCCACCGACCACACGCTCGAGGTGTACTCCCCGGCCACCGAGGAACTCGTCGGGCGCACTCCGATCGCCGCGCCCGCCGACGTCGACGCCGCCGTTGCCGCGGCGCGCCAGGCCTTCGACTCCGGACCCTGGCCGCGCACCACACCCGCCGAGCGGGCCGCGGTGCTGGCCACACTGAGCACCCTGATCGAGCGAGAATCCGGCACGCTGCTGCCCGCACTGACCGCCGAGATGGGCGCGCCGGTCTCGGTGGTCGGCATGTTCCAGCAGGGCCCCACCCTGTCGGTGCTCGACTACTACGCCAAGCTCGAATTCCCTTGGGAGGAAAAGCGTTACGGCATCTACGGGGAAAGCCTGGTCACGCGGGAGCCGGTCGGCGTGGTGGCGGCGGTGATCGCGTGGAACCTGCCCCTGTTCCTCGCGATCAACAAACTGGCGCCCGCGTTGCTGGCCGGCTGCACCGTGATCCTCAAGACGGCACCCGAAACCCCTTTGGCCGCGAATCATCTCGGCGACCTGCTGGTCGAAGCCGGGGTACCCGACGGCGTCGTGTCGATCCTGCCGGGCGGCGCCGAAACGGGCGCATACCTCGTCGGGCATCCCGGCGTCGACAAGATCACGTTCACCGGCAGCACCGCCGTCGGGCGCACGATCGCCGCGACGGCAGGCACCCAACTCAAACGCTGCTCGCTCGAGCTGGGCGGAAAGTCGGCCGCAATCCTGTTGGCCGACATGGACCTTGCCGCCGCACTGCCGATGCTGCTGATGTCCGGACTGATGAACTCCGGTCAGGCGTGCGTGGCTCAGACGCGGATCCTGGCGCCACGTAGCCGTTACGACGAGATCGTCGACGCGCTCGCCGCCGGGGCCGCCGCGATGGTGGTGGGCGATCCGAACGATCCGGCAACCACCATGGGCCCGTTGATATCTCGGCGCCACCGCGAGCGCGTCGAAGGCTACATCGCCAAGGGCGTTGCGGAGGGTGCCCGACTAGTGGTGGGCGGCAACCGGATTCACGACCGAGGTTGGTTTGTCGAGCCGACCGTCTTTGCCGACGTGCACAATTCGATGACCATCGCGCGCGAAGAGATCTTCGGTCCGGTGCTCTCGGTGCTGCCGTACGACTCCGAGGACGAAGCGGTGAAGATCGCCAACGACTCGGACTACGGGTTGGCCGGCAGTGTCTGGACGTCCGACGTCGCGCACGGCGTGGACGTCGCCAGGCAGGTCCGCACCGGCACGTACGCGATCAACTGGTACGCCTTCGACCCGTGCGCACCGTTCGGCGGCTACAAGAACTCCGGAATCGGCCGCGAGAACGGCCCGGAGGGTCTGGATGCCTTCTGCGAGCAGAAGTCGGTGCTGATGCCCTTGGGCTACCAGGGCTGACTCCGTCAGATCCGGCAGGGGCTGCCCGACCCCTTCAAGTACGCCTCGACGTCGCTGCTGTTCGGGCTGTCCTTCATCAGGCCCACCCTCGGCTCGCGGTCGTTGACCTCGTCGAGGTAATAGCGCTTCTCGTCGACACGCTGCTCGAACTCGAGCTTGCATCCGCGAAAGAACACTACTGCCTCGAAAATCGTTGTCCCCGAATCCAGTTCGGCGTGCACGGAGGACGCCTTCAGCCCGGCCTGCGCCAGCTGCTGCTCGAACTCGCCACCCTTGCCGCCACAACCGGCCAGCAGCACCGCGACGACGGCGACCGGAACCGCGAATCTGTGCATGCGAGCATTAAGTCAGACGAGCGGTCCGACCGCGACTGGACAGCGTCAGATCCGGCAGGGGCTCTCCGCGCTGCGCAGGTAGCCCTCGATGTCGGCGCGGTTCGGGCTGTCCTTCATCAGCCCGACCGCGGGCTCGCTGCCGTTCACCTCGTCGAGGTAGTAGCGCTTTTCGCCCTTGCCCTGCTCGAGCTCGACCCGGCACTTGCCGAACAACACCTCGGCCTCGTACTTCACCTTGGTGGTCGACTTCTTCGCCCGCTTGGTCGACTTCGAGGTCGTCGTTTCCTTGTCCTCGCGCACACTGGCGACCTTCATGCCCTGCTGCTCGATCTGCTTCTTGAAATCGTTGCGCTGGCTGCCACAGCCGGCGACGAGCACCGCGAACACGGCGATCAGGATCGTGAGTTTGCGCATGGATCAATTAACGCAGACGCGTCGGTGCGGCGCGATCGGATGGGCCCAAGTCTCGAGACGGACTCGTAGCACATTGCGCTACACTGGAAGGGTGTCGATCACCGTGTGGTGGGACGATGAGGACGCCGAGCACATCCGCAGCCGCTCGTCTCGCTATCCCGGTGCAATCGACATCGAACCAGCCTGGACATTGGAGGCGGCCGCCGATCCGTCCGCCTTGGTCACGGCACCGGATCCGCGTAGCCATCGCGGCTACACCCGGGTCGTCGGCTACTCGACATCAGCAGGTTTCGTGCTGACCGTGATCGTCGATCCGGACGACAACTCCGGTGTTACAGCGTGGAAAGCGCGGGGCAGCAATCTCCGCGACTACCTGGAGAGAAAGGGGTCCGGTAGTGAGCAGCAAGAATGAGGATTCCGTGCGCGCGGCGCGACGCGCCCGCCATGGTCGGATTCGCGCCGAAGTCGCGGCGGAGGAGGCCGAGGCCGGTGCGGCTGAAGCTGCCGAAGCCGCCGCGGCACTGGATATTCCCTTACACGTGCGGATCAGCCGCGATCTGAACGACGAACTGCGCGAGCGCGCAGCGGCCGAACAGATCCCGATGTCGGCACTGGTGCGCCGGTTGCTCGATCACGCCGTCCACCGGCCGACATCGCCCGAGCTGACAACCGCGGACATCGAACGCATCGCGCGTCGCGTGGCACGCGAGGAACTGCGGTCGTTCAACCGTCCCGCATAGCCGACGCGGCGGCCTCCGCTATCGGAGGCCGCCGCGTCGCTGAACGTTTCAGCCGAGACGTTCCTTGAGCGCCTCGAACTCGTCGCGCACGCCCGAGGGCAGCTTGTCGCCGACGAACTCGAACCATTCCTCGATGAGCGGGATCTCGGCCTTCCACTCGTCGACGCGGACGGCGAGCGCCTCGTCGACGTCGGCGGCGTCTACGTCCAGGCCGGCCAGATCCAGCTGGGCGGCGGTGGGCACGGTGCCGATCGGGGTCTGCTCACCCGACGCGGTGCCCTCGATGCGCCCGACGATCCACTCCAGCACGCGGGAGTTCTCGCCGAAGCCGGGCCACAGGAACCGGCCGTCGTCGCCGCGGCGGAACCAGTTGACGTAGAAGATCTTCGGCAGCTTCTGGGCGTCGGCGTTCTTGCCGAGGTTGATCCAGTGGTTCATGTAGTCGCCGACGTGGTAGCCCAGGAACGGGATCATCGCCATCGGGTCGCGGCGCACCGTGCCGACCGCACCTTCGGCGGCGGCCGTCTGCTCCGAGGACATGGTGGCGCCCATGAACACGCCGTGCTGCCAGTCGAACGATTCGTTCACCAGTGGGACCGTCGTCTTGCGGCGGCCGCCGAACAGGATCGCCGAGATCGGCACACCCTGCGGGTCGTCCCACTCGGGCGCCAGGGTCGGGCACTGCGCCATCGGCGTGCAGTAGCGCGAGTTCGGGTGCGCGGCCTTCTCGTCCGAGTCCGGCGTCCAGTCCTGGCCGCGCCAATCGGTGAGGTGCTGCGGCTCGCCCTCGAGGCCCTCCCACCAGACGTCGTTGTCGTCGGTGCGCGCGACGTTGGTGAAGACGGTGTTGCCGGCGTCGATGGTGGCCATCGCGTTCGGGTTCGAGTGGTGGTTGGTGCCGGGCGCGACGCCGAAGAACCCGAACTCCGGGTTCACCGCGTACAGGCGGCCGTCCGCGCCGAAGCGCATCCACGCGATGTCGTCGCCGAGGGTTTCGGCACGCCAGCCCGGCACGGTCGGCTGGATCATCGCGAGGTTGGTCTTGCCGCAGGCGCTCGGGAAGGCGGCCACCACGTAGTAGTTCTTGTTCTCCGGGCTGATCAGCTTGAGGATCAGCATGTGCTCGGCCAGCCAGCCCTCGTCGTGGGCCATCGCCGAGGCGATGCGCAGCGAGTAGCACTTCTTGCCGAGCAGCGCGTTGCCGCCGTAACCCGAACCGTAGGACCAGATTTCGCGATCCTCGGGGAAATGGGTGATGTACTTGGTGTCGTTGCACGGCCACGCCACATCGGCCTGGCCCTCGGCCAGCGGCGCGCCGACGGAGTGCAGGCACTTCACGAACGGCCGGTCGGTGCCCAGCTTGTCCAGCGCGGCCTGACCCATGCGGGTCATCACGCGCATCGAGACGACGACGTAGGGCGAGTCGGTGATCTCGACGCCCAGCTTCGGGTCTTCCGCGCCGAGCGGGCCCATGCAGAACGGCACCACGTACATGGTGCGGCCGCGCATCGAGCCGCGGTACAGCTCGGTCATGGTGGCGCGCATCTCGGCGGGCTCGACCCAGTTGTTCGTCGGGCCGGCGTCGGCCTCGACCTTGGAGCAGATGAAGGTGCGCGACTCGACCCGGGCCACGTCGGACGGATCCGACAGCGCGAGGTAGGAGTTCGGGCGCTTCTCGTCGTCGAGCTTCTGGAAGGTGCCCGCCGCGACGAGCTCGTCGGTGAGCCGCTGCCATTCCTCGTCGGACCCGTCGGTGAACACGACGCGATCCGGCTGGGTGAGTGCGGCTACCTCGGCGACCCACGCGAGCAGTCCGGCATGGCTGGTCGGGGGCGTCGTTTCCAGACCGGGGATCGTCGCTGAGGTCATGAGCTGCTCCTGAAACGGGTCATCGGACGGCTCGTCGCGAGTCGTCGCGATGCCCCTTGGGGTGGACTGAATCGGCGGGGTCTTGACAGTAGAGGTTAACCGCGTATTACCCGGTCCACAGCAGCGGGTCGTGTCCGCACCGGACCGGCATCGGTTTACCCAGGTGGTATTGGGCTTATTCGGCCAGTTTACCGTGATCGGTCCGCTCCCAATGGGTCTGTCCGTGCGCATCGACACGGTATTCCCAGGAGGCGTAAGCGCCGTCGCGATCGATGGCCGTGAGGTGGTCGACGACGCCGTCGTGGTCGACGTCGGTGACGACGAGGAAGCCGTCGTCCGTCTGTGTGGTCGCGGTATCGAGCACGCCGTCACCGTCGATGTCCTGCGTCGGATGTGTCAGCTCGATGGGTCCGTGCCCATCGAGCGATGTATCCGCGTCGATGTGCGGCAGAAACAGCTCGTCCACCCGGAACCCCCTCACGGCATCGAGGTCGTTTGGACCATGGTGACAGGTTCGGCGCCGACCTGCACATTCGACTCAGGTCGCGGCCGCGCGCCGAAACGCCACGATGCCGCGCTCGACCACGCCGAGGTCGCGTTCACAGGCTGCCACCTGCGCAGATCGCTTGGCCACCACATTGCGGATCTCGGCGTCGAGGGCGGCGATCTGCTCGTCGACCTGCACGACGCGTACCGCGCTGTCGCGTGCCACGCGTTCGGACAGTTCGGTCTCGGTGGCGAGGACCGCGCTGACCACGCGCTGCTCGAGCTGCGCCTTGATGCCCGACAGCGTGTCGGCGGTCCAGGTGCGCAGATGCGCGCGGTCGGCCAGGCTCGACCGCGAACGCATCAGCCACCAGGCCGCGCCACCGCCGAGCAGCAGGGTTGCCGGAATCGAGGCGATCTCCAGCGCGGGCACCATCGCCAGCGGCGAGACGGCCAGTCGGCCCAGTCCGACGCCGGCCGAGGCGCCGACCACGATCATCATGCGGTCCTCCAGCCCGCGGCGGCGCGGTTCGGGCCCGTCCGGAACGGCGGGGCGGGGGGCGTCGGGTAGCTGCACGGCGGCATCCGGCGCGAGTTCGCTCAGCCGCGCGAGGATGACCGCGTCCAGCTCTTCGGTGCCGGCGGCGACCAGCCCCGCGAAGCGGTCCGGGAACCCCGCCAGTGCGGCGCGTTTGCTGCGGTCGATGTCGGCGCGCGCGGCGCTGTTGAGGGCGCGGACGCGCTCGCCCACCTCGTGGAGCAACGCCACCCGCACGAGCTGGATCTGACTGCGCACTGTGGCGGTGCCGGCCGCGCGGCCGCCGTCGCGCGCGGCAACCAGCCGGGCGCGCTCGCCGCGCAACGGACCCGTCGGGTCGACCTCGCGCAGCCGGTCGGACTCGGCGAGGATGCGTTCGCGCACGCGCAGGGCGAGACGTTCGGTGGCGCGCCAGACGATCCCGGCGCGATCGGTGTCGGCGGCGGCGTGCTCGCCGAGGATCGTCTGCAGCGCGGGCAGTCCCGAATTGGTGCGCAGCACGCGGGCACGTTCGGGATCGGGCAGCGTGCGGGCGAGCTTGGCCAGCCGCGCCGATACCGGATGCAGCTGTACCGCGCCGAAGCCGGACAACCGATCGGCGTCCAGCTGCGCGACGCTGCGCCAATCACGGTGTGCGTCGATTTTGTTCAGGGCAAAGACGATGCGCAGACCCGAGTCGCGCAGTTCGGAAATACTCTGCAACGCACCCGAACCCAGCGCGGCGCCGGCGTCGAGCACCACCAAGGCCACGGTAGCCGCGGCCGGCGAAGTCACTATCTGCAGCGAACTGTCCAGTGCGGCAATCTCTTCGGCGATCGAGGTCTTTCCGGAACCATCCGGTCCGACCACGACCACCGCGCCTGCCCCGCCGCGTTGGGCGGCCAGCAGTTGCTCGGTACCCACCGGATCCCAGCGCCCGAGCACGGCCTCGGCCTCAGCGGCCAGCCGCGGCAGCGACCGCTCAGCCACGATGGCCGGGCCCCGGCGCCAGCCCCAGGTCCCGGCTGCGCCCGCGCGCCAGGCGCGCCCAAGCGCGGGTGTAGGCGTGCTGCACTCGCAGCGCCGCGCGCCGCGCGCCCGGTCCTGCCGCCGGGCCCTGCGCCACCTCGCGCCACCAGTCCGCCAGATCGCGCGCCTGCTCGGCGCTGGCCGGCCGCAGTACGCTGCGGCGGTCGGCGATCCCGGCCAGCTCGGGCGCCGCGAGTCCGGAGGTCAGGCCCATGAACAAGGCCTCGTCGCTGCGCAGGTACGCCTCGATGTCGTTGCGGGCGGCAGCGCTGCGCGCGGCCAAGCGGTCCAGCTCGTCGAGCAGCGCCGCCCCCCGCCCGGCCAGCGCCTGCGACAGCGTGCGGTCCAGCGCCGCCCGGAACCCGTCGATCCCGCTCACCGCGTGCAGCAGCCCGGTGACGGACTCGGGGCTCAGGTCTGGTTCGTGACGCAGCGCGGTCATGGCACAGTCCAGCCCGTACAGCTCCCAGCGGTCGAGCATGGTGCGCCGCGCCCTGGCGTCGATGATGACGTCCGCACCCAGGAACAAGTCGGCACCGAGCAGCAACGTCGGGTCGTTCAAATCACCGAGGGTGCGCAACGAGCGCGTCTCGGCGGGCGTCATGGTGGCCCGCGCCGCCGTCGCCGCGATCGCGGCGACCACCGGAACCACTTGCACGGCAAGATCTTTCGCGTATTCGTCGGCCCGCGCCAACACCGCGCCCCAGCCGCCACCCCCGACGGCGAGCACGTCGGCCTTGTTCAGCGCCACCAGCGCGGTGCCCCGCAACGCCTGCAGCGCGGCCACATCCGGCGGCTGCAGCGACTCCGCCACCACGTACACCACGACATCGCCGTCGAGCACCGGATCGGGCACGCCCGGGGTGTCCAGCGGCGCCGTTTCCACGATGTCGGGGCGGGCGAGGGCGCGCGCGAGCGTGGTCTTGCCGACGCCGGCGCGTCCGGTGACCTGCACCGCGGGCGCGCGCCGATAGCGCTCGACGGCCCGGTGCAGCCGCTGGCCGTTCTCCCCGTCGAGCTGGCGCACCCTGTCGACGAGGCGGTCAAGATCGTCGGACACCCTGATTACCCCCTTCGCAACCAAGGGGTGATTGTTGCAGACGGGTGTGCCGGGTGCAGCGCTGCCGGTGACCTCGCGCGAGCGCCCCGATACTGTTCCTCGCATGCCTCTTCGGATGACGGTTCTGGGCACCGGATATCTCGGCGCGACACACGCGGCATGCATGGCGGAGCTGGGCCACGAGGTGCTCGGCGTCGACGTCGACGCAGCCAAGATCGAGGCGCTGTCCAGCGGACGCGCGCCGTTCTACGAACCCGGTCTCGACGAGGTGCTCGAGCGCAACATCGCCGCCGGACGATTGCGCTTCGGCACGTCGTATGAAGAGGCCGCCGCATTCGGTGACGCGCACTTCCTCTGCGTCGGCACCCCGCAGCGGCGCGGCGAGTACGGCGCCGACCTGCGCTACGTCGATGCCGTCGTCGAATCGCTGGCGCCGCACGTGCAGCGCGACGCCGTGCTGTTCGGCAAATCCACGGTGCCGGTGGGCACCGCCGCCCGGCTGTCGGCGCGGGCCGCCGAGCTGGCGCCCGGCAACCTCGAAATCGCGTGGAATCCGGAATTCTTGCGGGAAGGATTCGCGGTCCAGGACACGCTGCATCCGGACCGCGTAGTGCTCGGCGTGCGGCCCGGCGGCCGCGCCGAGGCCGTCGCCCGCCAGGTGTATGCCGACATCATCGTGGCGGCAACACCTTTCATCGTCACGGATCTGGCCACCGCCGAGATGGTCAAGACGGCGGCCAATTCCTTTCTGGCAACCAAGATTTCGTTCATCAACGCGATGGCCGAGATCTGCGAGGCGTCCGGCGCCGACGTCACCGTGCTGGCCGACGCCATCGGCCACGACGACCGCATCGGGCGCAAGTTTCTCAACGCCGGCCTCGGCTTCGGCGGCGGCTGCCTGCCCAAGGACATCCGGGCGTTCATGGCCCGCGCCGGCGAACTGGGCGCCGACCAGGCACTCACCTTCCTGCGCGAGGTCGACAACGTCAACATGCGCGCGCGCAGCCGCATGGTCGAACTCACCCGTGAAGTCTGCGGCTCGCTGATCGGCAAGCGCGTCGCCGTGCTGGGCACCGCCTTCAAACCCAACTCCGACGACGTCCGCGACTCGCCCGCATTGAACGTTGCCGGACAACTGCAGCTGCAAGGCGCCGCCGTCACCGCCTACGACCCCAAGGCGATGGACAATTCACGGCGCGTCTTTCCCACCCTCGACTACGCCGACTCGCTGACCGAGGCGTGTGACCGTGCCGACGTCGTCGCCGTGCTCACCGAATGGTCCGAGTTCACCGAACTGAAGCCCGCCGACCTCGACGGCATCGTCCGCGGCAAGACGATCGTGGACGGACGTAACTGCCTCGACCCCGACATCTGGCGCGCGGCGGGCTGGACGTATCGCGGGCTCGGGCGGCCGGAGAGCGCTACTTGAGTAGCACATCGAGCCGGTTGTGGTACTTAACGGCCAACAGGTCGTCGGGCCACCCGGCCTCGGCGCCGCATACGCCACAATGGTCGGGTGAACACCAGCTCGCGCCTCTACCCGCGCGTGACCAGTTTTCGGTCGCGTCGCGGCGCACTCACGCCGACTCAGCAGGACTGTTGGGACCGGTTGTGGCCGACTATGGGGCGCGACGTCGGCGACGATCGGCTCGACACCCAGACGTGGTTCGGGCGCACCGCGCCGCTGATCGTCGAGATCGGCTGCGGTACCGGAACGGCAACGGCGGCCATGGCGCAGGCCGAGCCGGAGCACGATCTGCTGGCCATCGAGGTGTACGTGCCGGGGCTTGCCCAGCTGTTGCAGCGGATCGAGCGCGAAGCCATCCCTAACATTCGGCTGCTCCGCGGCGATGCCGTCGACGTGCTCGAACACATGATTGCTCCGCAGTCGCTGCTCGGCGTGCGGGTGTTCTTCCCGGACCCGTGGCCCAAGGCGCGTCACCACAAGCGACGGCTGCTGCAAGCGCCCACACTGGCGCTGATCGCCGATCGCCTGCAACCTGGTGGCGTGCTCCACGTTGCCACCGATCATGCCGAGTACGCGCAGTTCATCGAAGAGGTCGGCAACGCCGAGCCGAAACTGCGTCCGCTGGACTGGGATTCGATCGCCGAATCGCCGATGAGCCACGAACGCCCGGTCACCAAATTCGAAGGCAAGGCACACCGTGCCGGCAGCGCGGTCACGGAATTGCTGTGGGGGAAGAAATGACCGAGCCGCTGACGGTCGAATCGATCGTCGCCACCGAGCTGCACAACGGTCGTGACAACCGCGCCGTGCGGCGCGTACTGCTGGTGTGGGACGCCCCCAACCTGGACATGGGCCTGGGCGCGATCCTCGGTGGCCGCCCGACGGCGGCGCACCGGCCGCGGTTCGACGCGCTCGGCCGCTGGTTGTTGCAGCGCACCGCCGATCTGTCGAAACCTGGTGCGACGGTCGAACCCGAGGCCTCGGTGTTCACCAACATCGCCCCGGGCAGCGCGGAGGTGGTACGCCCGTGGGTGGAGGCGCTGCGCAACGTCGGCTTCGCGGTGTTCGCGAAACCGAAGGTCGACGACGACTCCGACGTCGACGCCGACATGCTCGCGCACATCGACTACCGCTACGACCAGGGCCTGGCCGGGCTGATCGTCGCCTCCGCGGACGGGCAGGCATTCCGGGAGCCGCTCGAGGAGATCGCCGAGTCCGGAATTCCGGTGTCGGTGCTCGGGTTCCGCGAGCACGCCAGCTGGGCGGTGTCGTCGGACATTCTCGACTTCATCGACCTGGAAGACATTCCCGGGGTGTTCCGCGAGCCGCTGCCGCGCATCAGCCTCGACAACCTGCCCGACGAGGGCGCGTGGCTGCAGCCGTTCCGCCCGCTGTCGGCGCTGCTCAACTCCCGCGGAGGTGTCTGAGTGTTCACGCGTTGGGGAGATCTCGTATTCCGCTTCCGCTACGCCGTCATCGGGATCATGGTGGCGGCTCTGGCAGCGCTCGGCGGCTACGGTCTGAGCCTCAACGACCATCTGAGCCAGAGCGGCGCGGCATTCTTCGATCCGGGTTCGGAATCGGACAAGGCTGCCAAGCTCCTCGACGCCACCTACGGGCGCGACACCAACAGCGACGTGCTCGCGCTGTACACCGCGCCGGACGGCAAGACCGTCGACGACCCGGAGTTCGCGGCGAAGATCACCGCGAGTCTGGACGCGCTGGTCCGCGATCATCCGGACCAGATCCTCAAGATCAACAGTGCGTGTTGGCGCACGGCCACCACCGCGGCGACGTCGCTGGCGTGTGACGCGTCGAAGCAGCACGGCATCGCGTCGGTGGCGATCAAGGGCGACAACGACACCGCCATCGGGCAGAACTACCGCGACGTCGAGAGTGCGTTCCAGATTCCCGGTGTGAAGGTGCAACTCGCCGGCGGGCAGCCCATCGCCGGCGGCATCGCGGCCACCACCGAGCACGACATCCGGCGCATGGAAGTGCTGGCCATCCCACTCGTCGGCGTGCTGCTGTTCTTCGTGTTCGGCGGAGTGATCGCCGCCGGGCTGCCGCTGGTCATCGGCGGGCTCACCGTGGTCGGCGCGTGGGGCATCGTCCGCCTCATCACCATGTTCACCGAGGTGAATTCGTTTGTCTCACCGGTCGTTTCGTTGATCGGCCTGGGCCTGGCGATCGACTACGGGCTGTTCATCGTCAGCCGGTTCCGCGAGGAGCTGGCCGAGGGCTACGACACGCACGCCGCGGTCCGGCGTACCGTCACCACCGCCGGGCGCACCGTGGTGTTCTCCGCGACGATGATCGTCGCCAGCCTCGGCGGCCTGCTGCTGTTCCCGCACGGCTTCCTGAAATCCGTTGCCTATGGCGCCATTGCGACGGTCAGCCTGGCCGCTTTGACGTCGATCACCATCCTGCCCGCGATCCTCGGCATCCTCGGCAAGCGCATCGACATGCTGGGCATCAAGCGTCTGGAGAAGGGTCGCAGCGCCGAACAGGTCGAAAACGGCATGTGGGGCAAGCTGACTCGCTGGGTGATGAAGCGCCCGCTCACCGTCACCGTGCCGATCGTGATCGGGCTGCTGCTGCTGATCATCCCCGTCAACGGCATCCAGTTCGGCGGCATCAGCGAAAAGCTGCTGCCCCCAGGCAATTCCGCGCGCGTCGCACAGGAAGACTTCGACAGGTACTTCCCGCTGCGCCCACCGGAGCCGATCAAACTCGCCCTCATCGACGCCTCCGCCGGGCAGGTCGCGGAGGTGATCAACGAAGCCAACAACGCGCCCGGCCTCAAATCGCCGTTCGCCCAGCCCACCACGGCCGGCAAGGACGGCGTCTGGAAGCTGGAGACCGGGCTGTCCGACCGCTCGGACGCCGGGCCGACCATCGACTACCTGCGGTCCATGCCAGTGCCCGAAGGGGTGACCGTTCAGGTCACGGGTGTGCCCGCGCTCGAGTACGACTCCATCAACTCATTGCTCGACCGCATGCCGTTGATGATCGCGTTCGTCGTGCTGGCCACCACGCTGCTGATGTTCCTGACGTTCGGTTCCCTGGTGCTACCGATCAAGGCCGCGCTGATGAGCGCGCTCGGCCTCGGCTCGACGTTGGGCATCCTGACCTGGATCTTCATCGACGGCCACGGCGCAGGCATCATCGGCTTCACCCCGGGGCCGCTGCTGTCACCCATGCTGGTGCTGATCATCGCGATCATCTACGGCCTGTCCACCGACTACGAGGTGTTCATCCTCTCGCGCATGGTCGAGGCGCGCGCGATGGGTGCGTCCACTCCGGAGGCCATCCGGGTCGGCACCACGCACACGTCACGCATCATCACCGCGGCCGCACTGATCCTGATTGTCGTCACCGGCGCCTTCGGTTTCTCCGATCTGGTGATCATGCAGTACATCGCCTACGGCATGATCTCCGCGCTCGTCATCGACGCGACCCTGATCCGCATGTTCCTGGTGCCCGCCACCATGAAACTGCTCGGCGACGACTGCTGGTGGGCGCCCGCCTGGCTCAAGCGGATCCAGGAGCGCCTCGGCCTCGGTGAGCCGATCCTGCACGACGAGCGGGTACCGGCGGACGTGCCGGTGCTCGCCACGGTGCCCTCGCCGACCGATCTCACCACTCCCATGCCGAAGATCGTGCACACCCCGCCGCCCCGGAAGACCGCTGCGGCACAAGGTGTCGAGAGTTGGTTGACGGACCTGCGCGGATCGTCGGACGGCCGCGGGGCCGACGGGCGAGCCGTCGGGCACGCGGGCGGGTCAGCTGCCGAGCGCGCAAGCGGATTCGGTGAGCGAGGCGGCGGTGACCGCGCCAGCGGGTCCGCCGAGCGAGCCCGCGGCGGCGACCGCACGGGCGGGCCGGCAGCCGAGCGCACCGGTGAGGGTGCGGGCGGCCGTGACCGTGAAAGCGGATTCGGCGAACGTGCCGACGGGGCCGGGCGGGGCCGCACAGGCGGATTCCGCGGCGACGCCGGTGGCACGTCGGATCGTTATGGGGATCAAGCCGGCACGAACCCCCGCCACGGCAGCTCGACCGGCGCCGATCCTGCGTCCCGAGCCGAAGCGGCGGATCCCGGCGCGCACGACCCCGCGCTGGAAGACACCGGACGTCACCGCCGCGACTCGAGTCAGGCACTCAGCGTTGCCGAACTGCTGCGCCGGGCCCGCCGCCAGTAACTGGACGAGATACGGAAACGCTGTGCCCGGAAATCGGGCACAGCGTTTCCGTATTTCTGGGGTGAGCAGCCGTTGACACTCCGGTACGGAGCATCCATGCTGGCTTAACGCAAGAAATACTAGCCTTAAGTCGAAGTAGGGATGGTCTGCCGATGCTGACGAGACGAGAATTCATGGTGCGCTCAGTCGCGACCGCGGTCGCGGCATCCACGGCCGCGCCCGCGGTCGCGTCGGCGAAAACGTCGGCCGGAGTTCGCACCTTCATCGACGGCGCGCTCATCGAGCAGCATCTGGTCACCGAATGGGAGCTGCGCCGGATTTCCGTCGCAGCCGCACGGCTTTCGCACCAGTACGCCGACCTGGTTCGCGGTGAACTCGATTCGTTCGCCGGGATCGCCAGAGGTCCGGTTGCCGATGTGGCCGCGGCACGGTCGGGCCTTTCCCGTGCGCGCGCCCGCATCGGGGAGGATCGGCTGCGGGCGATGCTCGCCCCAGAGCTCGCCGCGTCCGAGGCCGCGATCCGGGCCACACTGGCCGCGTCGGGCGGCCGTTGGACGGCGTCGGTCGTCGAGATCGCCAGCAACCGCGGCAGCGCCCAAGGATTCGTCGACTGGTTCCACCGGGCACGTGAGATCGACGCCCGAGATGTCTGGACCGACGCCTGCCCGGACCACTACATCATCGCGACCACGCCCGACGGCCGCCAGGAAGTCGTCGAGGTTACCGGCGGTGCCGTACTGCCGAGTCGGTTCTTCGTCGACTACACACCAGGCGCAGGTCGCGATTCCCGTCGACCGGGCTTTCCCGCTCACCGTGGCGGGTACCGCGGCGCTCGCCAGCGGAGAGCCGATCGGCGGCGTATGTCACCAATTCCGCGATGAACCCGGCGGCGGATTCCGCAGTCAACTCAAGGTTGCGTTCCCCGCAGCGTTGCCCCGCCCACTCATCGCCGCGCACCAATGGCACCTGGCCTGCGAGTTCGGCAACTGGATCGCCGCATACCGGCCATAACCAGGCCGCGCCGGGCGCGCCGTCGCAGGTGGCGTACAACAAGGTCATGAACCGGCAGGAAAGCGATCCGGAAAGGGAGCAACCGGCAGCTCCGCGCCGACGAACCGGCGGTCGGTCTGCCCGGGTGCGACAGGCCGTCCTGGCTGCCACGCTGGAACAGGTCGCCGAGCACGGCATCGAGGGCTTGGCGATCGGTGAGGTCGCCGCACGCGCCGGCGTTGCCGAAACCACCGTCTATCGACGCTGGGGCACGCGCACGGCGTTGATTGCCGAGGCCATCGGCGAACTGGCGGACATGGGCAACCCCGCGCCGGACACCGGCACGCTTCGCGGAGACCTGCACCGGCTCGCCGAGCAAATCTCCACGCTGATCGCCCAACCGGGCATCGCGCGGGTGCTGGGCACGACCCTGGCATTCGGTGCCGGCTCAGAGATCGCGATCGCCCGTCAACGTTTCTGGGACTACCGCTTCGAACAAACGGCCCCGGTCGTGCACAGAGCGATCGCCCGCGGCGAACTCCCGGCGCCGACCAGTGCCCGCGCAGTCATCGAGACCCTCGCCGCCCCTTTGTATTTCCGGCTGATAATCGGCGACGTCCCGATCGAGGGCGCCCTTCTCGATCAGTGCGTCGAGCACACCATGACCATCTACAGCCGCCCGCACTGAGGGCCGTTGATGCCTGCGCGGGCGGGTCACGGCGTCGGTTCGGCACGCTCGGCGAAGGCGCGCGCGTAGCGGGTGCCGGCGACGAGCAGGAGCAGTCCGACGGCGATGAAGGCGGCGACTCGGGCGAGCCCGTCCAATGTCGCGAGGTCGAACAGGAACAGCTTGGCCACGGCCGCGCCCGCCAACGCCAGTCCCGCGACGAGGGTGACGTGCGCGAACCGGGTGTTGCGCAGCCCGCGCAGCAGCAACGCGGTCGCCGCGAGCATCCAGGCGATCGTGGCGACACAGTGGCCCGCGGTGAATCCGTCGGCGCCCGCCGCAACCACGCCGGTGCCGACGGTCGCGGCGGTCAGCGCGTACAACCCGACCGCGCCGGCGAGCAGCACGAGCGGTTCCGCGCTGCGGATGTCGACGATCGCCAACCGGTGCGCGGCGTATCCGGCGAGGACGACGACTCCGATGCCGAGCAGCGCGGCCACGACGATCGAGATCGACATCTCCTGCTGTGCCAGTTCGGCGTCGGCGAACTTGTCCGGCCCGGCATACGCGAGGAAGACCAGCGCCGCCAGCGCACCGAAGCCGATCCCGACAAAGTAGGACACCTTCGAGCGCACCGCCACGAAGCCCGCCGCTACCACGAGCAGTGCGATCGGCAGGGCATCCAGGTCGGTGCCGCGCACGCACGCCTGCAGCAGCGCGGGCACCGCCGCCACGAGCGCCGCAATCCGCGTGTGCGGCAGCAGCTTCGGCCACCACGCCAGCCCGAGCAGCACGGCGGCGAGGCCGGCGGCGACCGCGACCGCGACCGGCCGGTCGAACAGCGCTCCTACCGACAGCAGCGGCACGCACGACGCCGCCAGCATCACGCTCGCAACCACCTCGCTCGGCCACCGACGAACAGCGACAAAGCAACTCGCGATCCCGACGACGGCAACCACCACTGCCGACGCAAGCAACCGGTACTCCTCGCCGTCCTCGGCCAACGCGATGGCCGACAGTAGCGCGAGCACTACAGGAACCGTCCGCGCCGCGTGAACGTACGGCCATGAACGCACGACATGCACAGGTGCACAGGCCAATTGGAGAACGATCAGGAATCCGATCAGAGTCAAGCCGATACCGTCGGTGAGCACCGGCGACAGCGCGGCCGCACCGACGACGACGATCAACGCCAGACCCTGCGCGCGCCACACCGCGGCCAATCCCAGCCCGGCGCCGGCGATGCCGAGCGCAATCGCGAGTCCCACCGCGGGCTGGATCCACCCGTAGATCGCGGTCGCGGCCACCACGTCCAGGTAGGCCCCTGCGATACCCGTTGCCGCCAATGCGATTCCGCCGACGCGACCACCGGTCCGGCCGAACACCCGATACCCGGCGCCGACGAGCGCCACCGACAGGATTGCACCGGCGGCCACCCGCGCCTGCGGCCCGAAGATGCCGGCCTGCGCCGCCAGCACGAGCAGCATCACCACACCGATCAGCGTCACGCCGGCACCGGCCACCGCGAGCAACCGGCTGATCACGCCGTCGCGCTGCCACCACGCGGCCCGCGGCGGTGCCGCCGGCCCGTGCGGCGGGGTCGGGCCACGCCCGCCGGGTGCCCACGCTCCGGGCGCCGGCCTTCCCGGCGCCGCCGTCGGCCCACCCCACCGCGGTGCGCTCGCCGCAGCACCTGGCGTCGGCACAGGGGCCGATGCGGCGCCGTACACCACAGGCTGCTCGGCGGATCCCGGCCACGCGCCAGTCGACGCAGTGGGAGCGGCCGCCGGCACCGCAGATGCCGGGCCCGCCGCATCGAAGGCCGTGCGGGGCGGACCGGGCTGCTGTGCCGCGGGTGCAGTGCCGGCACCCGCCGCAGACAGGTTCGGCCCCGAAACCTCGAGCTGCGCGCGCAGCACCGACAGGCCGCGCCCGACCTGCTGCAGTTGCAGGCTCAGCGCGCCGAAGTCGGTGGACAGTTGTGCGAGCAGGCGCGGATCGATGCTCGGATGTGGTGCGGTCATAACACCAGGTTCGCGCGCCACGGCCCGCGCCGAATGAGTAGCGCTACTCAGCGCACGTGCGCATTTCTCTGTTGCGATGCGGGCCGGCAAGAAATTGTCCGGGTATCCGGTCAATCGATGTCGGCAGTCGACTGCGACGATCGCGACAATTCCGGCTTCTGCGATGCGACACCGATCGAGCAGACGCTCCGCCGCATCGGCATACACTGCAGATTCCAGCGTTACCGGGTCGAAACCGGAATAGCGAAGTGCCAGCTCGTCGACAACACGTTGATAAACAAGCCTGTCTATTGCGTCACCATGAAACGCGCGATATCGCACTGCGAACCCGCGCCGGCAAGCGTCCACTCGATCGGCGCGGTTTGCCGGGTGCCGCCATCGCGGCCAGCAGGGAGTACGTGAACCAGCCGCCGCCCGGGTCCGCGACGATGACCGGTCCGCTGCCCCCGGGTTCGTCGGTGGCCGCGAGCCAGGCCGGCGTGCTTGCGCGGTCTGCTGCGAGCCGCACATGGTCGGGACCCGCTGCTTCGAGCGCCCGCTCGAGGTCGTGGACGGCAGCGTTGGTGGAGCTGGACGGGTGGGCGAGGATCACGCGATCCGGTCGCGCACCGTCTCGACCAGCGGCCATCTGGCCACGCTGCCCGCAACCAGTGCCGAAACGAGTTCGTCTGCGCGGTAACTGTTTTCGTCGGTGCTGAGGATCGGTACCGGATCCCCGACGCGGCCGGTGACGCGCTCTACGATGGCGACCGCCGCAGCCGCCGGGCCTCGCGGACGAGGGCGTCGAACTGGACTGCGCCGTCGCGGACGCCAGTGCGGGCCAGGACAGTGGTCGGCGCGGCGGCAGTGCCGGCCCCGGACTCCGCGTCGGCGCATCGAGCGCCACATGTGATCGCCGAGCCCAGCGGCGGCCACGTATCCCGAGCCGTTCGCACCGCAACCCCCCTGCTCGCTGCCGATGTCGCACGCAACACCACCGATGTGCCTCGAAACATTGCGGGTCGTCGAGTCGGACGATTCGGGCGCGTGCGCCGTACGGTCACGGCTTCATATACGCCGCTGAGCACTGGTAGCAAACCCCTAGCATTCGTTAGGCGGGCAAACAGATGTTCCGCACGAGACCGGCCCGACGTTCGGGCAGTCGACCATCCGACGGCCATTCGGGAGAGGACGAGAATTATGAGTGGAATGGACGCGCTTATGGATTTCCTGCTCAGCTTGCTCAGGGATCCAGCACGCTGCCAGGCTTTTGTCGACGACCCCGAAGGCACGCTCGCCCAAGCCGGTTTCGCAGGCACCCCGTATAGCAGTCTCGATGCCGCCGGCTTGCAATTGTGCGGTCTCGGCCACATGGACATCGGGTCCGCAGCCATCGGCGCGGCTGGTGCCGCGGCCGGTGGTTCGGCGGGTATCGGCGGCGGAATCGCGCCGGGGGTCGGCGCACCGGGTACCGCGCTCGGTGCACCCGGCAGCACCGGATTGTCTGTCGGCGGCACCGTCGTCGGCGGAACGGCAGTCGGCGTGGGCGGGTCCGGGCTCGGTGCCGGCGGCACGGGAATCGGCGTGGGTGGCGCCGGCGGCAGCGCGACGGTGATCGTCCCGGGCAGCGGCAACTCGATTCCCTGGTCCGCATCCGGCAACGACGTCACCGTCGCCGACGGCGGAATCTATGGCGGCCGCGACGTGACCGTGGTCAACGACAACGACACGATCGTCAACGACAACGACACCACCGTCGTCCACGCGAGCCGCGGCGACACAACGGTCGTGTCCGGCAATCAGGCAACCGTGTTCAACCCAGCGGCCCAGTTCGGGGCGATCGGAAGCAATGCGCTCGGTGTGGCCGCCCAGCACGGCGGCGTCGGCGCGCAGCTGGACGCCGGGTTCGGCACTGGGGCCCAGCTGTCGAGCGCCGTCGGCGGCGCCGGCGGCGGGCAGCTCGGCACCCAGATCGCCCTTGGCGGCGGCACCGAGATCAGCGCTACGGCGGCCGCGCGCGCCGCGGCGTCGGCAGGCGTCGACGTCGGCGGGCAGGTCGGCACACAGGTCAGCGGCGGCGCGTACGCCGGTCCGGCCGGGCTCGGTGTCGGCGGCAATGCCGCCGCTGCGGCCTCCGGTCACGCGGCCGCGGGTGTCGAGGGCGCGGTGTCCGGAGCCACCCAGATCGGCGTTGGCGTGGCCGGCGGTCCGCACGCGAGCGCCGGCGCGTCCGGCTATGCGGGTGCCGGTGCCGGTCTCGACGCGGACGGCTACGTCGGATCCCAGATCGGTGGGGGCGCCTTCGTCAGCCCGACGGGTGCGCTGGGCGCGGGTGGCGGCGTTTCGGGCGGAACCGGCGGCCATGTCGGCGCACATGCGCACCAAGAGCTTGGTGGCCAGGTAGGCGGTGAACTGAGCGCCGGACCCGGCGGTCCGAGCCTCGCGGCCACCGCCGGCGGCTACGTCGGCACCTACCAACAAATCGATGTCAGCGGGTACGTCGGTGGCGGAGTTGGCGGCGGCGTGACGGTGAACCCGGGCGCCGGGCTACCCGGATTCGGTGTGGGTTCGTACGGCGCCCTCGGCGGCGGCACCTCCGGTGTCGGCGGCGGCACTACCGGCGGCGGCAGCCAGGTCGGCGGCGGCACTGCCAGCGGCGGCAGCCAGGTCGGCGGCGGACACAGTTCCGGCGGACACGGCAGCGGCTCGCAGCGCGCTGACACCGAGTACCAGGTCACCATCAACTCCCCCGCCGGCACCGGCACGGCGACCACCGGTGGCCATGGCCTCGACGGGGGCCTCGGCGGTGCCACCACCGGACTCGGCGCGGGCCTCGGCGGCGGTCACGCGACCGGCGGCGGCGTAGCTGCCGACGGGGGTGTGCACAGCGGCGGGCACCACGGGATCGACTCCGGCAACTGATCGAATCCACAGCGCCCCTTCGGTTGTCCGCAGCCGGAGGGGCCACATCTCTGTCGATGGAGGCACGGTGACGCTCGCACACACCTCGACCCGTACCCAGCCGGACCCGGACATCACGTCTCCGGCCGCGTTGGTCGCGTTGCTCGACCATGTGCAAGGCATGACGGAAGCCGCGGGGCGGCAAGACCTTACGATGCGCATCCGCACCGCGAAGGCGCGCGCCCGGGACCCGCGCATGCGGGTGGTGCTCGTCGGCGAGCCCAAGCAGGGCAAGAGCATGCTGCTCAACACCCTGCTCAACGCCGAGGTCTGCGCGGTTGGCGAGATGACGAATTCCGCTGTGCCGGTGCTGGTTTCGTATGGCGTGCAGCCCCGGGCGCGCAAAGTCGTGCGGGGCCGCGGCGGGTACGAGGCGCTCGAGATCGATCCAGAGCGAGTCCACGAGGCGGCCCGGCAAACACGGGACGAAGCCAGCGGCCGCGAGGTGGTCCGGGTGGAGGTGGAGTTGCCGCGCGCGCTGCTGCGTGACGGCCTCATGCTCGTTGACACACCGGGGGTCGGCAGCAGTTTCAGCGTGCATGCGGCGAGCACGCTGTCGATCCTGCCGAGCGCCGACGCGGCCGTGTTCGTCACCGACGCCAGCCAGGAATTCACCGCTCCGGAGTTGGCGTTCCTGCACCAAGTCCGTCAGATGTGCCCGACAGTCATCTGCGCGATTACCAAGACCGATCTGTACGCCGCACCCGCGGTGATCGTCGGCACCGATCGAAAACATTTGGACGACAACGGTTTGGTTGAGCTGCCGCTGCTGCCGACTTCGTCGACGCTGCGCGCGCATGCCAACCGCACGGGCGACGCTCAGGTCGATTCGGAGTCTGGTTTCCCGGCGCTGGTGACCGCGCTGCGCCGCAACATCCTCGCCCGCGGCGAGCTTTTGGTGCGCCGGTCGGTCGCCAGTGATGTGCGCGCGGTTGTCGACCATCTGTCGATGTCGTGGCGTAGTGAAATCGAAGCGCTGCAGAATCCCGCCGAGGGCGGTGCTGTGGTCGCCCGCCTGCGGGACACCCAGGCCGCCGCCGACCAGCTGCGGCGCGGAACCGCGCACTGGCAGATCACGCTCGCCGATCACATGGGCGACCTGGCCTCCGACATCGATCACGACCTGCGCGACCGGCTGCGCAAGGTGCTCGACGAGGCCGACGAGGTGATCGATTCCGTTGATCCAGGCCAGAATTGGGACAAGATCAGTACATGGCTGCGTGACGGCGTGGCCGACGCGGTCGGCGCGAACTTCGTGTGGGCGCATCAGCGCGCCGTGTGGGTCGTCGGCCGGGTGGCTCAGGAGTTCGGCCGCACCGACGGGGCCGAGCTGCCGGAATTGGACGACATCGCCACGACGGACGGCCTGCTCGACACCGTCAAGTCGGTACCCGGAATCGACGACGGTGTGCTCGGACTCGGCGAGAAGGTGCTGATGGGCATGCGTGGGTCCTACGGCGGTGTGCTGATGTTCGGGCTGATCACGACATTGATGGGGATGACGCTGATCAATCCCGTCTCGATCGGAGCCGGAATTGTGATCGGCACCAAGGCTTACCGAGACGAGCAGAAGGCCCGGCTGAAAGCGCGCCGGGCCGAAGCGAAGTCGGCGGTGCGCACCCATCTCGACGACGTGGTCTTCCAGGTGGGCAAAGAATCACGTGATCGGCTGCGGCATGTGCAGCAGGCGGTGCGCGACCACTTCGCCGATCTGGCCGAGGAACTCACACGCTCGGCCACCGAATCGCTGCAGCGGGCCCAGCAGGCTGTCCAGCTGGATGCCGACCAGCGCCAGGAAGCGTTGCAGCGCAACAGTGTTGCGCTCGATCAGCTGCGACAGATCCGGTTGCATGCCGATCGGATTTCCGCCACTGTCCCGCCACTGTCGTGAAAGATTGTGCAACCCGAATGAATTCACCGAAGAGCCCGCTCTACGCCAGCACGGTCGGACACCTGGACGCGGCCCGTGCCGTCCTCGCCCACGACGCCGATGCCCTCGACGAGATCGCCGCCCTGCGCGCCCGTCTCGACGAACCCATGCGCATCGCGATTGCCGGCGCCGTCAAGTCTGGCAAGTCCACCCTGCTGAATGCGCTTGTGGCAGAGGAAATCGCCTCCACCGACGCCACCGAATGCACGCGGCTGGTGACCTGGTACTGCGACGGTGACACCCCGTCGGTGTCGATGGTCCACACAGATGGCGGCACCCGCACACTGCCGATGCATCGCGGCACCCACCAGCTGCACGTGGATCTCGGCACGACCCCGGAGGACGACATCGCCAGGATCCAGATCACTTGGCCGTCAACGAAACTCGGGTCGTACACGATCATCGACACACCCGGCACCGCATCCGTCTCGGCGGCGGTGTCCGAGCGCACCGCGCGGGCCCTCACACCGGACGGCGACCAGCGCCCCGCTGCCGACGCGGTCGTCTACCTGATGCGCAATGTCCGCCCGGAGGACCTGACCTTCCTGCGCGACGTGCGCACCCACCTCGGCGGTTTCGTCAGCGACGGCAGCGTGATCGGGGTACTCAGTCGCATCGACGAGCTGGACGGCGGCCAGATGTCGGCGCTCGCATTCGCGCAACGGCGCGCTGCCGAACTCACCCGCACACCAGAACTGGCCGAAGTGTGCCACTCGGTACTGCCGGTGGCGGGGTTGGTGGCGTTGCGTGCAGTCACCCTGCGTCACGACGAGTTCGAAGCGCTGGCGGCGTTGGCGCGGGTGGACAACGAGGTATTCCAGTCGGCAATGCTGTCGGCCGCCCGGTTCACCGCCCCGCAAAGCTCACTCCCGCTGCCGCAACCAACACGCGCAGCGCTTGTGGAGCGCTTCGGTATGTTCGGTGTCCGGCTGTCGGTCATCGCAATTCTGACCGGCGCGGACACCGCAGCCGAGCTGGCCGCCGAACTGCGCCGGCGCAGTGGACTGGACGAACTGCTGCGCACCATCGACGCCGTCGTCGGGCAGCCGGCGCAGGAATCTCGTTGCCGCACTGCGCTTGTCGGGCTGCTGTCGCTGTTGGCCGACCGCGACGACGAGGCCGCCCGCGTCGGGTCCGACGTGCGGCACGTCCTCGCCGACGACCACGCGTTCATCGAGCTGCTGATGCCGGGACGCGGGCGCGGTGCCTCGACGCAGCCGCTTTCCCAGAACGCCTCGATGCTCAGGCCGAGGTCTGACCGACGAGCTTGCGCCAGGTAGTGCCGAACGGGTGCTTGGCGGTGACCGAACCCCAGCGCACTTTGCCGCGTACCACCAGGTGCAGCGGTCCCGGCGGCCCGCTGCGCACCTTGCTGGTGGCGTTGGACCCCACCAGATCGAGCCCGCCGAGATCCACGGTGGCGGCGTCCGGCACCACGAGGGTGAGGCTGCTGGCGACGTCGTCGACGATCACCTCGACGACTTGCGTGGACATGACGGCCGCGGTGAAGTCGAGCGTGACGTTCGACATCCGGGTGGCGGTGTGCAGCGTGGGCGGCACCTGCCACGGGCCTTTGCGTTCGACGTTCGACATCCAGCCGCGCACGGTTTCCGGCGCCGATGCGACGCGGGTCGGCGCCCCGTGCTCGACCGTCTCGACGATCCGCATGCCCGGAAGATCGACCAGGACGGCGTTGAGTTCGCCGCGGGTTTTCGCGGCCAGTGCGGTGTCCATCCGTTCGGTGAACTCGCCGAGCGAGAGCATGCCCATGCCGACGGCACGCTGCAGCAGCTGCCCGACGTGCTCGCGTTCGGCGTCGGATACCCGCAGATCCCTGGCCTCCACGCTTCCAGTATGGGCCACCGTCGATCAGCTCTCGTGCCGCAACTGGTCGATCTCGTCGGCGTATTCGGTGTCGTTCTTCTGCCGCTTGCGGAACAGGAACAGAAATACGATCCAGCCGACGATGGCGACGAGGATGAAGCTGACCACCCGGTAGACGAACGCCACCGCGACCGCCTGTGCCGCGGTGACGCCGGCGGCGGAGGTGAGCGTGGCGATCAGGGTGGCGTCGACGTAGACGATGCCGCCGGGCGCGAGCGGAATGCTGCCGACCGCCTTGCCGATCGCGAACGCGATGATGAGTCCGGCCATACGCGGCTCGGCGCCGATGGCATAACAACAGAACGCCAGGCAGGCGATGTCGGCGGCGCGGTGCACGAACGCCCACACCCCGGTCAGGGCGAGATCGAGCGGGCGCAGCCGCACCGATTCGAGCTGGTCGATCACCTCGCGCACCCGCTGGATGCCGGTGTCGGCCGGGCGTTTGCGAATCTTGTTGGCCCGGGTGACGATCCACGACACGAACCGGTGTACCGAATCCGGGTGCCGGGAGGCGTAGCTGGCGAGATAGATCAGCGCGACCGCGCCGCCGATCGAGAAGATCAGCGTGTAGGGGTTCACCGAGCTGCCGACCGCGAGCGCGCCGCCCACACCGAGCAGCGCGAGCCCGCCGGCGGCGATCACACCCGAGATCGCCAGCTGCCAGGACGCGACCAGCGGGTTGGCGCCCCAGCGCCGCGTCTCGCGATAGGTGAAGGCCGTCGAGAACACCTGCCCGGCGGGCAGCGTGACCGACATGGCGGTGGCCGCGTAGATCACCGACAGCGACCGGCGCTGGCTCACGTGCACGCCCGCGGTGCGCAGCAGTTGCTTCTGCAGGCGGCCGAAGCCCGACAGCGACAACGCCTGCAGCCAGATGGCCGCCGCGACCCAGCCCCAGTGGATCTCGGTGAGGCTCTTCCAGGAGTCCGACAACCGCGGCCACAGGTAGATGCCCTCGCCGATCAACAACGCCAGCAGGGCTACCGCGCCGACCCACTTGAGCCATGAGAACCGCCGCCGCGCTTTGGGAGGTACGGTTCCGGGCTTCGCCACGACAGCCAGCCTATCGCGGAGCTTGCCGAGCGATCATCGAGCACATCAGGACGTGTCTGTGTGTGGCGACACGTCCTAATCGGAGGCGTCGGCGGGCCAGGCCAGATGGGTACGGCGGCGGCGCCCGCGCAGCTGCACCGAGTCTCCGAGTTCCCACTGCTGCTGTTCGTCTTCGGAGGCGAAGTACAGCGCGCTGCTCGACGCCAGCACCCGGCTCGGGCGCAGTTTGGCCAGCTCCGTCAGCCGCGATGCCTCGTTGACCGGATCGCCGATCACGGTGTACTCGAAGCGGTTTGCGCCACCGATGTTGCCCGCGACGGCCAGCCCCGCGGATACTCCGATGCCGACGTCGAGGCCTTCGATCTCGTCGAGGCGCCAGCGCAGTTCGCGAGCCGCGGCCAGCGCGGCGCTGGGCGCGTCGGGCCGGTTCAGCGGTGCCCCGAAGATCGCCAGCGCGGCGTCGCCCATGAACTTGTTGACGAAGCCGTTGTGCTCGTCGACGACCTCGACGACAACCCGGAAGAACTCGTTGAGCAGGTTGACGACCTCGGTCGGCGGGCGTTCGGCGGCGGCGCTGGTGGAGCCGACCATGTCGACGAACAGCACTGCGACGAACCGGGTTTCACCGCCGAGTTCGGTGCCGAATTCGAGTGCGCGGCGCGCAACGTCTTCGCCGACGTGCTGGCCGAACAGTTCCGAAAGCAGCCGGCGTTCCGCCGATTCGGCCATCATCCGGTTGAAACCGACTTGCAGACGGCCGATTTCGCTGCCGTCGAACACCTCGACCTGCACGTCCTGGGCGCCGTCTTGCACCTGCTCGATGGCCCGGATGAGCTGCTGGATCGGGTCGGAGATGCTGGCACCGGTGAGCATCGACAGCGCGAACGCCTGGAAGATCACGACCGCGCACAGCGCCAGGATCGCCACGGCCAACGAGTTCGACGAGAACTGGTAGCGCGTGGACACCTGCACCACGCACAGCAGCACGATGCCGATGGTGGGGGCCAGCGTGCCCAGGCCCCAGGTCATCGCCATCCGGGTGCCGATGCCGGGGGCCAGCGCCTTGTCGAAGCGGGCCTCGCTGAGCGCCTGCGCTGCGACGGGCCGCAGGATGCGCTCGCCGATCATGTAGGTGAAGCCGAACACGATGGTGGCGGCCATGGCGATGATGATGACGTGCGCGAAGGCCAGCTCCGGGGTGTTCAGCACGGTGGCGGCGATGAACGCCGCGCCCAACACGATCCAGATGCCCATGTGCACGATGGCTTGGCGCAGCGGGGCCAGGATCGCCGCGCGCTGTTCGGCGCGGCTGGGCGGACCGCCGCGCATTTCCCAGCGGACCACCGGGCGCAGCATCAGGGCCGCCGAGGCGACGCTGGCCATGCCGCCGAGGATCACGCAGATCATGAACACACCGAGCGAGCGGCCGCGGTAGTCGACGAACACCGAGGTCTCCGGCACCGGGATGCCGTGCCAGGCGAACGCGTACACCAGAACGGCACCGAATCCGTTGGCCACCATCGACGACACGATGAACAGCGGCCAACGCGTGTGCATCGTGTGTCTGACGGCTTCGAGAGGCGCTGCCACGCCCAACAATCTATCCGCCGAGCGCCGGTCTGCGACGCGCAGTCGTGTTGTGCGGACCTCGAACGGGTATGCGGATAGGCTGACCGGCGATGACCGAAGCGAAGCCCGAATCCGGACGCGCGGCGCGGCGCGATTCCGATCTCGTGCATCCGCTCGTACGAGTCAGCGCCGAATGGACCTGGCGGCTGCTCGTACTGTTCGCCGGTTTCCTCGCGGTCGGCTACCTGGTGCAGACCTTGTCGACGGTGTTCATCCCGCTCGCCATCGGGCTGCTCGCGGCCGCGCTGCTCAGCCCGCTGGTGGACTGGATGGATCGCATCGGCGTGCCGCGCTCGGCGGCGGTGCTGGTGGCGCTCGTCGGCTCGATCGGCCTGCTCGCCGGGGTGTTGTCGTTCATCACCGAGCAGTTCATCGCGGGCCTGCCGGAACTGAGCGCGCAGTTCACCACGAGCATCGAGCAGGTCCAGCAGTGGCTGATCGACGGTCCGTTCCATTTCAGCCAGGATCAGATCAACCAGGCCGCCGAGAACGCCGCGAACGCGATCGAGAAGAACCAGGAGAAGATCACCAGCGGCGCGCTCGCCACGGCGACGGTGCTCACCGAGATCGTCACCGGATCGCTGCTGACGCTGTTCATCCTGATCTTCTTCCTGTACGGCGGCGAGCAGATCTGGGAGTTCGTCACCCGGATCGTGCCGACGCCGGCGCGCCCGCGGGTGCGTCTGGCCGGGCGGCAGGCCTTCGGGTCGCTGATCGGGTTCGTGCGCGCCACCGTCGCGGTGGCCGCGGTGGACGCCATCGGTATCGGTGCCGGGCTGGCGATTCTGGGGGTGCCGCTGGCGCTTCCGCTGGCCTCCCTGGTGTTCATCGGGGCGTTCATTCCGATCATCGGCGCGTTCATCGCCGGCTTCGTCGCGGTGTTCATCGCCCTGGTCACCAAGGGTTTCGTCACCGCCCTGATCGTCTTGGGCATCATCGTCGCGGTCATGCAGCTCGAGGGCCATGTGCTGCAACCGCTGCTGCTCGGCCGCGCAGTGCGCATCCATCCGCTGGCGGTCGTGCTTGCGATCACCGCCGGGCTGGTGGTCGCGGGCATCGCGGGCGCGTTGCTGGCCGTGCCGATCGTCGCCATGCTCAACACGGCGGTGCGCTCGTTGCTGGCCGAAGAGCCGGAAGACCTGGAGGATGCCGTGGCACCGACCACCGCGGCGTATCCGATGCAGCCCGACGATCCCGACAACGATGCCCCCGGAGTCTGATCCACTGGCGCCGCTCTGGCGGGCCTCGCAGGCGTTTCGACTGATCACGCTCGCCTACGCCGTCACCTATCACTGGGTGAGCATCGACGGGTACAGCAATCCGCGGCTGAGCTGGTTCTTCATCGCGCTGACGGCGATCTGGACCGGTATCTCGGCGCTGCTGCTCACCAATCCGCGGGTGTCCAAGGGCTGGGTGGTGCTGGCCGACCATGCGGTGGTGATCGGGCTGATGGCCTCGACCCGGCTGGTCGCCGAGCCGGAGTGGTATCACGTGCACCAGCCGCTGCCGACGACGTTGTGGGCGACGAACGCGGTGATCGCGGCCGCCATCCTGCGCGGTCCGGTGATCGGGGTGGTGTCGGGACTGCTGATCGCGATGGTGAGCCTGGCCGTGCACGGCAATTTCGCCGTCGACATCGGCGAGGACGCGACCATCCCGATGCTGGTGTCGGCGGGCCTCGGCCTGGGTGTCGCGGCGACGACGTCGCGGCGCGCGCAGGCACAGGTGCAGCAGGCGGCCCGGCTGGCCGCGGCCACCGAGGAACGCGAGCGCCTGGCCCGGCAGGTGCACGACGGGGTGTTGCAGGTGCTCGCCTACGTCAAGCGCCGCGGTCACGAAATCGGCGGTCCCGCAACCGAACTCGCCGAGAAGGCGGGCGAGCAGGAGGTCGCGCTGCGGGTGCTGATCTCCGAGCAGTCCAGTCCCGAATCCGACGCTGCCGACTCCGGCGAGGTGGACCTGCGTTCGTTGCTGCGAGTGCACGCCAAGCCGTCGGTCGCGGTGTCCACGCCCGGCGACCCGGTGCCGGTGCGCGCACCCGTCGGGACCGAGGTGACGGCCGCGGTAGCCAACGCGCTGTCCAACGTCGAGCGGCACGCCGGGCCCGGCGCCAAGGCGTATGTGCTGCTGGAAGACGTCGGCGCGGAGCTGATCGTGACCGTCCGCGACGACGGCGTCGGCATCGCGCCCGGGCGGCTCGCGCAGGCCGAGTCCGAGGGCCGGATGGGTGTGTCGAAATCCATCCGCGGCCGGATCGAGGCGCTGGGCGGACGCGCCGAGGTGTTCACCGAGCCCGGCGGCGGCACAGAATGGGAGCTGCGGATACCCAAGGAGCAGTCGGAATGAGCGAGGCGCAGGCATGAGCGGAACCACCGTCATGGTCGTCGACGACCACCCGATGTGGCGCGACGGCGTGGCACGTGACCTCGAGGCCGCCGGTTTCACGGTGGTGGCCAGCGCCGACGGGGTCGCCGCGGCGGCCCGCCGGGCGGCGGCGGTGCAGCCCGACGTGGTGCTGATGGACATGCAACTTCCCGATGGCAACGGCGCCGAGGCGACCGCGCAGGTGCTGGCCGGCTCGCCGCGTTCGCGCGTGCTGGTGCTGTCGGCGTCGGACGAGCGCGACGACGTGCTCGAGGCCGTCAAGGCGGGCGCGCTGGGTTATTTGGTGAAGAGCGCTTCGGCGGCCGAGTTGGTCGCGGCGGTGCAGGCGACGGCGGCTGGGCAGCCGGTGTTCACGCCCGGACTGGCCGGACTGGTGCTGGGCGAGTACCGCCGGATGGCCACCGCGCCGGCCGACGCCCGCGGACCGGCCCGCCCCGCGCTCACCGAACGCGAGACCGAGGTGTTGCGCATGGTGGCAAAAGGATTGAGCGCCAAGCAGATTGCGTCGCGGCTGTCGTTGTCGCACCGCACCGTGGAAAACCATGTACAGGCCACACTGCGCAAGCTGCAGCTCGCCAATCGGGTGGAGTTGACTCGGTACGCGATCGAGCAGGGCCTCGAGTAGCGGCGCGGCGTGGTCGAGCACGGACCGACTGTCTAGATAGATCGCTCGATTTTGTAGACTTGCGAAGGTGCCCGCCGATACCAAGACCCGAATCCTCGCGGCAGCCACCGAGCTGTATCGCCGCCAGGGGATGACGGGTACGGGGCTCAAGCAGATCGCGGAGCTGGCGAAGGCGCCGTTCGGATCGATCTACCACTTCTTTCCTGGGGGGAAAGCCGAGCTCACCGAGGCCGTGGTGCGCAGCGCCGGCGCCAGTTACGGCGATCTCGTGCTCGGCGTGTTCGCCGCCTGCCCGGATTTCCCGACGGGTGTCAAGGTCGGCTTCGAGCTCGCCGCGAACAACCTGGAAGCCACGGGCTGGATCGACGCGTGCCCGATCGAGACCATCGCGCTCGAGGTGGCCAACACCGACGAGAACCTGCGCATCGCCACCGCAGACGTGTTCACCGACTGGGTCGACCGCGGTGTCGCGGCCACGGCGTCCAGCGGCCTGCCCGAATCGGTGCGGCGCGAACTGATCCTCGGCTTCGTCGCCGCGCTCGAGGGCGCCTTCGTGCTCGCGCGCGCCATGCGCAGCAAGGAGCCGCTGCTCGCGGCCGGAGAAACCGTCCTGGTCGCCGTCGAAAAGGCCCTGCACGATCATGCGTAAGTCCCCTGTCGCCACGTTCGTCCTGCTCGATGCCGCGCTGGTGGTGCTGTTCTGCCTGATCGGGCGGCGCAGTCACGCGGAGTCGGCGCTCGCCTTCGACGTGCTGCGCACCGTCTGGCCCTTCCTGAGCGGGCTGGCGATCGGCTGGATCATCTTGTGGCGCACCAGGTTCCCTGCGGCCGGGTTCGCCGCAGGCGCCGTGGTGTGGCTGTCGACGCTGATCGGCGGCATGCTGCTGCGCGCGCTCAGCGGCCAGGGCACGGCCGTCGGTTTCGTGATCGTCGCGGCCACCGTGCTCGCGGTGTTCCTGCTCGGCTGGCGCGCCGTGTGGGCCGTGGCCCGCCGTCGGACAACAGCCCGAACCTGAACCACCCCGCCACGCCGGCCGCACCCGTAACGGTCGGCGTGGTGCGGTGCGTTCGGCCGGTACGGTGCGCTTGGGTCAGCTGGGGCGTATCAGCGCCGGTCGTCGGGTAGCGGGGTGGCCCAGGATTTCATCATGCGGGCAGTTACCCGTACCGCGGCGTCGCCGCCGTCGGCGTCGGCAACCAGCACTGCAAAGGCCAGGTCGCCGCGGTTGCCCAGGAACCACTGGGTCGAACCCTGTGCCGCCGTCAACCCGACGACATCCGGGAATGCCCGCAGCGCAACGTTTTCCGGGCGGTCGACGGTCTCGCGCATGGCCGCGCGGACGCGGTCGAGCACGTCGGGGCGGGGCGGAGCGACCTGCGCCTCGGTGCCCCCGGGCTGCCCGTAAGCGATCATCGGCGTCGGCAACGAGCCCTTGGCCAGCGTGGACGCGGCGATCGCCATGCCGAACGGGCTGACCATGATCGCGTTGCGGTTCGGCGCCGAAGCCCAGGCCGGTTCCAGCCCGACACCGGCGCCCGGCACCCGGCCCGTCGTCTCGTTGAGGCCGGCGATCTTGAAGTCCACGCCGATGCCGAGCGCGGCCGCGGCGCGTACCGCGTCGTCGGCTGAAACATCTTGCGGTGCAATCTTTTTGTCCATCGAGGCGATCCACCGGAACAGGTCGAGCGCGGAGCCTGCGGGGTACTGTCCGGTGAGCGCGAGCGGGCCGGTTTCGCCGGCCTGCGCGTTCTGTGCCACCGCGACCACCGCGCCGCTGGACGGCTGGATCGCCACGATGGCGGCGGGCGTACCCACGCTGGCCACCGCGTCCGCGGCGGCGAGCTGGAGCCGGAAATCGAGGGTGGACAGCACGTCGGGCCCGGGCGGGCCTTGAAATCCTGCGAGCTGGATCGGATCGGCGCCGTCGGGCCGGAACAGGCGCACCGCCCAACCGGCGGTGGCGTCGCGGTTGGCCTGCCACACGTTGCGCAGGCCGTCCAGAACCGGCGAGCCGATCCGCCGGTCCGCGGTGATCAGCTTGGGCTGCTTCTCCAGCACCACGCCGGGGATCGGGCGCAGGGCCGGCATCAGAATCTCGAAATCGCCGTCGCGCAGCAACACGGCGTTGATCGGTTTGCCTTGGGCGACCACCAGATCCTGCATCAACGACTGCGCGGTGATCAGCGGGGCAACCGGCTCGATGGCCTTCGCCACGGCGGCGGTGGTGGCCGCCGGATCGGGCATCTTGGCCGGATCGAGCTTGACGGCGTTGAGGTTCTGTTCGGTCATCAAGACCCGGCCGTACGCGTCGAGCACGCGCGGGGGTGCGGCGTCGGTACGCACCAACTGCACGGTGCGGCCCGCGGCCAGCTGCGGCAGCACCACCGACGGATCCCAGGAAATGCGCCAGCCGACCGCCAGCTGCCGGACGCTGCCCTGCACGCTGTAGGTCCAGTCGCGATCGCGGCCCAGGTGCCAGGCGACATCGAGGGTGAAGAATCCGGACTGCTCGTCGAGGCGGATGAACTGGCTGATCCGGTAGTCGACGTTGTCGGCCTTGAGCCCGTCGAACATCTGCTTCAGGGCGGCAGCCGCGCCGTTCGGGTAGGTGGTGAGCGAGGCCGCCGCAGTCGCGTCCTGGTGGTCGAGCGCTTCGGTGAAGTGCTGCACCAGCCGTTCGGCCTGCCCGACCGGTTCCACGAGACCGCAGGCGGCCATCGAGGTGGCAGTGAGCACCAGAACGGAGGTGGCGGCGATCGCACACCGCACCTTCGTGTCCCGGCTCAACCTCATAACAACATGCTCCACTTTTGTCACTTGAGTAACAAGCACCCGCGTTCCGAATGTCGCGCGCCCTGCTTACATACCCAGGCGGACCCGAACGGTATCGCACACCGCGATGACAGATTCGTGAATCGTTGGGATGTTTGCTGGACGCGGACGCTATCGTTGCAGGAACCGCCCCGCTGCCGCCACCGCGGGCGCCGAACTTTCCGCACCGGCGATGAATACCGCGAGGGCCAGGTCCCCGGAAATCGCCACGAACCACCCGTGGGCGTGGTTGCGCCCGTCCTGTGAGTATTCGGCGGTGCCCGTCTTGCCACGCAGGTCCGGAATCCCGGACAACGCGGTAGCCGTTCCGGCCGTTACGGTTTCGCGCATCATCGCGGTCACCTGCGCGGCCACCCCGGCCGGCAGCGGCGGCGCGGCCCGATCGGCGGTACCCGGCTTGCCCGAAACGATCATCGGCGCAGGCACCGAGCCGCGGGCCAGCGCGGCGGTCAGCAGCGCCATGCCGAAGGGCGAGGCGGTCACCTTGCCCTGCCCGATGCCCTCCTCCACGCGCTCGGCCGGGCTGTTGGCCACCGGCACCGAGCCGGTGACGGTCGTCAGACCCGGCGTCACATAGTCGATGCCGAGGCCGAGTTGTGTTGCGGCCCTGGTCAATCCGTCCGGCGGCAGGCCCACCGCAAGGCGTGCCATGGTGGTGTTGCACGAGCGTGCGAAGGCGGTGTGCAGCGGCACCGAGCCCAGATCGAAACCCTCGTCGTTGGGGATGGTGCGGCCCTCGATGTTGGCCCGCCCCGGACACGGCAGGACGGTATCGGGCGTGGTCGCGCCGGCCTGCAGCGCCGCCGTCACGGTCACCGTCTTGAACGTCGAGCCCGGTGGGTACAGGCCGGTGAGTGCGATCGCGCCCTGCCGATCGGCGTCGGCGCTCTGCGCCATCGCCAGCACGCCGCCCGTCGACGGCTGGATCGCGACGATCGCCGCCTGTTGCGGCACGTTTGCCAGCGCGTTCTCGGCGGCGGCCTGCATGGTCAGATCCACGGTCGTCGCGATGTCGGTCGTCGGTTTGGCGTCGGCTCCGGCCAACTGCCGCACCGTGCCGTCGGCGGCCACCGCTTGCACGGCCCAGCCTGCCGCGGCACTCTGCTCGGTCTGCCACAGATCCGCCAGCCCGTTCAGCGTCGGCGAGTTGAGCGAGCGGTCGACGGCCAGCAGCCGGGTCTGTTTGGCCAGCGTCACCCCCGGCATCCCGGACAGCGCCGCCTCCACCGGCTGCAGGTCGGCCTCGCGCAGCGTCACCGCCGTCACCGGTTTGCCTTGGGCGGCATCCAATTCCGACTGCAGCGCGGCCTGCTCGAGGTCGAGGGTGCGCGCTACCGCAGCGAGATTCGCCTCCTTGGTGACGTTGACCAGCGTCACCACTTGCTGGGTCATCAACTCCTTGCCGGCGCGGTCCAGGATGCGCGCAGGCTTGCCGTACACCGGCACGTAACGCAGCGACTCGCCCTCGGCCAGTCCCGGCGCAACCAGCGCCGGATTCCAGAGCAGCTTCCAGTCGCCTTCGGCGTCGTCGGCCTTGGCATCGGCGGTGTAGGTCCACTGATGGGCGCCGCCGCCGACCTTCCAATCCATCGCAAAGGTCACCGCGCCGGACTCGGCGTGCTGCACGCTCACCCGCACGTCTCGGCCGAGTGCCTCGTAGGCCTGCGACAGCGTCGCCTCGGCCTTGGCGGGATCGGTGGTCAGTTGCGCAGCGGCGGCGACGTTGTCGACGTTGAGCGCCTCGGCGAACTTCTGCGCCACGGTGTCGGGCTGTTCCGGGCCGCGGCTGCAGGCAGCCAGCGTGATCACGACCGCAGCCGCCAGGACGATTGCTGTGCCTCGCTTCACCCGCCCGATAATGCCGCAATCCCCGTTCCGGCGACGACCGACGGTCTCGACCAGGGCATATGCCGCACTCGAGGTTCGCTCTGGGCAGAACTCCGGCGCGCGATTACTTGTAATACTGTAATCATGAGGCACGGACACAGGTGGGGCCGCCCCGGCGGCTGGCAGCAAGCGAATGTTCCGGATGCAAGCGACGCGGCCGACTGGTTCGCCGGTCGCCTGCCGAAGGAATGGTTCACCGCGCATCGCGTCGAGGTGGACCGCGAGGAAATCGTCGTGGTCGGCGAGCTACCCAAGCACGAAGACGAATCGGATGCCACGGCCGACGGCCGGATCGCCCGGTTCCGCGAGGAAACCCGGTCGGCGCGCATGCAGATCGCCGACGAGGCCGAGGCCCGCTACGGCCGCAAGGTGGCCTGGGGCGTGAGCCTCGACGGTAAGGCCGTTCTGTTCACGCACTTGGCGGTGCCGGTGATGACGCGGCTGCGGCAGCCCGAGCGCAAGGTGCTCGACACCCTGGTCGACGCGGGCGTCGCGCGGTCACGCTCGGAGGCGCTGGCCTGGTGCGTCAAGCTCGTCGGCGAGCACACCGACGAGTGGCTCACCGAGTTGCGCGATGCCATGAAGAAGGTCGACGATCTGCGCTCGGAAGGACCCGAGCTGTAGATCCGCCTTACACCTGGGCGGCCCTGGTTCGGTTGCTCCGAACCAGGGCCGCCCGCGCGCACGTCAGACCCACTGCACCAGCTGGAAGACGATGCCGTTGGGATCGGCCATCTGGAAATAGCGTTCGCCCCACGGCTCCGTCTCGATCGGCGTCACGATCTGCACTCCTTCCTGCTGCAGCCGGGCGTATTCGGCATCGATGTCGTCGACGACGAACACGACCAGCAAACCCTCGCCCGCACTACCGGCGCGGTCCTTCGGTTTGAAGGTGGGCAGGCCGGTGCGCAAGAAGATGACGTTCGGAGCATCGTCTCGGTGCAGCGAGACGAACCCGTCGGCCGACATCTGTTCGGCGAACCCCAGGTGCCGGCTCAGCCACGCCGCCGAGGCGGCCGGGTCGACGACGTTGAGCGAGATGGCGGTGGCGGTGACCTGCATGTTGTTCCTTCCGTCGAGCTGCGGACGCCAGTTTAACGTACGCCGTACGTAATTTGTTCCGGCGCCGATCTTGGCTACCGTGAGGCGGTGGGACCGATCCTTGTGCTCAATGGGCCGAACCTGAACATGCTCGGCACGCGCCAGCCGGAGGTGTACGGGCGCGAGACGCTCGACGACGTGGTCGCACTCTGCGTCGAAACCGCCGCCAAGCACGGCCGCGAGGTGGTCGCGTTTCAGTCCAACTCCGAGGGTGCGCTGATCGACCGCATCCACCAGGCCCGCGGCTTCGAGTCGGCCATCGTGATCAACCCCGGCGGGCTCACCCACACCTCGGTGGCCCTGCGCGACGCGCTGGTGATTCCCGAGGTGCCGATCGTCGAGGTGCACATCAGCAACGTGCACGCCCGCGAGCCGTTCCGCCACCACTCCTACGTCTCCGACATCGCCGCCGCCGTCGTCAGCGGCCTGGGCACCTACGGCTACGCCGCCGCCATCGAATGGCTCTGCCGCACCGCGTCGCCGCAGACGAGCCGCTGAGGTTTGTCGTCTGCGACAAACGTTGTCGCAGACGTTGTACCCGCCGTGCATTGGCGTGACCACGGCATTCGGGAAGACTTCGCCTCACGGCAGGATGTGCCGTCGGTTGTTGCGGCGACATAACCTTGGCGGACCCTACAACGACGAAGGGCCCACGATGAGCATCACGGGTACGGCAGCAGAGCAGTTTCACGGCCGACCGGCGGCGTACGACCGGCCGCGCCGGGCGATCGTGCCCAGCGCGGACGCCTTTTACGTACCACCGCCCGGGTGGGCCGCCGCGTCGCCCGGCACGGTCCTGCAGTATCGGCCCGTCGACATCGCCGCCTACGGGCTTATCCGGCAGCAGGTGGACGCCTGGCAGCTGCTGTATCGCACCATGGACGTGCACGGGCGGCCCGACGCGGCAGTAGTGACCGTGCTGCTGCCGCCCACCATCGATCGCGAACGCACCCGCGTGCTTGCCTATCAGTGCGCGATCGATTCGGTCACCGAGCGCGGCATGCCGTCCTTTCTCTTCCGCGCCGGTGCGGGCATCATCGGTTCCGCGCCGCAGACGGAGTACCTGTTCATCGCGAGTGCGCTCGAGCGCGGCTGGGTCGTTTGCGTCGCCGATCACGGCGGCATGGCGGGCGCCTTCACCGCCGCGCGGGAGGCCGGCTACCGCGCGCTCGACGGTGTCCGCGCGGCGCTCGCCTTCGACGAACTCGACCTGCCCACCCCGGCCCGCGTCGGCCTGTTCGGTTACTCCGGTGGCGGCATGGCGGCCGCGTGGGCAGCGGAAATGGCGAAGACCTACGCCCCGGAGCTCGACCTGGTGGGCACCGTCGCCGGGTCGCCGGTCGGCGATCCCGCCGCCATCCTGCGCGCGCTGAACGGGACGGCGCTGTGCGGGCTCGCCGTAATGGGCATTTCGGGACTGCGCCGGGCGTATCCGGCGATCGAGCGGGCGGTCCAGACCGACACCAACGGCTCCGCCCGCGGGCTGCTGGATGCCGCCCTCACGATGAGTACCGTCACCGCGCTGTTCCGATTCGCGTGGCGCAACGTCGACATGCTCGGCCCGCGCCCACTCGAGGACATCTTGGCCGAGCCCGACATCGCCGCGGTGTTGACCGAGATCCGGCTCGGCACACACGCGCTGTCCGCGCCGATCTATGTGCTACAAAGCCTCTCGGATCAGGCAATCCCGTCCGCGGTGGTCGACGCGCAGGTCGAGCGCTACCGGGTCGGGGGTGCACACGTCACCTACCTGCGCGATCGGTGGAGCGAGCACATATCCCTGGCGTATCTGGCGCTGCCGCTGATGTTGCAGTGGCTGTCGGACCGATTCGATCAGCAGCCCCTGCCGGCCCCCAGCGCGCGTTCCGTGCGCACCGTGCTCGGTCAGCCCGGCGTGTTGCGTGAGCACGCCCGCATCATCCGCACGGTCGGACGGGTGCTCACCGGCCGGCGCCTGCGGGCCCGTTCGGCGCCTGGCGCCGGAGCCGGCCGGCGCCGGTCAGTCCAGAGCGCCTAGTTCGGTCCCGATGTTGCGCCGCGCCGCGGCATCGAAGGCGTTGCGCGCCAACGGGGTCCGGTACAGCGACGGCAGGTCGAGCAACTGCCGCAACACCGCCGCGCGGCCCGCGCGGAACTGCGCGTCGGGCACGTGGGCGTACTCGGTGCGCACCTGCCGGGTGTAAGCGGCGTAGTGCTGCGGGTCGGTGCCCAGGATGGCGAGGTCGGCATCGCACAGCACGGCACCGTTGCGGTCGCCCGCCGCAGCCTCGTGCGAAGCCGTAAGCCGAACCAGCCGAGCGATTTCCGTGATTTCCGGGTGGCCGGCAAGCTCGGACTCGGCCAGGCGTGCGCTGGCTTCCTCGTTGTCCGCGCGGCCCACGTCGTACACCGCATCGTGGTAGAACGCCGCAAGCTTCACCGCCGCAACGCTTTCCGCATGGTCTGCGAGCAGATCGACGGTCTCCAGCAGGTGCGCCAGGTGCTCGACGGTGTGGTAGCGGCGGTGCGGTTCGTTGTACCGGTCGATCAGTGCCTCGACGGTCCGGTCGCCGGGCACCGCGTCCGAGGCCCCCGGGGCTGACGCCACACCGGCACCCGTCCCGCTGTCGACGCCCATCACCTGCCCCCAGTGCCGGCGCACGACGATTTCGGAAGCGATTCGCGCGCCGAGGGTTTCGAGCAATGCGGCGGCGTCGGCGATCGATCGGGCCGGGTCGGGTTCCAGCGCGGACAGCGGGTAGATCCGCGCGAACCCGCCGGTGCCGACCAGTTCGCTGCGCCCGGCGACGGCGTACACCGGCACCGCGCCGGCGGCCGCGCGGACGCCGACGGGGGCCTTGCCGCGCAGGCTTTGTTCGTCGAGTGACCCCTCACCCGTGATCACCAGGTCCGCGCCGGTGACGGCGGCCGCAAAGCCGGTCAACTCCAGCATCAGCTCGATACCCGAACGTCGTTGCGCGCCAAGCACTGCCAAGGCGGCGAAGCCGACGCCGCCGGCCGTGCCGGCGCCGGGCACGGCCGCAAACGACGGACCGAGAAGTTCGGCCCAGCGCCGCATCCCGGCGTCCAACAGCTCGATCTGCTCTGGTGTGGCACCCTTCTGCGGCCCGTACACCGCGGCGGCGCCACTGGCGCCGAGCAGCGGATTGTCGACGTCGCAGGCGAGCACGAACCGCGTATCGGCGATCCGCGGATGCAGCCCCGACAGATCCACCCGCGCTGCGGACAGCATGTGCTGTAACGGCTTTCCGGCGGCATCGAAGATCCGCGCTCCCAGCGCGACGAGCATGCCGGCGCCACCGTCGGTGGACGCGCTGCCACCGACGCCCAGCACGATCTCCGATGCCCCGTGGTCGAGGGCGTGTGCGATCACCACGCCGAGCCCGAACGTCCCGGCACCCAACGGGTCCGGTGCGTCGAGCAGCGAAAGTCCAACCACCGCAGCCAATTCCACGACGGCCAAAGAATCGCGGCGCGCGTACGGCGCCCGCACCGGGGCCCCCGTCGGCCCCACCGTGTCCACCTCGACGCGGGTGTAGCCCGCGGCCAGCGCGGCGTCGGCGGTGCCGTCGCCGCCGTCGGCGACCGGCACCGCTACGATCTCCCAATCCGGTTGCACCCGAAGCATTCCCGCGCGCAGCGCCGCCGCCACCGCCGCGGCAGGCAAGGACCCCTTGAACTTGTCCGGGGCGAGGACGATCTTCATCGGACCGGCTGCGGCGCTGGGCCCTCGCCCGCGTGATCGATGGTGATCTGCCCGGTGGCCAAGTAGGTCAACACCGCATCGTCGACCTCGGCGTTACCGCGTCCGAACACCCCGTGGTCACCGCCTTCCACGCGAATCAGCTTGCCGCCCATCGCGGTTGCCATCGCCGGTCCGCCCTCGTACTTGGTGGCCGCATCGTGGTAGCTCTGCAACACCAACGGCGTGGCGGCCAGGCCCTTGTTCGCGACCTGGACCGGAGTGGCGCTCGGCTCCCATCCCATGCAGGAGATGCCGGAGCGCACCATCTGCGCCCGCGCATCGAGTGCGTCGCCGCCGCTGGCGATGGTCGCGAAGGCCGCCGGAATCAGTTCCGGGCGCGCCGGTGTCGCGTTCTCGTTGCAGGTGATCGCCGCGAATACGGCGCCGCTGGTGGGGTCGGTCCCGACGAGCGTCGCGATCTGCCGCAGCGTTGCGACATCGTCCGGGTTGGCCTTGGTCTCGGCCAGCCCCTTGGCCAGCAACGGCCAGGCCTTGCGTGTGTAGGCGGCCACGGCGGTGGCCCGCATGAGCGGAGTCATCGAGGCGTTCATGCCGAGGACCAGGTTCCGCACCAGGTTCTGGACCTGCGTGATCTGCTCGCGCGAGCCGTTGAAGCCGTCCCGAACGAACGCGGCCACCTGGTCGCCGACGTAGGCGGACAGGTCGCGCACTTCGGCCGGCGGCGGCATCAGATTGGCCAGCCACCCGCCGCCCTGCGCGACCACCTGGTCGGCCCATTGCCGGAACACCTTCAGCGGGGTGTCGCCGAGTCCGTAGACGTCGTCGTGCGCGGCGATCCAGGCGAGCAGGTCGGCGAACCGCTCCCTGCCCGCCACCTGCTGCTGGGCGAACATTTCGGTCCAGATCCAGTTCGGATTGACGTTGGAGTCCAGCACCAGCCGGTCGACACGCTGCGGGAACAGCGTGGCATAGACGGCGCCGAGGTAGGTGCCGTAGGAGACGCCCATGAAACCGATCCGCTCCAGGCCGAGTGCGGCGCGCACCGCATCGGTGTCGCGGGCGGTGTTCTCGGTGGTGATGGTCGGCAGGTATCCGGGCTGCGCCTTGTCGCAGGCGGCCTTCATCGAGCCGCGCTGGGCGCCCGGAGCGTCGGCGTTCTGTGTACCGCACTGCAGCGGCGTCGACAGCCGCAGCCCGCGCGGCTGCACCGCGACGAGGTCGTAGCCCGACAGCAGCGCGGCGGGTAGCACGGCCAGCCGCTTGGACCAGAAGCCCAGGCTGTCGCCGCCCGGACCACCCGGATTGCCGAAGATGGTGCCGCGGCGCTCGCCGCGGGCCTTGACCCGGCTGACGGTGATCTCGATCGTGTCGCCGGTGCGCGCGGCGTAGTCGCGCGGGACGCGCAGCACCGCACATTCGGCACCGGCGGCGTCGGCCTCGGCCGGACACGGCCCGAATGCCAATGCGGGCGCAGCGGCGGCAACCTGCGGTGCGACGGCCGTCACGGTGGCCACAACGACCGCGACGACCAGGCTTTTGATCACCGATGCATTTTGCAAGATGCACGGGTCGGCCTCAACCGACGCGGGCGTGGAATGTGCACTTCGCGCGATCCGCGCACTACCGTCGATACTCATGACCACCCACGTCGAACACCGTCCGGACGTCAAGCGGTTCGAAGTGCTCACCGATACCGGCGTATCCGCCGGGTTCGCGGCCTACGAGGACGCCGGTGCGAACCGGGCGTTCGTGCACACCGAGGTGTACTCGCGCTACGAGGGCCAGGGCCTCGGAAAGGTGCTGATCACCGGCGCGCTGGAGCAGACGCGCGAGGCCGGCCTGGGCGTGTTGCCGTTCTGCCCGTTCGTGCACCGCTTCGTGTCGAAGAACCCCGAGTACCTCGAGCTGGTCCCGGAATGGGCCCGCGAGCGCCTCGGGTTGCCGGTCAGTAGTTCTTGACCGCCCCGTCGAGCGCGTCTTGCATGCGCTCGCGGACGAACTTCGCGATCGCGCCGGGCTTGTCGGGAAAGTCGGTGGCGGGCACGTCGATGTAGTAGCTGGCCGACTTCACCGACTCGCCGGGGCCGTAGGACAGCCCCATGAAGACGAACGCGGGCTGCACACCGAGTTTGACGGCGCGGTGTGCGATGTGCCCGATGCCACTGCCGACGGCCTGCACGCGCGTCGGGTCGGTCTCGTTGCAGGTGCCCTCGGGAAAGACGACGATCTCGTCGCCGCGGCGCAGCCGCTCGGCGCAGAGGTCCATCATGCGCTGGCCGGCGGCGTTGACCGCGCGCAGGCCGTGGTCCTTGCCGCGAAACACCGGGATGCCGCCCATCATGTCGATCTTCTTGCGCAGCTTGGGGTCTTCGAACAACTCGTCCTTGGCGAGCACCCGGCAGCGACCGATGACCGGCCGCAGTGCGCTGCGCCACCCGGCCCCGGCCAGCGTGTACGGGTCGTTGGTGCTGAGGTGATTGGCGGCGACGATGAGCCGGCGGTCGTCCTTGATCAGCTGCCGCAAGGTGCGCTCGGCGCCGGGTGCGTAGGAAATTCGCGGCGCGAACCGGCGCGCGAGGATGGCGTAGGCGGCCTTCGCCTGCAGTCGGTTCTGCTGGTGATCGAGGTAGTAGCGGTATACGGCCTCGAAATCGTCGAGGATCACCTCGGGCGCACGCATGCGCGTATGGTACGTCACAATCTTTTTCAGTACATTGTACGTCTTTTGTCACATTGTACGTCTTTTGTCGCGATGCGCCCGGCGGCCGACGACCGGCAAGGTCCGGAATAACTCTGGCCAAGCTCGGGTTGCAAGGGGTAGTTTTGAATTCAACTACCTACGGAGGATGACATGCCCGCCGTGACCGTCGACAACGTTCTCACCCTGCCCCGCGTCGAGACACCGGTCGGCACCGACCGGCCGGTCGTCTCCGTCACCACGGCGCCCCGCGGCTTCGAAGGCGAAGGCTTTCCCGTGCGGCGCGCGTTCGCCGGAGTCGACATGCGCTACCTCGACCCGTTCATCCACATGGATCAGATGGGCGAGGTCGAGTACGCGCCGGGCGAGCCCAAGGGCACGCCCTGGCATCCGCACCGCGGCTTCGAAACCGTCACGTACATGATCGACGGAATCATGGAGCACCGCGATTCGCACGGCGGCGGCGGCAGCATCGGCGGCGGCGACACGCAGTGGATGACCGCGGGCTCGGGGATCCTGCACATCGAGACGCCGCCCGAACATCTGGTGATGTCCGGCGGCCTGTTCCACGGGCTGCAGCTGTGGGTGAACCTGCCGCGCACGGACAAGATGATGGCTCCGCGCTACCAGGACATCACCGGCGGCAAGGTGGCCCTACTCTCCTCCGGCGACGGCGGTGCCCTGATCCGGGTGATCGCCGGCGAACTCGACGGGCATCACGGACCGGGCGTCACCCACACTCCGATCACGTTGGCGCACTTGACCATTGCACCGGGGGCCCAGGTCACGCTGCCGTGGAATCCGCAGTTCAACGCGCTCGCCTACGTCCTGTCGGGCGAGGGCACCGTGGGCTCGGAAGCCCGCCCGTTCCAGTCCGGCCAGCTGGCCGTGTTCGGCCGGGGCGACACCGTGACGATCGGCGCGAAGACCACCCTGGACGTCTACCTGCTGGGCGGGCAGCCCATTCGCGAGCCGATCGCCATGTACGGGCCGTTCGTGATGAACACCCGCGACGAGGTGATCCAGGCGTTCGAGGATTTCCAGGCCGGACGGCTCGGTCAGATCCCCGACTGAGTTGCGAAACGGACTGCGGTCCGGTTTGCTGGGAGTCATGACCATCACCGAGACCCGCACCCCTGCAACCGAAACCGCCCCGCTCAGCAGCGACATCGGCCTGCTGGCACTGCGCGTCGTGTTCGGCGGCTACATGGCCGCACACGGCGCGCAGAAGTTGTTCGGCTGGTTCGACGGCAACGGCTGGAGCAACACCGCCGACTCGTTCGGCGCCATGGGCTACAACCCGGGCGCCCTGTTCGGACCGCTGGCCGGCCTGTCCGAGCTGGTCGGCGGCCTGTTGCTGCTGTTCGGATTCGCCACGCCGCTGGCCGGCGCCATCGTCCTCGGCACCATGATCAACGCCCTCTACGTCACCTACGAGGCCGGACTCGTCAAGGGCCAGGGTGCCGAAGTTGCCATCCTGTTCGGCGCCGCCGCCGTCGCCATCGCATTCACCGGTCCCGGCCGCTTCTCGCTGGACCACGGTCGCCCGTGGCAGCGCCAGACCACCGCCGTCGCCGCCGGTGCCCTTGCAATCGGTGTCGCCGCCGCGTTGGTGACCTTGGTTTTGAAGACCACACTGTGATATTCGCCGTGGCGAGGTAGCCACCAGGTCGGCGTTGCAGATCGTAAGCTGGACACCGCGGGGCGACACGTAAAGTCCGCGACCAGCTAGGAGGACCCGCAGTGTTCCACGGTGCAACGCCGACCACGCCACACATCGACGTGCACCGCGGCGGCGACCGGCTGCGCACACGGATCTCCTGGCTCAATTCGAAGCATTCCTTCTCCTTCGGCGAGCACTACGACCCCGACAACACCCACCACGGGCTGCTGCTGGTCAGCAACGACGACATCGTGCTGCCCGGCAAGGGCTTCGACACCCATCCGCACCGCGACATGGAAATCGTCACCTGGGTGCTGGAAGGCAGCCTGGTGCACCAGGATTCGATCGGCAATGCCGGCGTGATCTACCCCGGCCTGGCCCAGCGGATGAGCGCCGGGCGCGGCATTCTGCACGCCGAACGCAACGACTCCTGGCGGGTGGACGGCAAGGTGCACAACGACCCGGTTCGCTTCATCCAAATGTGGGTCGTACCAGACGAATCCGGGATCGAGCCGAGCTACGAGCAACGCGAGATCGACGACGAGCTCGCCGGCGGCCGGCTCACCGTGCTCGCGTCCGGCCTGCCACAGCACACCGACCGCGCCATCGGAATCCGCAATCACGCTGCCGCGCTTCATGTTGCGCGGCTGCGGCCGGGACACCCCGTCACCCTGCCCGAAGCTCCCTACCTGCACCTGTTCGTCGCACGTGGCGATGTCGAGGCCGAAGGTATCGGCCGGCTCTACGAGGGCGACGCGGTGCGGATGACAAACACCGGCGGACAACGGATTTCCGCGGTCGATCTCGCCGACGACGGCGCACCCACCGCCGAAATCCTGGTGTGGGAGATGCATTCGAAACTCGGCGCGCAATGATGTCCTCCACCCACCGCCCGCAGCCGCCGGGCTGGTCCGCGGCCCCGCCCGCCCGGCCGTCGGCCGCGCTGGCCGCCGGCGCGCTCGCCTGCGGCGTGCTGGCGGTGCTGTCGTGCTGGACCGTGCTCGGCGGAATTGCGCTCGGTGTGCTGGCCACCGTGCTCGGCGTCGCCGCACACAACCGGGTGCGCGCCGGCCGCGCCGAGGGCGGTGGCATGGCCGTCGCCGGCATCATCACCGGGCTGCTCGCGACCGCGCTGGCGGTCGTCTTCCTCGTCATCGGCGCCAGCGTGTTCCGCGGCTCCAGCTTCCCCGACTACGTGCGCTGCATGGGCGAGGCCGGCAACGACCGAGCCGCCCAGCAACGCTGCGAAGACGCCTTCCGCACCAGCGTCGAGCAGCAGCTCGGCGTCACTCCAGCCCCGCGCTGAGACGCCGCCGCCGCCGCGCGCTGAGACGCCGCCGCGGCGCGCTGAGACCTCCGCCCCGCCCTCCCTCGCCCCCGCCCGCCTCGCCGCGCATCGTCCGGCCGCGCCCGCCGCCGCCTCGCGTCGCACCGTCCTGCCGCGCCCGCATCGTCCTGCCTCGCCCGCCCTGCATGAAGGTCCCCTTCATGGCGTCTGAGTGAGTGCAGGTGACCTTCGTGCGGTCGACAGTGCCGCGGCGTCGGCATACTGGACGACGTGACGGCATCCAACTTGCATTCCGGAATCGACCTGCGCCACCGCGACCCGGGCACTCGGGTCCAGGACGACCTGTTCGAGCATGTCAACGGTAAGTGGATAGCCGAACACGAGATTCCCGCCGACCGAGCCGTGGACGGCGCCTTCCGCACCCTGTACGACCAGGCCGAGGTCGACGTGCGCGCGATCATCGAGGACTGCGCTGCGGCCGCCGCCGAACCCGGCACCGACGCCCAGCGCATCGGCGACCTGTTCTCCAGCTTCATGGACGAGGCCGCCATCGAGGCCGCGGGGATCGCGCCGATCGCCGCCGAACTCGAGGCCATCGCGGGTGCCACCGATCGAGACTCCCTCGCCGTGCTGCTCGGCACGCTGGCGCGCGTCGGCGTCGGCGGCCCGATCGGCCACTACGTCGATACCGACGCCAAGAACTCCACCCGCTACCTGGCGTACTTCACCCAATCCGGTATCGGGCTACCCGACGAGTCGTACTACCGCGAAGACAGCTACGCCCCCATCCGGCAGGCCTACGTCGCGCACATCGCCGCGATGTTCCAGCTGGCCGGGGTCGAGCACGACGCGCAGACGGTGTTCGAGCTGGAACGCAAGCTGGCCGGCCACCATTGGGACGTCGTTAAGCGCCGCGACGCCGAACTGTCCTACAACCTGGTGAGTTTCGACGAACTCGTCGCCGGCAACGCCGGGTTCAACTGGACCGGTTGGCTCACCGCGGTGGCTGGCGGCACGCAGGGCTTCGCCGAGATCGTCGTGCGTCAGCCCAGCTTCCTCACCGGCTTCGCCGCGCTGTGGAATTCCGAGCCGCTGTCGCACTGGCAGGCGTGGGCCACCTGGCGCCTGCTGCACTCGCGGGCCGCGTACCTGAGTACGCCGTTCGTCGAGGAGAACTTTGCGTTCTACGGCAAGACCCTCACCGGTACCGAGCAGGTGCGTGAACGCTGGAAGCGCGGGGTCTCCGTGGTCCAGGAACTGCTCGGCGAATCCGTCGGAAAGCTCTATGTCGCCAAGCATTTCCCGCCCGAGTCGAAGGCCCGGATGCTGGAGCTGGTGGCCAACCTCACCGAGGCCTACCGGCGCAACATCGCCGAGCTGCCGTGGATGAGCGAGCCGACCCGCCAGGCGGCGCTGGTCAAGCTCGAGAAGTCGGCGAAATCCCGTGGGGCCCGGCCCAATGCGCGCTGCACTCCGTCGGTCAAGTGTGCATTGCGGCCGTCCAGAATGGTGCCGAACAGGTAGTCGAGGAGCTCGACGTACGCTTCGGGCACCCCGTATTCGCGGATTCCGGCAACGAAGTCCGCGTGCGGGATCTGGATGTAGGCGATTTCCCGGCCCAGCGCCGCGCCGATCTCGGCGACCGCCTCGGCGAACGTGAGCAGCCGCGACCCGGTCAACTCGTAGTACTGGCCGCGATGCCTGGTGTCGAGGAACGCCGCGACGGCCACATCGGCGATGTCGTCGACGTCGACGAACGGTTCGCCGACGGTCCCGGCGGGCAACGCAACCTCGCCGGCCAAGATGTAGTCGAGGAAGGCGCCCTCGCTGAAGTTCTGGTTGAACCAGCTGCAGCACACCACGGTCCAGTCCAGGCCCGACTGCTGCACGATCTCCTCACAGGCCTTGGCTTCGGGCTCACCGCGGCCCGACACCAGCACCAGGTGCTGCACCGCAGACTGCTTGGCGAGTTCGACGAATCGGGTGACGGCGGGCGGTGCGGTCGGGACGGCGAGGTCGGGCTGGTAGGCGACGTAGACGGCGTCCATGCCGGACAGGGCGGGTGCCCAGGTGGCCTCGTCCTCCCAGTCGAAGGGGATGTCGGCGGACCGCGAGCCGAGGCGCACAGTCACGCCGCGCTCGGCGAGTTGGGCCGCGACGCGGCTGCCGGTCTTGCCGGTGCCGCCGAGGACGAGGACGTTCTGGGTGTTGCTGTTGTTGGTCATGCCTCTAGATTCGCCCACGGATACGAGACTATCCATGGCCGAGAATCTCTCCTGCATACGCAAACGTCTCACCGGTGTAGAGTTCTGCATATGGACGCGCTCGCCAGCCTGTTGGACGGCCCCCGGGCCCGGAACGCCTTCTTGCTGCGCTCGGTGTTCAACCCGCCGTGGGCGATCCGTATCGAAGACCGCGCCCCGCTGACCATCGTGGTGGTCGTAGCGGGCCGCGCACACTGCTGGTACGACGACGAAACCCCCACCGAGCTGGGCCCGGGCGACGTCGCGATCTTCCGCGGCCCGGATCCGTACACGTTCGCCGACGATCCGGCCACGGCGCCGCAGATGATCATCGGTCCGGACCAGGAGTGCCGCACCATCGACGGCGCCGTCGTCAAACCGATGGATCTGTTCGGGGTGCGCAGCTGGGGCAACTCCGAACAGGGCGCGACGGTGATGATCACGGGCACCTACACCATGCAGGGCGATGTCAGCACGCGGTTGCTGGCCACCCTGCCGCGGGTGCTGACGGTGCGCGCGCACGAGTGGGACGCTCCGATCGTCGCGCTGCTCACCACGGAAATGGGCCGCGACGTTCCGGGCCAGGATCCGGTACTGGATCGGCTGCTGGACGTGCTGCTGATCTCCGTGCTGCGCACCTGGTTCGCGCGGCCGGACGCCGAAGCGCCGGGCTGGTACCGCGCCGCTGCCGATCCCGTCGTCGGGCAGGTGCTGAAGCTGATTCACAACAACCCCGAGCAGCAGTGGACGGTCGAGTCGCTGGCCATGCAGGCCGGGGTGTCGCGCGCGGCGCTGGCGCGCCGGTTCACCGAGCTGGTCGGCGAGTCCCCGATGGCCTATCTGACGGACTGGCGGCTGTCGCTGGCCGCGGACCTGCTGCGCAACCCGGACGCCACGATCGGCGCGGTTGCCCGAAAGGTGGGCTACGGCAGCCCGTTTGCGCTGTCGTCGGCCTTCAAGCGAGTGCGCGGAATGTCCCCGGCCGAACACCGCAAGCTCGTCTCCTGATTCGAACTACAGATCGCGCTCGGAGATGATGCCGCTCTGCAGGGCCAGTTCGGCGAGCCGGATGCGCTTCTGGTTCTGCGGCAGGTCTTCCACCCCGAACTTCGAAAACAGTGCCCGCAGATGGGTTTTGATCGCGTCGACGGACAGGAACAGCTCGTCGGCGATGCTTTGATTGGACGCCGGGGAGGCGAAGGTGGCGCCGTGCTTGTAGGGGCGGCACAGCGCGATCAGCACCGAGCGCTGCGTCTCGGTGAGCGAGCGCAGGGTGGGCACGGTGCCCGACGAGACGCGGGTGATGTCGTCGGTGCCGCCGCCGAACTCGTGGAAGGTGAGCAGTGCCCCGCCGATGCGGATGCGGTCGCCGGCGCGCAGGCGCCGGCGACCGGCCAGCCGTTCCCCGTTGACGTAGGTGCCGTTGCGGGACAGCCCGTCGTCCAGGATCGTCCAGTGCGTACCCATCCATTCGATGGCGGCGTGCAGCCGGGATACCTCATCGTCCCAGGTGAGCGGGATATCCGCCTGCGGCGAACGCCCGACGGTGACGCGGGCGTTGTCCGGCGACAGGACGACTTCCTGCTGCCTACCGTCCGCGTCTGCAAACCTCAGACAGGGACCATCGAGTACCGACACGCATGTCAGCTTACGTTCACGGACCGAATCATGGCCTTCGTCCGCATCAGGAACTCACCGAGATAGCCGTCGTGCGGGATGCCCGGCCGGATCCAGGTGGTCGGGTGCGCACCGACGTAGATGTTGGTGATCGTCGGCTCGGCGAGCAGTTCGCCGATCAATTCGCCGCGCTCGGTCATCGCGGTGAGTACCAGCGAGTCTCGCAGCGGCGCAACGCCGTCCGCGGGCGACCACGGGCCGACCCACACGCACGGAAAGCCCAACTCCACATTCAACTGCGGTGCCGTGGCGCTGTCGACGAGGTGCACAGCAGGACGCAGAACCGCTCCGCCGCTTGGCAATTCGTCGACGACGGTGTCGCCGCCGAGCAGCGGCTGGGCGTCGCCGGCAGCGCTGTGCAGGTAGTTGTCCATGGCCCGGGCCGTCTCGACCGGCTGTACCGGCAACAGCGCTTGCGGGTCTTCCGGTGTGTGGCTGGGGATTTCGCCGAGCTTTTCGGCGAGGGCGCGGGCCAGCGGTTCGGGGTCACCCTCGACGAGCACGGCGGTGGCGCAGGTGCACGCGGTGCCGCCGAGGTGGCTGACGGAGCCGGCGATCACGTCGACGGCCGCCCGCCAGTCGGTGTCCTTGGTGACCAGGATCTTGGAGCGGCCCGGGCCTTGGGTGAGCACCCGGTTGCTGGTGCCGTACTTGTCGACGACTTCCTGGCCGCCGTAGACGATCGCGTAGTCGGTCTCGGCGATGATCACGTCGGCGGCGGCGTAGTCGGTGGGCAGCAGAGTGACGACGTCGGGTGCGAACCCAGCCTCGCGCAGTGCCGAGATCAGCCGGAACGCCGTGAACGGTTCCCGCGCCGAGGGCCGCACGACCACCTTGTAGCCCATGGCCAGGGCCTCGGGCCACAGGCCGTGCACTGCCGGGGTGTTGCCGGCGGCGTGCACGGCGAAGATGTCGCCCTTGCGGATCCACACGGCGGACCCGTCGACGGTCGCGGGGTCCGCCCATTCGGCGACGGCGCCCTTCGGCATGGCGAATTCCATGGTGTCGCGCTGGGAGCGCAGCACGGCCTCCACCCAGGCGACGGCGTCTTCGACTGCGGTGCGCGGCGATCCGGACACCCGGCACACCGTGGTGATGTAGTCCTCGGTGTCGGCGGCGAAGATGTCTGCCGCCTTCTCCATCATGGTGAAGCGTTCTTCGGCCGAGGGCATCGTCGCGGCCCGCATGGCCGCGAGCGTGCGGCGCACGTACAGGGCCGGAACTTCGCTCAGTTCGCCGACCTGGGTGCCGTCGAGCGCGACGATCGGCTTCGGGGCGCGTGAGCGGTAGGGACCGGTGGGCCCGAGGGCGTCGATGTTGATCATCAGTACACGCCTTCGATCACCGCGTTGTTGTCGAACGACGTCACCGGGGAGACGTCGGCGACCGCGCAACCCAGTGCACCGGGCGCCGGTTCCGCCTTCATCGCGAGGTCGCGTTCGAGGTTGTTCGGGATGAACGCCCACTTGGTGAGCAGGTTCATCACGACCTGGCCGCGCTCGCCGTACGCGACGTCCTTTCCGGTCGCCGGGTCGACGACGCGGAATGCGACGAACGGGCTCGGTGCGTCGAACACGGGCAGTCCGTCCGGGCGCTCCTCGTCGCGCTCACGAGACATCCCGAGGATCGTGGTGCTGCCGTACAGGCCCTTCATCGGGATGCCGGGGAACACCTCGCCGCGCAGGATGTCGCGGGTGTCGGCGTCCATGTGTGCGCCGCTCCAGCAGATGAACTTGATGTTCTTGCGGACCAGCTCGACGAGTTCGTCGCGGCGCGCGAGCCGCTCCAGCAGCGGCGGCGTGGTGATCAGGATGCCGACCTGCTGGGTCTGCAGGATGTGCGCGGCCTGGTCGATGAGGTGCTCGGCGTAGGACTCGAAGTCGCCGCCGGTGGCGATGAGGTGCTTGATCCAGCGCGGATCGAAGTCGATGGTGAATTTCACCCCGTTGTGCCGCTGCGCGCGCCGGGTGGCGAACTCGCCGAACATGTGCGGTCCGCTGGGGGTGATCGCGAGCGTGTTGGTGGTGCCGATCGGCGCGTAGTGGTGCTCGTCCCAGCCCAGGACCCAGTCCATCCACTCGTCGAACATCACGAACCGCTTGGGGGCACCGGTGGTGCCGCCGCTTTCGTAGACGCCGGCGATGCGCTCGCCTGCGACGCCGCGCGGAATCAGGTCCTCGATGGCCACCTCACGGAACTCGTTGACCACGTTGGGGAAGCGCGTCAGGTCGTCGAACGACTGCACGTCCGCGATCGGGTCGAAATCGAGGGTTTCGCGGCGGCGCAGCCAGTACGGGCTGCCGGTCTCGGCACTGAAATGCCAGGTCATCAGCGCGCGAATGTAATCGTCGGCAGCAGGCACGGTCGCCGGATGCAAATCCAGCCAATCGGAACACATGGGACAGATATGCGCACGCCGCTTGTTCGGCAGCAACGCACGCGGGGCGCCGTCGATCAGTCGATAGGAAGTCCTGTACGACCCAAGCGCAGCAGCGTCATGGCCAGGCTGACACCGTCACGGCCCAGTTCGCGCTCGTAGCGGCGCAGGATGTCCATCTCGGCGTGCCCGGCTTTCGGCGTGCCCGCGACCGACAGGCCGCGTCCGGCGCGGCGCGTGAGCTCGACCCGGCGCCGCACGATCGCGAGAATTTCCGCATCGAGCCGGTCGACTTCGTCGCGCAGCGGGGCCGTGACGTCGGTGACGTTGCTGTCGGCGGGGGCGAGTGCCGTCAGGGTCATTGTGGGTGCTCCTGGGTTCGTCTGGACTGCGTGACGAGAACGATTCTTCGCTCGGTACGCACCAGCCGAAAGACACCCAAGGTGGGGGCTTACCTACACCCTGCGGAAATGGGGCACGCCCATCTCTGCAGGGCGTGGATTACTTCTTTGCCTTGTTGTAGGCCTCGGTGATTTCGGCCGAGATTCGGCCGCGCGCGGACACCTTGTGACCGTTTCGGCGAGCCCAATCTCGAATCGCTGCGCTTTGCTCACGATCCGCGCTGGCGCGGCCCTTGGGCGCGGGCGCGACGGGAGCGATAGCCTTGGTGCGGCGCCGGCCACTGGTGCGGCGCGCGTGCGTCACCCAAACGTCCAGTTGATCACGAAGCTTCGCAGCGTTATCCGACGAGAGGTCGATCTCATACGTAACTCCGTCGAGGCTGAACTCGACGGTCTCATCGGCAGATGCTTCACCATCTACGTCGTCGATGAGGGTGACGGTGACCTTCTGAGCCATGACTGGACGTTCCTCTCAAAAACGGAACCGGAATCCCCGGGCAACTTACTCGTCGCTTAGCGTACCCGCTTTTTCGGAAATGCCAACCGAGGGACCCGCGCCATTCAGAAAAGTGCCGACGATCTCAGCGCGGGCGAACAATTGGGAAGAGGATCGTTTCCCGGATTCCGAATCCGGTCAGCGCCATGAGCAGGCGGTCGATTCCCATACCGGTGCCGGCCGACGGCGGCATTGCATGCTCCATCGCGGCCAGGAAGTCCTCGTCCAGACGCATCGCCTCGTCGTCACCGGCCGCGGCCAGCCGCGCCTGATCGACGAAGCGCTCCCGCTGAATCACCGGATCCACGAGTTCCGAATAGGCCGTTGCCAATTCGAACCCGCGGACGTACAGGTCCCACTTCTCGACGACGCCGGGCGTACTGCGATGCTGACGCGTGAGCGGCGACGTCTCGACGGGAAAATCCCGCACGAATGTCGGTGTGTACAACTTGTCGCCGTAGGCATGTTCCCACAGTTCTTCGACAAGCTTGCCGTGGCCCCAGCCCTTACCTTCGGGAACTTCCACACCCAACTTGTCGGCAAGGGCCAGCAACTCCGGCACGCCCGTCTCGGGCGTGATCTCGACTCCGATGGATTCGGACAAAGACGGATACATCTGGACCGTCGTCCACTCGCCACTGAGGTCGTATTCGGTACCGTCGGGTAACTTCACGACTTGTGTGCCCAGCGCCTCTTGCGCAACCTCTTGCACCAATTCCCGGATCATGATGGCAGCGTCGTCGTAGGTCGCGTACGCCTCGTAGGTTTCGAGCATCGCGAATTCCGGGGAATGCGTAGAATCAGTGCCTTCGTTGCGGAAGTTCCGGTTGATCTCGAAGACCTTCTCGATGCCGCCGACGACGCAGCGCTTGAGAAACAGCTCCGGCGCAATGCGTAGATAGAGATCGATGTCGAGTGCGTTGGAATGCGTCACGAACGGACGCGCCGCCGCGCCGCCGGCGACGGTTTGCAGCATCGGCGTCTCGACCTCGAGAAAACCGCGCCGCTCCAGCGCATTGCGCAGCGCTCGGACCACGGCAATGCGGGTACGCGCCATTTCCCGCGCCTGCGGGCGCACGATCAAGTCCAAATAGCGCTGCCGAACCCGGGATTCCTCGTTCATGTCCTTGTGTGCGACCGGCAAGGGCCGCAGCGACTTCGACGCCATCGACCAGCGGTCGGCCATGATGCTGAGCTCGCCCCGCTTGGAGCTGATGATCTCGCCGTGCAGGAAGACGATGTCGCCCAGGTCGACGTCGGATTTCCAGGCCGCCAGCGCATCGGCACCGACGCTGGCCAGGCTGATCATCGCCTGCAGTTGGGTGCCGTCACCTTCCTGCACGGTCGCAAAGCACAGCTTTCCGGTGTTCCGCACGAAAATCACCCGGCCGGCCAGGCCGACGATAGCGCCGGTGGCGGTGTCGGGCTCGAGATCCGGGTACTGCGCACGGATCTCCGCGAGCGTGTGAGTGCGCTCGACGACGACCGGATACGGATCGTGCCCTTCGGCGAGCAGACGCTCCCGCTTGTCCCGACGAATCCGTACCTGCTCAGGGGTGTCGTCGATGGGTTCGTTGGTCGCGTCGCTCACGGGTGGCCAGCTTATCGGGCTGGTCAGTTGTTCCAGCGCTGGCCTTCTTCTTCCCACGTGGGAGCGGCCCCGGGCAGCGGCGTAGCACCCTCGCACCGCAGGCCGTCGACGACGAGCGCCAGCTGGCGTTTGCGGATTTCTGCGGTGCGCTCGGGTGTGGGCATCGTGGTGTGCGCGATCGCCGACAGCAGGCCGGAGACGTCGAGATAGGTGACGTCCTGGCGCATGCGCCCGCTGGCCTGGGCGCGGGTGAACAATTCGACGCCCAGCTCCACGGTGCGGTCGGCCTTGCGGTTCTGCTCGTCGGTGGGCGTGAAGGTGCCGGCCAACCGAATCGCGAGCGAATGCGTGTCGGCCTCGAGGATGTTGGTCAGAAACGCGATGTAGGCGTCCCAGGCGTCCCCCTCGGCGGCGAGTGCGGCCTCCAGCTCGGTGAGGTAGGTGTCCAGCCCGATGGTGAGCAGCACCCGAATCAGCTCTTCCTTGGACCCGTAACGGTTGTAGATGGCGCCCATGCCGACGCCCGCACGCTTGGCGATCGCCGCGATCGGCGCACCCGGATCGGCGACGAGCACCGCGCGCGCCGCGTCCAGGATGGCGGCGTCGTTGCGCTCGGCTTCTGCGTAGCGACCTCGTTTGACCATGAGTCGAGAATAGCACTTGAACGGAGCGTTCCGTTCTGTTAGCGTTTTTCTTGAACGGAACATTCCATTCAGACACCGAGCAAAGGCTGTAGCAATGACCGAGCTGTCCATCCGCCCGTTTCGCGTCGAGATCCCGCAGGCCGACATCGACGATCTGAAGGCGCGCCTGGCGCAGACCCGCTGGCCGGCACAGATCCCCGGGCAGGAGTGGGCCAAGGGTGTTCCGGTGTCGTACCTGCAGGGCCTCGCCGACTACTGGGCCAACGAATTCGATTGGCGCGCAATCGAAACCAAGATCAATGCCTACCCCCAGTTCGTCACCGAGATCGACGGGCAGAACTTTCATTTCCTGCACGTGCGTTCCGACCGTGAGGACGCGCTGCCGCTGCTGCTGTGCCACGGCTGGCCCGGCTCGTTCATCGAGTTCATCGACATCATCGAATCGCTGATCAACCCCGCCGCGGGCCAGGCGTTCCACGTGGTCGTCCCGTCGTTGCCCGGCTTCGGGTTCTCGATGCCACTGGCGGAATCGAAATGGACCTCCTCGCCCGTGGTCGGCGCCGCGCTCGCCACGCTGATGAGCGCACTGGGGTACGCACGCTACGGCGTGCAGGGCGGGGATTTCGGCGCCTTCGTCGCACCCGACGTCGCCCGCGCGGCCGGCGACGCGGTGATCGGCGTGCACGTCAACGCGGCAAGCTACGGCTTCATCCCGATGGGCGAGGTCTCGGAGGCGGAGCTGGCGACCTTCACCGACGTCGAGAAGCAACGGCTGGCGCGGCTGGCGAACTGGCACGCCGACATGAGTGCCTATTTCCAGATCCAGGCCACCCGCCCGCAGACGCTCTCGTTCGGCCTGTCCGACTCCCCCGTCGGGCAGCTCGCGTGGATCGTCGAAAAGTTCAAGGAATGGACGAACCAAGGTAAGGGCGAGCTGCCCGAAGACAAGGTCGACCGCGACCACATGCTGGCCGACGTGTCGATCTACTGGTTCACGGGCACCGGCACCACCTCGGCGAACATGTACTGGGAATCGATGCACGCGACGAGCTGGCCGCAGCCGACCCAGGTGCCGGTCGGTGTGGCGACCTTCGCCGAAGACGTCTCGATTCGCCGCTACGCCGAGCAGAGCTACAACATCGTGCACTGGAGCGACATCGACGAGGGCGGGCACTTCGCCGCCATGGAAGCCCCGGAGCTGTTCGTCGCCGACGTGCGCACGTTCTTCGAGAACCTGTAGCACGCTCGTCCGCAGCTAGGCGACTGGTCTGACCACCCGCCCAGTCGCCTAGCTCCGTTCCATCAACCCTGAACGCCGCCGCCGAGTTCGCCCCCTAGTGTGCGGTGGTGACCGCCTGCGCCTCCCGGGCGAAATGCCGCGACTGCACCGCGACGTTCAGCAGGCCGGCGGCTTCCAGGGCCTTGTAGCCACCCACGAGGTCCGTCGCCTTGTGCAGGCCGAGTTCCTGCAGCGCCGCGGCGGCCAGGCTGGAGGTGTAGCCCTCCGAGCAGACGATGATCCACTCGACATCGTGATCCTTCGCCAGCGCGAGTGCTGCGGAACTGGTTGGATCGCAACGCCACTCGAGGACGTTGCGCTCGATGGCCAGCGCGCCCGGCAGGGTGCCCTCACGCTGGCGCTGAGCTTGCGGCCGGATGTCCACCAGCACCGCACCGCGGCGGAGCGCATCGGGGATCTGGAATGCGTACAGCCGCTGCAGCTTTGCGCGCGCCTCGGCGAGCATGTCGTCGATCGTCTTGCGGGACATCAGATTTCGCCTTCCGGGGCGTTGGTAAGTTCGGTCCGCACGCGGCGCAGCCCGCCGCGGCCGGTTACTTCGTAATAGGACATGGCGGTCAGCGGCGGTGAGTACGCGTGCACGCTGAGCGTGGGTTCGCTCACCTGCCCGTAATCGGGCTCCGGCGCGCGCATCACATCGTGTACCCAGCCGATGGGAAAGGCCGCCTGATCGCCGGCGTGCAGGAATCGCTGCTTCAAATCGGTTCCGGTCCAACGATATTCGGACAGTGTCCCGCTCAGCACGGTGAGCGCGCCCAGCGAGCCGGCGTGATCGTGCAATTCGGTGGACTTGTCGGGCACCCAGCCGATCAACCACAGATCGATGTCGTCGTCGGAGTAGAGCTTGGTGTGCCAGCGCGCGTCGCGCGGCCATTCCGCCGGCAGCACGTGGTCGAACCGGCCCGCGATGACATCGTCGGCACCCTCATCGGTGATGCGCAGCAAGTCCGCCGGACGCAACCGAGTGGGCAAGTACGAGCGCTCGATGGGAGCAGGAAGCTCGACAGCAAGTGTAGACGGCATGAACCGATCTCCAGGAATGTGTGTATGGGTCGAGGGCAGGCGTCAGCCCCGACAACACTCCTGGGTGGTCATGCGGATCGTCACGGCAGCGAGTGTAAGGGCAACTCGCCCGCGAACGCAATGAGCTCGCTCACACGCATCGCTCTCCTACGCCAGCAGATCGACCCGTTTCATGCCGGGAAACCCGGCGAAATCGGAATCGCTGGAATGGATTTCGCCGTTCGTCAGCAGCGCATGGGCGGCGAGCTGGGCGGCGGTCCGTGCGTGCGCAAGAAGATCGAAAGCGATCGCCAGCTGCTCCGGCGCGCATCATGACGCACATTTGTCGGGCGCGCTCGCGCACAAGTACATACCGGCGACGACCGCGTCGTTGTGCGGCTTCGCGTGCTGCTCGTAGATCGCGACCTTCGACTCCGGCAGGACCCACGCCTGATGCTGTTGGACCGACCCGTCGTTACTGCAGGTCACGAGCCACTTTCGGTAGTCGGCCGTCCGATCGCCCATCCGGCGGTGCGCGCTCCCGGTGGATGCGGTGACGTCCTCGACCCGGGAAGCCTCGAATGGCGGACTGTGGCGGCTGCAGCCGTTGTCGAGCGTGGGTTTCAGGTCGTCGACGGTACCGGTGAACGCCACGTCGTAGCGCAGTGCAAGATCTTGCGACCCGCCCGCCGGATAACCGATGACGCCCCTGGACTTCGGCCCCACCGAAAATGCCAGGACCGTACCGAATTCTTTCGGGAAGAAGGTCAGTCCGAGCACGGGCGCCAAGCCCGTCGAGGCCGGTGGCACGACGTGCAGCGCGGGCGCGCCCGGGGCTGCGGTGGCTGTCCGTGCCGCGGTACCGCCGTGTGGAGCCGCCGTCGACGACATGAAACCCGTTGTCGGCGTCGATGATTGCGACGACTCGGAGTCCGGTCCACTACAAGCCGTGGCCACGCACAGCGCCACGGCGACCACTATCCGAAACCTCACGCCGGCCTCCGACTCACGCTCGATATCGAGTGCAGCCTAGACCACGGTTCCGACGCCGCCATACCCCCGAGTCCTAGGGGGTATTTCGCAGCCGGCCCTTCGCGAGATTGCGTTCGTACACCAGCCGCAAACCCTCCAGCGCGAGGTCCGGCTCGTGATGCTCCAAGGTGTCGGACTCGGGCAGGATCAGCGGGGCGGCATCGCCGGTGGCGATCACTTCGACTGTGCCGCCGCCCAATTCGGCACGCACGCGGCGCACCAGGCCGTCGACCATCGCGGCAAACCCGAACACGGCTCCGGACTGCATGCACTCGACGGTGTTCTTGCCGACCACCGACCGCGGCCGCGCGAGTTCGACGCGGCGCAGCGCCGCGCGGCTGATCAGCGCCTCCATCGAGACGTCGACGCCGGGGGCGATGATGCCGCCGAGGAACTCCCCCTTGGCCGACACCACGTCCACGCAGGTGGCCGTGCCCAGATCCACCACGATTGCAGCGGAGCGGTAGAAGTGGTGTGCAGCAAGGGTATTGACGATGCGGTCGGCGCCCACCTCTTTGGGGTTGTCGACCAGCAGCGGCACCCCGGTGCGCACTCCGGGCTCCACCACGACGTGCGGTACCTCGGCCCAGTAGGAGGCCAGCATGGTGCGGATCTCGCGCAACACCGGCGGCACCGTGGACAGCGCCGACACCCCGACCACCTCGTCGAGATGGGCACCGACGAGGCCGCGGATCTGCAGTGCGAGCTCGTCGGCGGTGAGCCGCGACTCGGTGTGTACTCGCCAGTGGCGCACCAGCTTTGCGTGGTCGCCGCTGCCGGAGAACAGTCCGAGCACCATCGTGGTGTTGCGGACGTCGATGGTGAGCAGCATCTAGACCGTCGTCAGGTGCCGCGGCGTGATCAGGCCCGAACCCTCGGGCGCGTGCGCCGGGTCGGTGCCCAGTTCGATCGGCCGGTTGAGCTCGTCGACGAACACCACGCGCGGGGCGTAGTCCTCGACTTCCTGCTCGTTCATCATGCCGTAGGCGATCAGGATCACCAGGTCACCCGGGTTCACCAGATGTGCTGCGGCACCGTTGATTCCGATGACGCCGGAACCACGCTCACCGGTGATGACGTAAGTCTCGAGGCGGGCGCCGTTGGTGATGTCGACGATGGCCACCTGCTCGCCCTCGACGAGGTCGGCAGCCTCCATCAACGCGGCGTCGACGGTCACCGAACCGACGTAGTGCAGGTCGGCATGCGTGACGGTGGCGCGGTGGATCTTGGATTTCATCATGGTGCGGAACATCGTTGGTCCTTTCCGGAACGGGCGGGAGGTCAGGGAGTCTCAGGGGTGGACGTGCCGAGGGCGACGCCCACGTTGTCGATCAGCCGGATGTCGCCGACGCGAGCGGCGACGAGCAGCCGGGCGTCGCCCGAATCCGGCGCCGGGCCAAGGTCTTTGGCCCGCAGTTCGAGATATTCGGTATCGAGGCCGGGCGCGGCGGCGAGCACCTCGCGAGCCGCCTTCAGCGCCGCCTCGGCGCCCAGCGGCGCGTTGTAGGCACCGGCGAACAGCGCCTGCGACAGCGACACCGCCGACTCGCGCTGGGCCGGCGTCAGGCGCCGGTTGCGCGAGGACATGGCCAGGCCGTCGTCTTCACGCAGCGTCTGTACGGCCTTGACGAGGACGTCGAAGTTCAGGTCGCGCACCAGCTGCCGGATGAGGATGAGCTGCTGGTAGTCCTTCTCACCGAAGAACGCGGTGTCCGGCCGCGCGATCTGCAACAGCTTCGCCACGACGGTGAGCATGCCCGCGAAATGCCCTGGGCGGTGAGCGCCTTCGAGTACCTCGCCCGTCGGTCCGGGCTGCACCGTGGTGCGCGGGCCGTCCGGGTACATGTCGGAAACCGAAGGGGCGAACACCAATTCGACACCCTCGTCGCGCAGCAGCGCAACGTCGGCGTCGAGGGTGCGCGGGTAGGCGTCCAGGTCGGCCTGCTCGTTGAACTGCAGCGGGTTGACGAAGATCGACACGATCACGACGGGGTGGTTCTTGCGCGCCTGCCGGACCAGCTCGAGGTGGCCCTCGTGCAGGGCACCCATCGTCGGCACCAGGGCGACCTTGCGGCCGGTGGCGCGCAACGCCTTCGACACCGCGGTGAGCACCGCGGGATCGTGATGGACGGTCAGCTCGCCGGGTGCGTAGCTGCCGCGCAGGTTCGTCGACGCGGGGCGGTTCATCACTGTCCTTTCTCCAGGAGTGCGACCAGGTTCTCCGCCCCGATGCGCTGCGCGGTGCGCAACGACAGCGCGCGGTAGCCCGCGGCAAGCTCGGGGTCGAGTGCGGTGAGCACGTCGAGATGGGCGCCGACCGCGGCGCCGTCGCGGCGCGCCACCGGACCGGTCAGCGCGGCCTGCCCACGGCGCAGCGCGTTGTCCAGCGCCGCCGACAGCAGCGGCGCGAGCAACCGCTCGGGCAGCCCACCCGGCTCCGCACCGACCAGCGGCTGACCCAGCAGTTCGTCGCCGGCCAGCGCGGCACGCAACGCGGCGACCGCGTCGACCACCAGCGTGACCAGGTGATTGCTGCCGTGCGCGAGCGCGGCGTGATACAGAGTGCGCTGCTCTTCCCGGACCCGCACCGGTTCGCCACCGATCTCGATGACCAGCGATTGCGCGACCGCATAACCGATCTCGTCGGCGGCGGTGATCCCGAAACAGGCGTTGCCCAGGCGGGCAGTGTCTTCGTCGTGCCCCGTGAACGTCATCGCCGGGTGGATCGCGAGCGGGGTGGCGCCCAGCGCGCGCAGCGGCTCCAGAATTCCGATGCCGTTGGCGCCGGAGGTGTGCGCCACGATGGTGCCCGGCCGAACCGATCCGGTGGCGGCCAAACCCTCGATCAGCTGGCGCAGCTCGGCGTCGGGAACCGCAAGGATCAGCAGTTCGGCGCGGGCCGCAACGTCGGCGGCGGGCAGGATCTGCGCCTCCGGCAAGCGGGTCTGAGCACGCAACACCGACGCATCCGACACTGCGGAGACCCCGAAAACGATGTGCCCGGCGCGCTCGAGTGCGACGCCGATAGCGGTACCGACCCGGCCCGCGGAGACGATGCCGACAGAAAGCCGGGCGGGCGCAGGGTCATAAGGAGTAACCCGTGGTGAGGTCACCGTTGTCCTCTCTTCCGTTCCAGTCCCGCGGCGCGGGTACCAGACGTGCTGCGCTCAGGATACGGGCGCGCAGCTAGGCGAAGCTATGTGACATTGGCGACGCCGGCCCGTTCGGCTCAGCGGGACCGGGGCCGGCCGCCGCCCTCTGCCTGCAGGTTCGCCATGATTTCGGCGACCGAGAGCCCACCGGTCTCGGGCTCGGCACGGCGGCGCCGCCGTGCCCCCGCGGGCTCCGGATCCGCCGGTTTCGCGCCGGACGTCTGCGTCGCGGATGCCGCCGGCGCGGCAGGCGCGGTCGGCGTCGCGGGCGCGGCAGGCGCGGTCGGCGCGGCTGCCGGGTCGGCCGACGGCGCGGGCCGGTTCGATCGGTCCCAGGTCGCGGTCGGGACCTTCGCCAGGAACGGGCGCACGTGCGCGGGCACCGGCTCGTCGTCGTCCTCGGTGATCGCGGTGGTTTCCGCGGTGATCGGGGCGTCGTACGGGGTGGCGAAGGTGGGCTGTGGGGCTCCGTTGACGGGCGGCGTGGGCCGGCCCGCCAACTCTGGCACCCGCGACGACTCGGCACGCAGGGCCGGACGGTCGTCGGGAAGTTTGCCGTCGAAGATCACTTCGAGGCTGCGCCGCAACGCGGCCAGTTCCTCGCGCAGGCCGGCGATTTCGGCGGTGTCCGCGCGCACCTCCTCGCGCACCCGCTGCTCGACGGTGTTCTCGTACTCGCGCCGCGCCGCGATTTCGCGCTCGAGCTGCAGTTCGTAGACGGTTTGCAGGTCTCGGGTCTTGGCTCGGTCCACGGCCGCTTCGCGGCGGTATTTGGTCATGGCGATGCCGCCGATGATTGCCGCCCACAACGCGACAACCAGCCCGATCCTGAGCAACTGCACGCTGTCGGAGAAAACCAGGAAAATGCTGGCTATCGCTCCGAGGGCCACGAGCGCGCCCAGGATCAGCTGGCCGGCGCTGCGACGTCCCCGACGTGGCGAGCTGCTACGGGCGGCTGAAGTCATGAAACCAAGCGTACGGAATCAGTGCGCGGGTTCGTCGTTGGAGTCGTCGGGTGTCTTACAACAGTGTTCGAGCCACAACGCCGCCCCAACCAGCAAGATTGCGGCAACCAAACCCAGGATGGCGCCGGGACTGTCGTCGACGGCGGCCCGCAACACCGATCGGTTCGGGAACACGTACAGCAGGAAGCCCAGCCACACGCCCGCCGTCGCGGCGCCCAGCAGCGCCGAAGCCTTCGCCAGGGCAACGGCTTTCGCGGCGGTGAGCGGATGCAGCTGACGTGGTCCGGCGCCGATCTCCTTGTCGTTGATGCGAGCCCGGATCAAGAACGCGGCGATGAATTCGACGATCGCCACCGGGTACAGCGACGCACCCGCAAAAATCGGAATCGAGGGCAGGTCGCCGTAGAAGACCCGCACCAGGCCCCACGATGCGACGGCTGCAAACACGAACAGCACCAGCAGATCTACCGCTCGGGTCGCCTTCACGACAGCACCCCGCCGTCGAGGACACGCACGTCCGAGGTGTCCAGATGGGCGAGCAGTTCGGCAACCGGCACACCGTCGAGCACCGCGTCCGGTTCCAGGTCGTGCCACGGCACCAGGACGAAGGCGCGCTCCCGGGCCCGCGGGTGCGGCAGCACGAGATCCCGCGTAGCCAGGCGCGCACCCGCGCAGTCGACGATGTCGACATCGAGTGTGCGTGGCCCCCAATGGATCTCCCGGACCCGCTGCTGCTCCTGCTCGAGCTGCTGGGCACGCCGCAGCCAGGCGTGACAATCGGCTTTCGGGTCGTCGACGACGAGCACCGCGTTGTAGAAATCGTCCTGCTCGACCCCACCCCACGGCGCCGTGACGTACACCGGCGACACCGCAACGAGATGCGCGCGCAACCCGTCGACGACGGCCTGCAGATGCGCGAGCCGATCCCCGATGTTGGAGCCGATCGACAACACTGCGCGAGTCACTGCCCCCTCCGGACGACAACCGCGACGTCGTCGAACGTCAGCGGGATGGGGGCCGACGGTTTGTGCAGCGCCACTTCGACTTCGGTGATCCGCCGATCGCGCAGGACGGTGTCGGCAATCTCCGTGGCGACGGTCTCGATGAGGTTGCGCGGCGGGCCTGCGATGATCGCGGCTACCGCCTCGGCGAGCTCGCCATAGTGCACGGTGTGCGAAAGATCGTCGCTGGCAGCGGCTTTCGAGATGTCGAGCCAGACGGTGACGTCGACGACGAAATCTTGTCCGGCGCGGCGCTCGAAATCGAAGACGCCGTGGTGCCCGCGCACCCGCAGGCCACGCAGTTCGATGCGATCGGTCACCGGCCACTCCAGGCGCCCAGCACCGACAGCACGTCGACGGTGCCCCGCACGTCGTGCACCCGCACCCCCCACGCGCCCTGTTGTGCGGCGAGCAAAGATATTGCGGCGGTGGCTGTTTCGCGACCGTCGGGCGGGCGTGGCCCGGTCTCGTCGGCGAGCAGCGAGCCGAGGAAACGTTTGCGCGACGCCCCGACGAGCACGGGGAGCCCGAGCCCGACAAATTCGGGCAGCGCCCGCAGCAACTGCCAGTTGTGCTCGGCATTCTTGGCGAACCCGAGTCCGGGATCGAGGATGATCTTGGATTCGGCGACACCTGCCGCGACCGCCGCGTCGACCTGTTCGAGCAGTTCCGCGCGCACCTCGGCGACGACATCGTGGTAGTGGGCGGCGGGGCCGGAATGCTCGTGGCCGGCCGCGGCGCGCCAGTGCATCAGGATCCAGGGCACGCCGGCGTCGGCGACGACTCTGGCCATGTCCGGGTCCGCGCGCCCGCCGGACACATCGTTGACGATGCTCGCCCCGGCCTCGATGGCGGCCGCGGCGACACTGGCTCGCATCGTATCGACGCTACAGGTAATGCCTTCGGCGGCAAGGTCTTTCAGCACGGGCACCACCCGTGCCGCCTCGATCGCCGGGTCCACCCGGACGGCGCCGGGCCGGGTGGATTCGCCGCCGACGTCGATGAGGTCGGCGCCGTGGGCGCGCAGTCGGTTGCCATGGGCGCGGGCGGCGTCGCGATCGAGGTACCGGCCACCATCGGAGAACGAGTCGCTGGTGACGTTCAGCACGCCCATGACGACCAGCGTCATTTGCGCAGGATCAGATCGAGCGCCTCGGCCCGGGACGCCGCGCTGGTCTGCAGCAGCCCGCGCACCGCGGAGGTGGTGGTGCTGGCGCCTGGTTTGCGGATGCCGCGCATCGCCATGCACAGGTGCTCGCACTCGATGACGACGATGGCACCGCGCGGATCCAGCTTGCGCATGACAGCGTCGGCGATCTGGCTGGTGAGCCGTTCCTGCACCTGCGGGCGCTTGGCGTACAGATCGACCACACGAGCGATCTTCGACAGCCCGGTGACCCGGCCGTGCGCGCCCGGGATATACCCGACGTGCGCGACGCCGTGGAAGGACACCAGGTGATGTTCACAGGTCGAGTACAGCGGGATGTCGCGGACCAGCACCAGCTCTTGGTGCCCCTCCTCGAAGGTGGTGTCCAGTACGTGATCGGGGTCGACGAACAGCCCGGCGAACATCTCGCGGTAGGCCCGCGCGACCCGCGCGGGCGTGTCCAGCAGGCCCGGGCGCTCCGGATCTTCACCGACAGCCAGCAGCAGCTCGCGCACCGCCGCTTCGGCGCGCGCCTGGTCGAACGGCCTGCCGGTGTCCACGGCGACTGCAGTGGCGTCGCTGGTCTCGAAATCGACCGTCACTCGACGCACCTCCTCGTTGTACGTAGTGCGCTGGAGCCGATCCTGCGGCCTCAGCTGCGACCGTTGGGATAGCCGTCGGCGGGCGGCGCCTCGCCGCGGTTCGGGTAGCCCGGGCCGGAGTGGCGCGGACCGGCGGCACCCGGCGGCGGCGCCCACGGGTCGAAGTTCGGCCGCTCGCCGCGCGCATGCTGCGGGCCACGATCGGCGTCCTCGTCGGGCCGGCCCTGATCCGGCGGCGGCCAGCCCGGCGCCGACCAGCCGGCTGGGGCGCCGTAGTCGGGCCGCTGCTGCGGCGCGTGCCGGGGGTACGGCTGGTAACCGCCGCTGGGCACGGGCTGCGGGTAGCCGTTGGGCACCGGCGGGTAGCCGGGCTGCGGCGCATGCCGGGGCTGGTCGCTCTGCGGGGCGGGCAGCGCCGGCGGCTCGGGCGGCGGCCACTGCTCGCCGCGCTCACGGGCCAGCTCGCCCGGCGTCTTCACCGGCGGCTTGTTCGACGGGATGCGATCGCCGAAATCGTTGAACGCAGTGATTCGCGGCCGTTTCTCCACGGACTCGAAGATCTCTTCCAGTTCCTTGCGGTGCAAGGTTTCCCGGTCGAGCAGTGCCGAGGCGAGCACGTCGAGCACGTCGCGGTATTCGTTGAGGATCGCCCACGCCTCGGTGTGCGCGGCCTCGATGAGGTTGCGCACCTCCTCGTCGATTTCCTTGGCGACGTCGTGCGAGTAGTCCGGCGCGGTGCCCATGGTGCGGCCCAGGAACGGGTCGCCGTGGTCGGAGCCGTAGCGGACCGCGCCGAGCTTGGCGCTCATGCCGTATTCGGTGACCATCGCCCGCGCGATCTTGGTGGCCTGGTCGATGTCCGAGCTGGCGCCGGTCGTCGGCTCCGCGAAGACGAGTTCCTCGGCGGCGCGACCACCCATCGCAAACACCAGGCGCGCAATCATTTCCGAGCGCGTCATCAGGCCCTTGTCGTCCTCGGGGACGGCGACGGCATGCCCGCCGGTGCGCCCACGGGCCAGGATCGTGACCTTGTAGATCGGGTCGATGTCGGGCATCGCCCACGCGGCGAGGGTGTGCCCGCCCTCGTGGTAGGCGGTGATCTTCTTCTCGAGATCGCTGATGATCTTGCTCTTGCGGCGCGGGCCGCCGATCACCCGGTCGACCGACTCCTCGAGCGCGGCCGCGGTGATGACCGCGCCGTTCTCGCGCGCGGTGAGCAGCGCGGCCTCGTTGATGACGTTGGCCAGGTCGGCACCCGACATACCAACGGTGCGCTTGGCCAGCCCGTCCAGGTCCGCGTCGGGACCGATCGGCTTGCCCTGGGCGTGCACGTGCAGGATCGCGCGCCGCCCCGCGATGTCGGGGTTGCTGACCGGAATCTGGCGGTCGAAGCGGCCCGGACGCAGCAGCGCCGGATCCAGGATGTCGGGCCGGTTGGTGGCCGCGATGATGATCACGCCGGTGCGGTCGCCGAAGCCGTCCATCTCGACGAGTAACTGGTTGAGGGTCTGTTCGCGCTCGTCGTGGCCGCCGCCCAGGCCGGCGCCACGCTGGCGGCCGACGGCGTCAATCTCGTCGACGAAGATGATGCAGGGGCTGTTCTGCTTGGCCTGCTCGAACAGGTCACGCACACGTGAGGCACCGACACCGACGAACATCTCGACGAAGTCCGAGCCGGAAATGGTGAAGAACGGCACGCCCGCCTCGCCGGCGACGGCCCGCGCGAGCAGCGTCTTGCCGGTGCCGGGCGGGCCGTAGAGCAGCACACCCTTCGGGATCTTGGCGCCGAGGGCCTGGTAGCGCGACGGGTTCTGCAGGAAGTCCTTGATTTCGTACAGCTCTTCGACGGCCTCGTCGGCCCCGGCGACGTCGCGGAACGTCGTCTTCGGCATGTCCTTGGACAGCTGCTTGGCCTTGGACTTGCCGAAGCCCATCACCCCGCCGCGGCCGCCACCCTGCATGCGGCCCATCACGAAGATGAACAGGCCGAGCAGGATGATCATCGGCAGCACGAAGATGAGTAGCTGACCGATCCAGCTCTCCTGCGTGACGTTGGTGTTGAAGCTCTTGGCGCCCGAGTTCTGCACGGCGCTGAACACTTGCTCGGAAGCGCCGATCGGGTACTTCGCGATGATCTGCTTCTCGCCCTCGGTGGCGCCGGTGCCGTTCTTCAGCTCGATCCGCAGCTGCTGCTGCTTGTCGTCGATCTGGACCTTGTCGACGTTGCTCTTGCCGTTGAGTTCGGCAAGCGCCACCGAGGTGTCGACGTTTTTCCAGCCGCGCGTGTCGTTACCGAAGTAGCTGAACGCCCAGATGACCGCCAGGACACCGGCGACGATCGCCAGGTTGCGGAACACAGTCTTGCGGTTCATACAGCGTCGGCCCTGATGGCCTGGTCCTTTCCGATGGCCGTTCTGACGAGCGCGGAGCACAGCGATAGCACCGACTTCACCGACTTTCGCAAGTCGACAAACCAGGTTACCGCGCGGCCGATTCACGAGACGCTCGCCACTTGTATTAGACAACGGCGAGCGAACGCGCAGGGTTCCCGGTTCGCGAACCCGCCCGAGCGCAGCGCGGGCGACACAATCAGTGCAATACTGCGGCATGCTCCCGGAATCGGGCGCGACCGACATCGCCGCTGCCGTCAAACGCTTTACGGCTGCCTGGCAATCCGGCGGTCCGCCACCGGATCCGATGGACTACCTGCCCACGGCGCCCACGTTGCGGCGGATCGCGCTCGTCGAGCTGGTCAAGATCGATCTGCGGCACCGGTGGACCGACCGCGACGACAGCACACCGAAACGGCTGGCCGACTACTGCCGCGAAATCCCGGAGCTTGCGAGCTGGCCGCTGCCGCCGGATCTCATCTACGAGGAATTTCACGTCCGTCGCGCCGCCGGTGGCTCGGTGGATGCGGCCGAGTACTCGCAAACGTATGCCGCGCAGCTGGAGTCGATGCTGGAGACCGGCGAGTACGACTCGACGATGATGACTCCGGGCAGCAGCCCGCACAGCGACAGCGCCGGGGTGTACGCCCTCGAACTCGACGACATCGACGCCGGCGACCACATCAACGACTTCGACCTGATGACCAGCCTGGGGCGGGGCGCGTTCGCCCGGGTGTTCTTGGCCCGGCAGCGTTCGATGCAGCGGCTGGTGGCGGTGAAGCTGTCACGCAACCGCGGCACCGAACCGCAGACGTTGGCGCAACTGGATCACGAATACATCGTGCGGGTGTTCGACCAGCGGCTGCTGGACGGCGGCACGCTGCGGCTGCTCTACATGCAGTATGTGCCCGGCGGCACGCTGCACGGGGTGGTCCAACGGGTGCAGGTGGTGCCGCCGACGCAGCGCAGCGGCCAACTGTTGCTCGACGTCGTGGACTCGGTGCTGGCGGACAAGGGCGAGATCCGGCCCAGCGAGTCCACCGTGCGTGCCGCCCTGGCGGGGCGAACCTGGCCGGAGACGGTGGCCTGGCTCGGGCTGCGGCTGGCGCAAGCGCTGGACTACGCCGGCCGCCAAGGCGTGCTGCACCGCGACATCAAGCCGGCCAATGTGCTGCTCACCGCGGAGGGGGTGCCGAAGCTGGCCGATTTCAACATCAGCTTCGGGACCGGGGTGTCCGGGGCCTCGCCGGTGGCCTACTTCGGCGGCTCGCTGGCCTACATGTCACCGGAACAACTGGCGGCGATCCACCCGGATCGGCCGGGCACCGCAGCCGACATGGACCAGCGCAGCGATCTCTACTCGCTGGCCGTGGTGTTATGGGAGTTGCTCACCGGGACAAAGCCTTTCGAGGACGACGACGTGGTGGGCGGCGACCGCACCACGCTGGACAAGATGCTCGACCGGCGTGCCGAGGTGCACGACACCCTGCCTGCCGACACCCCGGGCGCGCTGCGCCGCGTACTACTGAAAGCGCTTGCCCCACAACCCGATCAGCGCTGGTCGTCGGGTGCGGAGATGGCTCAGCAGCTGAGCGTGGTGCTCGACCCGCGGGCCCGCGACCTGGTGGACCCGCCGCCGGACAGCTGGCGGGTTCGGCTGCGGCGCTGGACGCATCCGATCATGGGGCTGGCCACGGCGGTGCCCAACGCGCTCGCGCTCTGGTATGCCTACAACCACGTCAACCAGCTGATCACCAGCAAGCTCGACGCCGACACCGAGCGCCGGTTCGAGCAGTTCGTCGTCGCCGTCTACGCCGTCGCCTACGCCGCGGGTGCGTTCGTCACGATCACCTCGGTGCTCTACCTGCTGTCGGTGGCTTCGGGGCTGCGGCACGGAAAGTCCTACGATCCCGCCGCGCTGGCCCGCGCCCGGCGCGACACGTTGCGGGTGGGTCACAAGACGGCGCTGTTCTGCTTCAACCTGTGGGTGTGGACGGGCATCGGGATCCCGATCGTGCTCGGGCTGCTCGGGGTGCGCCTGTCGGCCGAGCAGTACGTGCACTTCTTCGCGATGCAATTGGTCTGCGGCGGCATCGCCGTCGTCTATCCCACCTACTTGGTGAATCTGTGCGCAGCCTGTACCCGATCTTCCTGCCGCACGGGCACATCAGCCGCGAAGACGAACAGATGCTGGTGGCCCTCGACCGCCGCGCGACGCTGTACCTGGGTGCGGCGGCGGCGGTCCCACTGCTCGGGGTGGCGGGTGCGACCTTCATCCCGCCCGCCGACCTGCCGCACGTGATCGTCGCGATCCGCGTGCTCTGCGTAGGGAGCGTGGTGGCATTTCTCGGCGCGTACTGGATGTTCCGCCTGCTCGAGGCGGATCTGCGGGCCTTGCAGCGCATCGCAGCGTCAGTAGCCTGAGGTCATGTGCCGAAACATCACCGGTCTGCGCGGGCTCGAGCCTGCCGCCACCGACGAAGAGATCCGTGCGGCCGCGCTGCAATTCGTGCGTAAGGTCGGCGGGCTGTCCTCGATCTCGGCCACCACCAAGCCGATCGTCGACGAGGCCGTCGACGAGATCGCCGAGGTCGTGGTGCGCCTGCTCGCCGAACTCCCCGAGCGCAAGGTTCCGCCGAAGACGCTGCCGCCGCTGCGGCGGCTCAAGGAGCACGTGCACTGAACCTCGGCGCGCGCGATACTCGGCGCCTGCGTCGGTCGTCGAGGGGCAGGGGGCGATCCGAGGATTCAGACCAGGTGCTCGCCGAACCACGCGACGATCGCGTCCGCGGCCGGGTCCACGTATTTCGGGTTGTCGTAGAGATCGATGTGCAGGTCGGCGGGCAGCCACACGTCCCATTTCGGCTCGCCCGCGCGCGCGAAGGTGGCGCGCGCCTGCTCTGGGGTGCAGTAGGCGTCGCGATCCCCGTGCACCAGCAACCACGGTGTGGGCGAGATGAATTCGGCACCGCCGGCCAGATCGGTGGTCATCAGCTCGTACACGCTGCGCACTGTGAGCCGGTTCACCCAGCCCCGGCTCGGCGCGCGATCGGTGCCGTAATAGTCGTAGGGTTCGTCGCCGCCCATCACTGTGCCGTCGTAGTCCGATCCGGCCACCGCGCCCCAATATCCCTCGGCAGCAATGAAGTTCGACAACACCGCGCGGTCGTGGGTGGGGCTGTTGTACCCGCCGGCGACCGTGGCCAAGGCCCGAATACGAGGGTCGAAGGCGCTGTAGCGCAACGCGATTCCGCCGCCGAGGCAGATGCCGACACAACCGATCCGGTCCGCGTCCACAGCCGGATGTGCCGCCAGAAATGTGGTGGCGTCGCGCAAATCCTGGAACTTGCCCGCGTGGTTCTCGTGCTGGCGCGGCTCCCCCGCGCTGGCCCCGAAGTTTCGGTGGTCGAACGCGAGGGTGAGAAACCCCGCGTCGGTGAGCTTTTCGGCATAGGTGGCGACCACTTGTTCCTTGACGCCGGACAGCGGTCCGGTGAATACGACGGCCGGGAACGGGCCGGCCCCGGCGGGGGTGCGCAGGGTGCCGGCGAGCTGCAAACTGTCGCTGGTGAAGGTGACATCGGTGACCATGTGGCCACGTTAAGTACCCCGTTGTGTGGACGTCCAATACCGATTCTGATAGCAAGATGCTATGGACCCGCACCTTCGCGACCTCAGGTACTTCGTCGCGGTCGCCGAGGAGCTGCACTTCACCCAGGCAGCCCAACGGCTGCACATCGCCCAGCCCACGCTGTCGCGGCAGATTCGCCAGCTCGAACAGCACCTCGGGCTGACGTTGCTGGACCGGGATCAGCGCACGGTCGCGCTGACGGCGGCAGGCAAGGAACTGCTCGACGGCGCCCGTCAGGTACTGGCGCTGTGGGACGACATCGACGAGGGCCTGCATCACGCCGGCGAAACCGTGCGGATCGGGGTGCAGACGGCCGTCGGCCGCGGTCTGCTGGCCGAACTGGAATCGGCCTCCGGACAGTCGCTCGAGGTGTACTCGGCACCGTGGAACGACCCGTCGGCCGGGCTGGCCGGGCGCCATGCCGACGTGGCGCTGCTGTGGCTGCCGGTTCCCGACCCCACCCGGTATCGGTGGACGGTCCTGCGCACCGAGCAGCGCTGGGTGCTGATGCCGGAGACGCATCCGATGGCCGAACGCGAGGAGATCGCGTTCGCCGACATCGTCGATCAGCCGTTCATCGCGCTGCCACCGGAATCCGGTCCGGCCCGCGAATTCTGGTTGGCGGGCGCCACGACCGTCGGCGCCACCGCAGCCACGGCCGAGGAGAAGCTGGAGGCCATCGGCCTCGGGATGGGCATCTGCCTGATCGCGGCGGACAACGTGCCCATGTACCGGTGGCCCGGCATCGTCGCGCGGCCCGTAACCGGTTTGACGCCAGCGGAATTGGCGCTGGTGTGGCGATCGAACGACCGCCGGGCGAGCGTGCGCAAGTTCGTCACGATCGCCCGGCAGTAGGTGTCGGCGCTACGCGCCGCCGCGCACCCGATCTTCGTAGGCCTTGCGCGCGGCCGAATCGACATCGTCGAGCAGCGCGTTGTCCACGCCCAACCGTTCGCCGACGAACTCCCGGATCGGTGCCGGCACGAAGCGCATCATCACGACCGTCAGCATGCCCGCCGCCCAGGTGACGCGCGCCCGCCGGCGCGGATGCTCGATCAGCTTGGCGATGGCGTCGGCGATTTCTTCGGGCTCCGCGTTGCGCAGCGGGCCGACCCCGTGCGTCCCGGACACCAACTCGGTGTTCGTGAAAGTTGGTTGCACGGAAGAGAATTCCAGCGGGGTATGCCGGTACTCGAGGGCCAGGGAATCGGTGAACCCGAGCACGGCCCACTTGGTGCCGCAGTAGGTGGCCGCGCCGGGCACCGTCACCTCGCCGGCCAGCGACGAAATGTTGATGACATGGCCGCTGCCGCGCGGGAGCATGCGCTTGACCGCGAGCTTGCTGCCGAGCACCACGCCCCACACGTTGATGTCGATCATTCGCTTGCTGACACCGTCGGGCTCGTCCTCGAAATGCCCGACCGGCATGATGCCGGCGTTGTTGATCAGCACGTCGACGGGACCGAGCTCGAGCTCGACGCGCTCGAGGAACGCCTCGAACGAATCCGCCTGCGTCACATCGAGTTTGCCGTAGACATCCAGGCCGAGGGCGGTGCCCGCCTCTTTCACCTTGGCCTCGTCGATATCGCCGATCGCCACCTTGGCGCCCAGCCCGGCGAGCTTGTAAGCGGTGGCGTAGCCGATGCCGCGCGCGCCGCCGGTGATGACGACGACCTTGTTCCGAATTGTCACGTGATTCCTTTCAGCGGGAAATTCCGAAGCGGCGCAGGCCGCGGGCGGCACCCACGCGCAGCAGCGCCAGCGCGCCCTTCACCTTCAGCGGGCCGTACGGGTACCAGAGGATCTCCTTGCTCTGCACCGGGATCCGGGGTTCCGTAATCGCTTGGGCACGACAGTATTTGCGCAGACCCGCCGGACCGCCCCAGCGGGCACCGACCCCGGATTCCTTCCAGCCACCCATCGGCGAGGCGAAGCTGAACAGGTTGGACATCGCGTCGTTGACGTTCACCGCGCCGGCCTCCAGCCGCTTGGCCACCCGGACCCCGCGCTCCTTGTCCTTCGTCCACACCGACGCCGACAAGCCGTACACGCTGTCGTTGGCCAGGCGCACCGCTTCGTCCTCGTCGGCGACCTTGACGATCGGCAGCGTCGGCCCGAAGGTCTCCTCCCGGATGCACGACATCGAGTGGTCGACGTCGACGAGCACCGTCGGCTCGTAGAAGGTGCCGACGCCAACCGATTTGCCGCCCACCGCAATTCGCGCACCGGCGGCGACCGCCTCGGTGACGTGGCGGTGCACGATGTCGTGTTGGTTCTGGTTGGCCATCGCACCCATGTCGTAGGCGAAGCTGCGGTCGTCGGTGCCCTGCCGGATCTGTTCGACGTAGCTGACGACCTTCGCGACGAACTCGTCGTAGATCGGCGCCTCGACGTACACCCGTTCCACCGACACGCACACCTGCCCGGCGTTGAACAGCCCGCCCCAGGCGACACCGTAGGCGGCACGATCCAGGTCCGCGTCGGCCAGCACCAGCGCGGGATCCTTGCCGCCCAGCTCGAGGCTGTACGGGATCAGCCGCTCGGCGCACGCCTTGGCGATGGCCTTGCCGGTCCGCGTGGAGCCGGTGAACTGCACGTAGTCGACGTTGTCGACGACCGCCGCACCCGTCGGGCCGTGGCCCGTCGCCAGCTCCAGGACCGGCGGCGCCCCGATCTCGCGCCACCCGCGCACCAGCTCACGCCCGCCGAGCGGGGTGACCTCCGACGGCTTCAAGATCACGGCGGCACCGGCCAGCAGCGCCGGAATCACGTCGATGCCGGGCATCCCGAAGGGAAAGTTCCACGGCGTGACGACGCCGACCACCGGGTAAGGCCGGTACGTGGTGGTGAGCCGCTTGGCTTTGCCCAGCAGGCTGTGCGGCACCGGGTGCTCGTCGGTGAGGAACTTTTCGGCGTTGCGGCCGTAGTAACCGATGATGTCGGCGATGAACGCCGGCTCGACCATCGCCTCGGCGCGCGGCTTGGTGGTTTCGGACTGCAGCACGTCACCGATGTGCTCGGCGTTGTCCAGAATCCAGTTCTGGAGCTTGAACATCCACTCCGCGCGGCCCTTCGGGCCGAGCGCCTCCCACTCGGGCTGCGCGTCGCGCAACAACTTCACCTTGCCGGCGACGTCGGCTGCGGTCTCGTTCGGGACGGTCGCGACCACCCGGCCGTCGCCGGGATTGCGCACCTCGAATTCGCTGCTGGTCAACGGTGACCCTCCTTGTGATGTATCGCACGTGACTAGAATGCTGGCACAAAGCCGGAGGTACCGCTTGGCCCTTCGGCTCAAGGCACCACGACGAATTTGTTCCGGGAGCACAAGTGGCGGACCGTCGAATCCAACAATGGGTATTGCGATTCGCCGGCGAGTACGCCGATCCCGCCGACCTCACCGCCCTCGTCGGCGACATCAACGACGTCATCGTCGCCGAACTGCCGATATTCACCGACTCCGACCTGCGCCGCGATCTGGCCGAAAGCTCCGAGGCGCAGGTCCGGGGCTTCATCACGGCGACCCTCGGCGATGTCGACCAGGTCGACGTGCCCGACGCGGCCCACGATCTGGCCCGCAGCCTGGCCCGGCGCGGCCTGGAACTGCGCTGGCTGATGCGCATCTACCGAGTGGGACTGCAGGCTGCGCTGCGCGCGCTCACCGAATTCGTCGCCGAGAGCGGCGACGAACCGGAGCCCGACATGCTGCGCGAGGTGTTCGAGCGGGCGACCACGTGGATGGTGGTCTCGATGGAGCGGCTCACCGACACCTACACGCTGGAACGCGAACGCGGGCTTCGGGAAGCGTTCGCCCAACGCGCCGAAACCGTCGCCGACATCCTCGGCGGCGGCACCGTGGACCTGGATATGGCGTCGGCGAGACTCGGATATCGCTTGCGCGGCAAGCACATCGGCTACGTGCTCTGGCTCGAGGACGCCGCCGTGGAGTCCGCAGTGCTGGAACGCGCCGCCGGCCAAGCAGCCGCGGACGCACCGGTGCTGACGGTCCCATCGGGCGCGCGCGGGCTGTGGGCCTGGGCCGCCACCGACACGCTGGCGCCCGTCGACAGCCGGGTCCGGATCGCCGTCGGCGCGGCGGCCGCGGGGCTGGACGGATTCCGTCGCACGCACCGCGAAGCCGTCGCCGCGCGTGAATTCGCGGACACTCTCGGTCGCTACACGGCCGTCGCCTACCGCGACATCGAGATCGCCCATCTGCTCGGTGCCGACCGCGAGGGCCTGCGCGCGCTCGTCGCCCGCGAACTACACGGCATCGCCGGCCGCGACCCCAATTCCGCGCGCCTGCGCGAAACCCTGCGCGCCTACCTGGCCACGCAGCGCAGCCTCGAAGGTGCCGCCCGGATGCTGGGCGTGCACAAGAACACGGTCCGCTACCGGATCCAACGGACCGCCGAACTCGTCGACATCGAAAATCGAAGGCTCCCAGTAGAACTCGCGCTGGAGTGCGTGGCCCGGTACGGCGATGTCATCCTGCCCTGAGCCCGTCGCATCACATCGGCGCGGTCCGCGGCCAGGGCTGGCGTTTCTCGATCTGCGCGGCCAGGCCCAGCAGCAGGGCCTCGCTGCCCGGCGGCCCTGCGATCTGCACGGCCAGCGGGGTTTTCGAGGCCGGGTGCATGCCGATGGGGACGGCGATCGCGGGCCAGCCCAGCAGATTCCACATCGCGGCGAACGGAGCGAACCGGCCGCTGGACACGAGGTTGGACAACCACGGTTGCGCCGACCATTCCTTTGCGACCGGCGGCTGCAGCGCGAACGCCGGGGTGAGCACGGCGTGATAGTCGGCGAAGAAGTCGCGCAACCGCGCCGCCAACCGGTCCACCGCGCCCGGGCGGTCCAGATGCAACCGGTCGACGGCCCGGCCGACGGCGATGTGGCGACGGTTGCGCGGTTGCAGCAGGTCGCGGTCGTAACCGCCGGCGGCGACATCGCGCGCGGCCACCGCCGTCCAGCGGAAGAATTCGGCGGTCGCGGGCAGCCGGGGCAGCCGGACGGTCTCGACCAGGTGCCCGGCCGCCACCAGCACCGAGCCGGCCCGGCGCGCGGCGGCCCGGCAATGCCGGTCCAGGCGCAGCACCGGCGACTGCGTGCCCACCGACAGCGCCAGTTTCAACGTGCCGCCCGGCGGCACCACCCGGGCCAGCGCGGGATCGTCGGCCAGCACCGACAGCATCAGCGCCGCATCCTCGACAGTTGTTGCCAGCACACCGTTTTCGACGATGCCGCCCCACGAGTCGGCGCCCACGTCGGCGGGCACGACACCGCGGCCTGGCTTGATCCCGACCAGCCCGCAGGTAGCCGCCGGAATACGCACCGACCCCAGCCCGTCGTTGCCGTGCGCGATCGGCACCAAGCCACCGGCCACAGCCGCGCCCGACCCGCCCGACGATCCGCCGCAGGTGCGCTGGCGGTTCCACGGGTTGCGGGTGACCTGCCCAGGGCTATCGGTGGTGGCCCACGCCCCCAGCTCGTTCATGGTGGTCTGCCCGACGATGACCGCACCGGCCGCACGCAGCCGGGCCACCACGGGATGATCGGCAACGGCCGGCGCCGCGGATGTCGCGATGGAACCGGCGCGCATCGGCTCACCCTGCACGGCAATGTTGTCCTTGACCGCCACCGGTACCCCGGCCAGTGCGAGCGAGCCCAGGTCGGGGCGCTGCGCGACCAGCCGCGCCTCGGCATGCGCCGCCTCGAGCCGCAGGTTCGCAAACGCGTGCACCGACGGTTCCCGCTCGCCGATGCGCGTGGCGGCCACCTCGAGCGCCTGCACCGGCGTGAGCTCGCCCGCCCGCACCGCGCGCGCGATCCCGGCTGCCGTGAAATCGACGAGGGTGGTCTCGCCCTGGATGTCGGTCATCGCCCGCCCGTCGTCGCATGGCACCGTTTCGCCGAGTTCGGGGGTGCGCTTCGCAGTTCCCCTCCCGCCGTGGAAGTTATCATTTTCTCCTGCTTGTTCAACCGCGCCGGACGATGGATGTGCGTATGAACAACGCCGCGCATACCGACCAAGGTTCGATGACGAAGTCATCGGACCAGTCCGACGCGGACCGCACCGTCGCGGCGGCACCGACAGCGCGCGCCGCCCCCGCGGACGAGCCCACCTCGGCGTCGGTCCCCCGGCCCGGCCCCGACCCGCTGGAGTTCGTCGACGCCGGCCAGCAACTCGACGAGTTCGACCTGCTCACCAGCCTCGGCAGCGGCGCGTTCGCACGGGTGTTCCTGGCCCGGCAGCGGTCGATGCAACGGCTGGTGGCGGTCAAGGTGTCGGCCGACGAGGGCACCGAACCGCAGACGCTGGCCCAGCTCGACCACGACAACATCGTGCGCGTGTTCGACCAGCGCCGAATCGAGCACCCGGTGCGCGCTATCCGAGCGAGCGCAGCGACGGGAAACGTCACCGGGGCGAGCGCAGCGACGGGAAACAGCACCGGGGCGAGCGCAGCGGGAACCACCGCGGGTTCGGTGCAGCTGAAGCTGCTGTACATGCAGTACGTGCCGGGCGGCACGCTGCACGGCGTGCTGCAGCGGGTGCGGGCCGCTCCGGCGGCGCAGCGCTCGGGGCGGCTGCTGCTCGACGCCGTCGACGACGTGCTCACCCAGCGCGGCGAGAACCGTCCGGGCGGCTCGGCGACGCGGCGCGAGATCGCCGGACTCACCTGGCCTCAGACGGTGGCCTGGCTGGGCCGCCGCCTGGCCGATGCCCTCGACTACGCCGACCGGCGCGGCATCCTGCACCGGGATGTGAAGCCCGCCAACGTGCTGCTCACCGCCGAGGGCATCCCCAAGCTCGCCGACTTCAACATCAGTTACGCCCGCAACCTCGAGCAGGCCAGCCCGATCGAGTACTTCGGCGGCTCGCTGTCCTACATGTCGCCGGAGCACCTGGCGGCCTGTCACCCGGGCAAGACCGACTCCGCCAAGGATCTCGACACCCGCTCCGACAACTACTCCCTCGGCATCGTGCTGTGGGAACTGCTCACCGGCACAAAGCCTTTCACCGACGAGCGGATCGGCGGGGACACCACCACGCTGGACGCCATGATCGACGTGCGCCATCACGGGCTCAGCGAAGACGCCCTGGCCACCCTGCCCGTGAACACCCCGCCCACCCTGCGCCGGGTGCTCGTCGGCTGCCTCGATCCCCAGCCCGGCAAACGCTGGCGCAGCGGCAGCGAACTCGCCCAGCAACTGGACCTGTGCCTGGACGCGCACGCCAGCGCACTCGTCGACCCGCCGCCGGACAGCTGGCGAATCCGGTTGCGGCCGTGGTCGATTCTGATCATGGAGCTCGGGGTGGTGGTGCCCAACCTGCTCGCCGCCTACTTCTACTACACGGTGGTGAAAACGCTGGTGGTGCAGCGCTATGCACCGACCCAGACCGGCACCTGGGACCGCGTCTGGCTGGGGCTGACGGCGGCGTCGTTCGCGATCAGCGGGCTCGTCATGCTGTACCGCCGAAGATATCTGGTGATCGTGCCGCACGGGCTGCGCCGCGGGCGCAGCTACGACGAACCGACGATGGCCCGGGCCCGCACCGATGCGGTGCTGCTGGGCGACCGGGTGATCCAGGTGCTGGCCGCGTCGTGGATCGGCTGGGGTGTGGTGCTGGGCATCGTCGTCGCGGCGACCATCGACGGCATCCCGGTGCGCGGCTACGCGACGATCGCGGGCACCGTCGCGGTGTGCGCAGCCATCGCGATCGCCTACCCGTTCTTCCTCGCCACGCTCTACGCGATCCGCAGCCTGTATCCGACGTTCCTGCCGCACGGTGAAGTCAGCGACGCCGACGCGCGGCGGCTGCGGCGGCTGCGCGCCCGCAGCCGGGCCTACCTGGCGGTGGCGGCCGCCGTCCCGCTGTGCGGGGTGCTGCTGGCCACCCTCGTCACGCCCGACGAACTGTGGTCGGTGATCGTGCCGATCCGGATTCTCTGTGTCGGCGGCATCGTCGCCTTCGTCGGCGTCTACTGGGTGTATCGCATGCTCGAAGACGATCTCGACGCGCTCAGCCGCGTCACGTCGAACGACCCGAGCGCGATATCCGTTCCATGAGAATGAGCGCATCCTCCGGGCGACATCATCGCGTCGACAATCCCGTCGACGCGTTCGAGGCTGCCTGGAAGTCGGTGGACGCGCAGGCCGTGCCGCCGGCGTTGGCCGACTACCTGCCCGACACGAGCGACATTCGCCGCAGTGCGCTCGTCGAGCTGATTCGCGTCGATCTGCAGCAGCGCTGGCTGCGCGCGGGCACGGGCGCCGGCGTGGGCAAGCGACTCGCCGATTACTGCGCCGAATTCCCGGACCTGCCGCGGGCAGCATTGCCGGCCACGCTCGTCTACGAGGAGTTCGTGATCCGCCGCCAGGCCGGGCACCGCGTCGACCCGCGCACCTACCTGACGGAATTCCCGGAGCAGGCCGCCGAACTACGGCGACTGTTGATCACCGAGTCGGAGACGACGACCGTCGCGCAGTCCGCGCTCCTGGACGACACGGACGAACTCGTCGCGGAGGAAAGCACCCAGCGCGCCGGCCCGAACCTTCTGGACGACACTCGGCATGCCGCCACCGAGCGTGCGCACCCGTACCTGTCCGATCATCCCCAGCGCGCCGACGACACCCAACTGTCGGATCCCGACTTCACCGGGTTCGCCCCCGCCGATCTCGACGCCACCGCGGCCGCCGACTTCGACGTCACGGCGGCGGCCGTCACCTCGGCGACGGGTCTGCACCGCGACACCGCCCCGATGTCGGCGCCGAGCACGGCAGCGCTGGACGACATCGAGGTCGGCCAGCAAGTCGACGATTTCGATCTGCTCAACGGGCTGGGCAGCGGCGCGTTCGCGCGGGTGTTCCTGGCCCGGCAGCGGTCCATGCAGCGGTTGGTCGCGGTGAAGATTTCCGAGAATCACGGGTCCGAGCCGCAGACGCTGGCCCAGCTCGACCACGACTACATCGTGCGGGTCTTCGATCAGCGCACCTTGCCGCACCGCGACCTGCGGCTGCTGTACATGCAGTACCTGCCCGGCGGCACGCTGCTGGACGTGTTGCGCCGGATGCGGTCGATGCCGGAGACGCGCTCCGGGGAGCTGCTGCTCGACGCCGTCGACGCGGCCATGGAGGCCAAGGGTGAAATCCGCCCGACGGATTCCAGTGTGCGCACGCATCTGGCCACACTCTCGTGGCCGGAGACGGTGGCCTGGCTGGGCCGGCGCCTCGCCGACGCACTGGACTACGCGGGCAAGCGCGGCGTGTTGCACCGCGACGTGAAACCGGCGAACGTGCTGCTCACCGCCGAAGGTATCCCGAAGCTGGCCGACTTCAACATCAGCTTCGCGCGCAACGTCGCGGGCACCAGCCCGGTGGCGTACTTCGGTGGCTCGCTGTCGTACATGTCGCCCGAGCAGCTGGAGGCGTGCCATCCCGGAAAGCCCACCACCGCAGCCGATTTGGATACTCGCGCGGATGTGTTCTCGCTCGGCGTGGTGCTGTTCGAACTGTTGACGGGCCGTAAGCCGTTCGACGACACCGACATCGAGGGCGGCGACGCCACCACGCTGGACAACATGCTGCGCCGCCGCCGCGACGGCGTCACCGGGCTGGCTGCCCTGCCGCCCGACACCCCTGCCGCGTTGCGGCGAATCCTGTTGAGCTGCTTGAGCCCCGACCCGAACGACCGCCCGCGCACCGCCGCCCAGCTGGCCCAGCAACTGGATCTGTGCCTGGACCCGCACGCCCGCGACCTCGTCGACCCGCCGCCGGACAGCTGGCGCCTGCGGCTGCGCCGCTACACGGTGCCGGTGATGGTCGCCGCCGTCGCCGGGCCCAATGCCCTTGCGGCGCTGTACAACATCCATCACAACCGGATGCTGATCATCGACCAGCTGCAGCCGGCGGCGCAGGACCGGTTCAACATCCTGACCCCGGCCATCAACGGCGTGCTGTGGCCGATCGGGCTCGCGCTGATCGTGTACTTCGCGCGCAACGTGCTCGCCGTGCCGAAGGGCCTGCGCCAGGGCAAGACCTACGACACCGCCACGTTGGCCCAAACCCGCGAAGACACCCTGCTGCTCGGCGTGCGCACGGTCGCGGTGGTGTTCGGCATGTGGTTCATGGCGGCGCTGGCGTTCCCGATCTCGCTGCGCATCGCCGCAGGCGAGATCCCGCAGAGCGCGTACGTGCACTTCTTCTCCTCGATCGTGGTGTGCGGCGCGATCGCGGTCGCCTACCCGTTTTTCCTGGTGACGTTCTACGCCGTGCGCTGCATCTATCCGATGCTGCTGCAATACGGCTCGACGACACCCACCGATGCCCGTCAGCTCCGGCACCTGGATCGGCGTGCGAACATCTACCTAGCGATCGCCGCGGCGATCCCCCTCATCGGCGTCGCCGGCGTGACGTTCATCCAGACGGAAGAACTGCCCGAGGTCATCGGTGCCGTGCGCGTGCTCTGCGTCGGGGGCATCGTCGCCTTCGCGTTGACGTACTGGGTGTTTCGGATGCTGGAGGCCGACTTGCGCGCGCTGGAACGAGTCGTCTCCTACGGCAAAGCTGGATGACGTCGACCACGGACGCCGTCGCCCGGTTCGCGGCGGCCTGGCGCGGCGCCGTCGACCCGCCCGAACTGAGCGAATTCCTGCCCGATCCGGGCACCGTGCAGCGCGCGGTACTACTCGAATTGATTCGGGTCGACCTGCGGCACCGGTGGTCGCGTCCCGGGCTGGGCAAGCGGGTCGAGCAGTACCGCACCGAGTTCGACCTGCCGACGGTGCCGTTGTCGCTGGTGCACGACGAATACCGGCTGCGACGCGCGGCCGGTGAGCCCGTCGAGCTGGCCGACTACCTGCGGCACTATCCGGATCTGGCGCTCCTGCTCGACGACGCCGCAACCGCCACGTTCGCCACGGACCCGTCGGTGGGCGCCACCACCGAGCCGCAGCGTTTCGAACCGCTGGAAGACATCGACACCGGGCAGCGACTCGACGACTTCGACCTGCTGACCCCGCTGGGCTCGGGCGCATTCGCTCGGGTGTTCCTGGCGCGGCAGCGCTCGATGCAGCGCCTGGTCGCGGTGAAGGTGTCCGAAAACGACCCCGCCGACTCCGTCGGTCTCGGTGCCGAGCCGCAGACGCTGGCCCAGCTCGACCACGACTACATCGTGCGCGTTTTCGATCAGCGGCACCTGCCGGAACGACGGCTGCGGCTGCTGTACATGCAGTACCTGCCGGGCGGCACGCTGCTCGACGTGGTGCGCCGGTTGCGCAACACGCCGGTGCCCGACCGCGGGGGCCAGGTGCTGCTGGATGCGGTGGATGCCGCGATGGCCGCGCGCGGGGAGATTCGGCCCACCGATTCCAGCGTGCGCGCCGAGATCGCGGCCCTCGGCTGGCCCGAGACGGTGGCCTGGCTCGGTGCCCGGCTGGCGTCCGCGCTCGGCTACGCCGACCGGCGCGGGGTGCTGCACCGCGACATCAAACCGGCCAACGTGCTGCTCACCGCGGAGGGTGTGCCGAAGCTCGCGGACTTCAACATCAGCTACGCGCGCGACCTCGTGGGCGCCATTCCCACGTCGTATTTCGGGGGGTCGTTGGCGTACATGTCGCCCGAGCAGCTCGCGGCCACCCATCCCGACCGGCCCGAAACCCCCGCCGACCTGGACACGCGTTCGGACATCTATTCGCTGGGCGTGCTGCTGTGGGAATTGCTCACCGGCGCAAAGCCGTTCCGGTATCACAGCGGGGACGCCGACGGCGCGGGCCCGGCGACGGCGCTGGATGCGATGATCGCCCAACGCCGGGACGGGCCGGCCCCGGACCTGCTCGACGAACTGCCACCGGACACTCCCGCCGCGCTGCAGCGCGTGCTGCGCACCTGTCTGGCCCCGGATCCGGCCGATCGCTGGCCCGACGGCGCGACGCTGGCGGGCCAGCTCGAGCTGTGCCTGGATGCGCGCGCCCGCGACCTCGTCGACCCGCCCGCCGACAGCTGGCGGCTGCGGCTGCGGCGCGCGATGGTGCCGATCGTCGCGCTCAGCGTGTTGATCCCGAACGCGCTGGCCAGCATCTACAACATCCGGCAGAACCAGATGCTGATCATCGCCAGAATGCCCCCGGCCGACCAGACGCAGTTCGTCACGATCGCCACCGTCAACAATGTCGTCGCGTTCTCGGTCGGGGCGCTGCTGATCGGCTACGTCTGCCGACGCCTGCTGACCGTGCCGCGCAGGCTGCGCGCGGGCGGTCACGTCGACGCCGCGCTGCTGGCGGCAACGCGCCGCGACACCCTGCTGATGGGGGACCGGATCGTGGCGATCTGTTTCGGGCTGTGGGTGTTCGCCGGGCTGGTGTGGCCGTTCGCGCTGCGGCTGACGACCGACGACGTGCCGCCCGGTGCGTTCACGCACTTCCTGGCCGCGCAGATCGTCTGCGGCGCCATCGCCGTCGCCTACCCGTTCTTTCTGCTCACCTTCTACACGGTGCGCAGCGTGTATCCGATGTTCTTGCCGCACAGCGCAATCAGCCCCGACGACGCCCGCCAGCTGCGCGGCCTGGACCGGCGCAGCAACCTGTACCTGGCCGTGGCCGCGTCGGTGCCGCTGTTGGGCGTGGCCAGCGTGACGTTCATGTCGCCCACCGACATCCCGCAGGTGATCGTCGACGTGCGCGTGCTGTGCGTCGGCGGCATCGTCGGCTTCGCCGTCACCTACTGGCTGTTCCGGATGATCGAACGCGACCTGCACGCGCTGGTGCGCGCGGTCTCGCCCCGGGGCGTCTGATCAGCCGCCGTACACCGACGGGTGCAGGGTGCCGATGTAGGGCAGGTCGCGGTAGCGCTCGGCGTAGTCGAGGCCGTAGCCGACGACGAACTCGTTCGGAATGTCGAAGCCCACGTCCGCGACGTCGATCTCGATCTTCACCGCCTCCGGCTTGCGCAGCAGCGTCACCACCTGCAGCGACGCCGGGTCGCGCTGGGACAGGTTGCGCACCAGCCAGGACAGGGTGAGCCCGGAGTCGATGATGTCCTCGACGATGAGCACGTTGCGCCCGGAGATGTCTTTGTCCAGATCCTTCAGGATGCGCACCACACCCGACGACGACGTGGACGAGCCGTAGGAGCTGACCGCCATGAACTCCATCTGCGTCGGAATCGACAGCGCGCGGGCCAGGTCGGTCATGAAGAAGACGGCGCCCTTGAGCACGCCGACGAGCAGCAGATCGCCCTCGGGCGCATCAGCCGGGTACCGCTCGCTGAGCTTTGCGGCCAGCTCCGTGATGCGGCCCTGAATCTGCTCCTCGGTCAACAGAACCGACGCGATGTCGCCGTTGTAGGCCCCGGACATGATTCACCCATCTCATCGAGGTTCGGATTCGAGCGTCAGCCTGCCATGCCTGCGCACAACGACCAACCTTGCCTCCGGCGTGCCGCCGCCGATCGCCACGCCGCCCTGCCCGCGCCAGTCCCCGACAAGGTCGTCAACGGCCCGTAAATGCTTGTCGGTCAACGCTTTCGCGCCGTTGGCGTGCAGCCACAGCCGGATCGCGCGGCGCCGCACCGCAGGCGGCTGCCCGGCCAGATCGGGTACCGACAGCCCGGCCGCGGCATCGGATGCGTCGAGCATCGCGGCGGCCTGCGCATCGAGTACCTCGCCGTCTTCGCGCAGTTGCGCGGCGGTGCGGGCGAGCGCGTCGGCGACGCCGCCGCCGAGCACGTCGTCGAGCAAGGGCAGCACCTCGTGGCGCAGCCGCACCCGAGTGAATTCGGGTGCGTCGTTGTGCGGGTCCGCGTAGGGCGTCAGCCCGAGATCCGCGCACGCCTGCCGGGTGACGGCGCGGCGCACACCCAACAGCGGGCGCCCCCACGGCGCGTCGTAGTCGGTCATTCCCCAGATCGAACGCGGGCCCGAGCCGCGGGCCAGCCCGAGCAGCACCGTCTCGGCCTGATCGTCGAGGGTGTGCCCGAGCAGCACGTTGCGTCCGTGCCGCGCCCGACCCAACGCGGCGTACCGGGCACGGCGGGCCGCTGCCTCCAGCCCGCCCGCGCCGACGACGTCGACCGGAAGGATCTGCACCTCGCGGCAGCCCAGCGTCGTGGCGTGTGCGGCCGCGCGCTCGGCAACCTGTTGCGAACCCGGCTGCAGCCGGTGATCGACAATCAACGCGAGCACGTCCGGCACCTGCGCCACCGTCGCCGCGGTCAGCGCCAGCGAGTCGGCGCCCCCGGACAGCGCTACCGCTACCGGGCCCGGGTAGCGCGCGAGCCAGCCGCGCACCGCGTGGCGCAACTCCAGCAGCGCGGGCGTCTCGGGCAGCATGCCCCCATCGTCGCGTACGGCGGCGGCGCCCGGGGTGATCAGGCTCCCTGCAGCGGCAGCCGGAAGGCCGGAAGGCCGGGCACCCATCAGTCCAGGACGCGCGCGACCCACTTGCCGGGCTCGTCGATCTCGGCGGGCCGGGGCAGCGTGTCCGGGCCGGTCCAGATCGCGTTGAACTGCGCCATCCCGACCTGGCCGACAACAGCGTCGACGAACTTCTTGCCGCGCACGTACTGCGCCATCTTGGCGTCGATGCCGAGCAGCGCCCGCAGCAGCCGCTGCAGCGGGTTCGCGGCCCGCTTGCGCCGGGTGTCGAACGCGGCACGGATCTGCGCGACGGTCGGCACCACAGCGGGCCCGACGGCGTCCATGACGTGGTCGGCGTGGCCCTCCAACAGGGTGCCGAGCACGAGCAACTTGTCCAAGGCCTCGCGCTGCGCCGGCGCCTGGGTCGCCCGCAACAGCCCAACCACGCCACCCGGATCCGACGGCTCGCCCTGACGCCGTTGTCTGACCGCCTCGACGAGGCGCCCGACGACGTCGGCGACGGGTTCGTCGCCCACCTCGGACAGGACGGTCACCGCGTCCTTCATGTAGCCGGCCAACCACGGCGACGAGCTGAACTGCACCCGGTGGGTGACCTCGTGCAGGCACACCCACAGGCGGAAGTCGCTGGGCGAGACCTTCAATGCCCGTTCGACGGTGACGATGTTCGGGGCGACGAGCAGCAGCGAGCCACTGTCGTCGGCGTCCTCCCCGGGCGCGAACGGATCGTACTGACCCAGGATTGCGGTGGACAGGAAGGCCAGCATCGCGCCCACCTGCAGGCCCGCGGGCTTGCCCATCAGCGCGCCCAGACCGGAGCGCTCGGAACTGCCGCCGAGCGAACTCGTCAGATCGGCCATCGAGGCGGCCGACAGCCGGATCCAGCCCGGCCGGTCCACAATCTTGGCCGCGGGCACCGGCAATCCGTCCGCCAGACCGGTGACCTCGCGTACCGGCGCCTCCGCCCGGACCGAGGCCGCAGCCAGATCGGCGACGACGGCTTCGGCGTCGGCGCGGGTGGATATCGGGCCGCGCGGCACGAGCCGGGTGCCTGCCTTCGCCGCGAGATCCCAGTCGACGACGAACTTTGTCCCGTCGCTGCGCTCGGCCTGGCCTGTGAACGAGTTCTTGCCCATCAGGTGCACCCACACGATCTCAACGCCGAGGCAACGGCGTCCAGCGCCGGTCGCGCCACCTCGGGCGGACGGTCGTTGGACATGAGTGCGAAGGTCAGTGCGCGCCCGCTCGCATCGACCACGTACCCGACCAACGAGCTGGCGGTGGAAAGAGTTCCGGTCTTGGCGCGCACCCAACCGGCGCCGCTGCGGTCGCCGGTGGCGTAGCGATCCGAGAGGGTGCCGGTGGCGCCGGCCACCGGCAGGAAGTCCAGCAGCGGCCGCAGCGCGGGATTGCCGTTGCCCGCGGCCAGTGCCATCACCTTGTCGAGCAGCCGCGCGGGCAGCCGGTCGTCGGTGGACAGCCCGCTGGCATCGCGTAACAGCAGCCCGCCCAGATCGATGCCGGCCTTGCGCAACGTTTCCGTGATGGCGGTGGTGCCGCCCGAAAACGACGGCTCCACACCGATTTTGCGCGCGATCTCGCGCGCGACGGCTTCGGCGAGCACGTTGTCGGAGTGCTCCATCATCTGGCGCAGCCGCTCACGGAGGGGTGCCGACTGCACGCCGGCCACCGGCGCCGCACCCGGCGAGGCAGTGCCGAGAGTGACCCGGGCCGGGTCGATGCCCAGTCCGGCCGCGATGAGCCTGGCGGCGTCCATGGCCGGAGTGGCCGAGCGCGGCGACTCGTGTTCGAGCGGGCGCAGCCGTCCGCCGTCGATCATGATCGGTTCGGTGGGCGCGATATACCCGCCTGCGATGTCGGCACCGATCCAGCCGGGCGCCATCGTCGGGCCGATGTACGCCCCGAGATCGACCTTCAGCGCGTCGTAGCGCACGCCGGTGCGCTTGATCTGGTCGACGAGATCGTCCACGCGCGCCGCGCCCGGGTAGTAGTTCGGCTTGCCGACCGGCTGGGCGGTGAGCGTCGGATCGCCGCCGGCGACCAGCACCAGCTCGGTGGGGGTGGCGCCTTGCACCACGTTGGTCGCGACCCGATGATCGCTGGGCAGCGCCAGCAGTGCGGCGGTCGCGGTGAGGATCTTGACGGTGGAGGCGGGCGTCATCGGACGGTCCGGCTGCGCGGACCACAACACGGCGCCGGTGGCGGCATCGGTCACCGAGCCGGTGAAGCTGCCCAGCCCGGGGTTGCCCAGGCGCGGTCCGAGGACGGCGGCGACACCGGCGGGCGTCGGCACCAACGCGTCCGGGCGCAGCGGCGCGACGGCCGGCGTGGCGACGACCGGCGGCGGCGCGGGCCGGGTGGCGGGTGCGGCGCCGCTGGCGTCGGCCACCCACCAGCGTTGGGTCGCAACGAGAGCCAGCACGCTGAGCACGACGACGGCGAGCGCGCCGCCGACCAGCAGCTGGGTGTTGCGGCGCCGGCGGCCGGCCAGTGCGCCGATGTTCTTACCCAACGATCCTCCGCATGACGAGCTCGCACCCACGGCGACCGCAGGCCGCGGTCCCCGTCACACTATCCTTGACCCGCTGGATTACCCCCAAGCCTGCGAAAGAGGACACGCACCGTGGAGTTCGACGCCACCATCGAGATCCCCAAGGGACAGCGAAACAAGTACGAGGTCGACCACAAGACGGGTCGTGTGCGCCTGGACCGCTACCTGTACACCCCGATGGTGTACCCCGCCGACTACGGCTACATCGAAAACACGCTGGGCTCCGACGGCGACCCGCTCGACGTGCTGGTGCTGCTGCCCGAGCCCGTGTTCCCGGGCGTCATCGTGGAGGCGCGGGCTGTCGGCATGCTGCGCATGTCCGACGAGGCCGGCGGCGACGAGAAGGTCGTCGCGGTGCCCGCCGGCGACAAGCGCTGGAACCACATCCAGGACGTCACCGACATCCCGGAGGCCGAGCGCAACGCGATTCAGCACTTCTTCGAGCACTACAAGGACCTCGAGCCCAACAAGTGGGTCAAGGTCGACGAGTGGGCCGACCGGGCCGCCGCCGAGGCCGAGATCGAGGCGTCCTACAAGCGCCTGCAGGAGCAGGGCGAACACTGATTCGATGGGGTGACGGGTTGTCGCCGTTGACAACCCGTCACGTGCGGCCGGTGCCGGGCACCGGCCGGGTCAGTCGCCGGAGCGCGCCGCGATTCCGCTCGTCGCGCGCAACGGCACTTCCTTCCAGAACAGCACCAGCACCAGCGCCACCAGCGCGATGCCGGTGACGGTGAGGAACACCGTCGACATCGAGTCGGCGAAACCCTCCTTGAACGGGCGCGCCAGCTCGGGGCTGAGCTGCTGGATGATCGAGCTGTCGGCGAGCACCTTCCCGGCCGCCGACACGTCGTGGTTCGCCAGGCCGGTCGCCAGTTCCCGGTCGGCCGGGTTGGCGCTGTGCAGGCCCGCGACGATCGCCTGCTGGTAGGCCGGATCCGCGGTGGCCGCGCGCAGCTCGGCACCGATGTTCGGGGTGAGCGCGGCGAACAGCACCGACAAGAACACTGCGACACCCATCGTGCCGCCGATCTGCCGGAAGAAAGTCGCGGCGGCGGTGGACACGCCCATGTCCTGCGGCGGCAACGCGTTCTGCACCGCAACGGTCAAGGGCTGCACCAGATTGCCGAGTCCGAACCCGGTAATCAGCAGGTACGTCATCGCCAGCCACAGCGGGGTGTCGACGTCGAGATAGTGCAGCAGGAACAGCCCGATCGTCAGGGAGATCGCGCCGATGATCGGGAACACCCGGTAGTGCCCGGTGCGTGCGATCATCCGGCCCGCCAGCACCGAGCCCAGCATGAGCCCGAGCACCAGGGGCAGCATCTGCAGGCCCGCGACCGTCGGGCTGGCCCCGCGCACCACCTGCAGGTATTGCGGCACCAGCGAGATGCCGCCGAACATGGCGGCGCCGACCACCACCGAGATGACCACACCGACCGCGAAGGTGGAGTTGCCGAACATCCGCAGCGGGATCAGCGCGGCGTTGCGCATCTTTGCCTGCACGGCGACGAAGGCGAGCACTCCGACCGTGCCGATCAGGTAGCAGGCCACGGATCGGCCGCTGCCCCAACCCCATTCGCGGCCCTGCTCGGCGACTACGAGCAGCGGGACGAGCCCGACGGTGAGCGCCGCGACCCCGCCCCAGTCGACGCGATGGGTGGCCCGGCGCCGGTTGGGCAGGTTCAGCACCCGGAACACCACGACCAGGGCGACGATGCCGATCGGCACGTTCACCAGGAACACCCAGCGCCAGCCGGAGATGCCGGCCAGTTCGTCCAGGCCGGCGAACAGGCCGCCGACGACGGGCCCGATCACCGACGACGTGCCGAACACCGCGAGGAAGTAGCCCTGGTACTTCGCGCGTTCCCGCGGCGCGACGATGTCGCCGATGATGGTGAGCGCCAACGACATCAGGCCGCCCGCGCCCAGTCCCTGCAGCGCGCGGAAGCCGGCCAGCATGTACATCGAGGTGGCCACGGTGCACAGCAGCGAGCCGACGACGAAGATCGAGATCGCCGCCAGATAGAACGGCTTGCGGCCGTACATATCGCTCAACTTGCCGTACAGCGGCGTCGACAGCGTCGAGGTGATCAGGTATGCGGTGGTCACCCAGGCCTGCATCGAGTAGCCGTCGAGGTCGTCGGCGATCGTGCGAATCGCGGTGGACACGATGGTCTGGTCCAGCGCGGCCAGCAGCATGCCGAGCAGCAGCCCGGACAGGATCGTCATGATCTGGCGGTGCGTGAACCCCGGTGGCGCCTCGGTGGTGGTGGTCAAGCTTGCTCCTTGTCCGTCAAGATCGCGGAAAGCATTGCGGGGCGGCGCGTTTCGTAACCGTCGACGAATTTGGCCAGCAACCGCGCGAATTCGGCGCGCTCGGCTTCGGGCCAGTCGGCCACGATCGAGCCGAGATTTGCGTTGCGCCGCTTGCGGATCCGCAGTGCCTTGGCGCGGCCCGTATCGGTGGCCGCCAGCAGCGACACCCGCCCGTCGGACGGGTCCGCCTGGCGTTCGATCAGCCCGCGGCTCACCAGTTGGGCCACATGCCGGCTGACGGTCGAGGGGTCCATCATCAGCTCGTCGGCGAGTGCGCCCGAGCGCAGCGGCCCGCTGGAGATCAACGTCGACAACAGCACGTACGCCGACGGTTCCAGCGCCATCCGGTCGAGGGCCGTCACCTGCGCGATCGTCCGGTCTCGCAGATGGTGCAGCCGGCCGAGCGCAGTGCCGATCGCCTCGACGACGTCGCCCACAATCACTTCCTTTTCTTGGCTAACTCAACTAGTTGTATGACGCAAGTATGTATGCCGACCAAAGGCCGGGGCAAGCCATGACCTCGGCTTTACTCGCCCTTGAACTGCGGCGGGCGCTTCTCGAACACCGCCGCGATGGCTTCCTTGAGGTCGTTGGACGCCAGGAACGCCGCGTTCCAGGCCGACACGTACCGCAATCCCTCGGCCACCCGGCTGCTGCGCTCGTGATCGAGCACGTCCTTGGTGCCCTGCACCACCAGCGGCGGATTCGCCGCGATCTCGCGGGCCGTGGCCTGCGCCGCCGCCAGCGTGGCCGCCGCGTCCTCGAACACCTCGTTGACCAGGCCGATCTGCGCCGCCCGCGCCGCGTCGATGTCCTTGCCGGTCAGCGCCAATTCGCGCAGATGCCCGTCGGAAATCACGCCCTGCAGCCGGTGCAGCGAACCGATGTCGGCGACGATCGCAACCTTCACTTCGCGAATGCTGAACTTCGCATCGGCGCTCGCATACCGGATGTCAACTGCGGCAATGAGATCCACACCGCCGCCGATGCACCAGCCCTGCACCGCGGCGACGACGGGCTTGCGGCTGTCGGCCACCGCCGTCACCGCATCCTGCATCCGGCGGATGTCGCGCATCAGCTGGGTACGCGGCCCGGCCAAGCCGTTCTCCCCCAGCACCGGCGCGAACATCGAGCCCATCGCCGGCAGGTCCAACCCGTAGGAGAAATGCTTGCCGGACCCCGCCACGACGATGGCGCGCACCTGCTCGTCGGCGTCGAGGTGGGCGAAGATTTCCGGCAGCTCGCGCCAGAAATCCGGCCCCATGGCATTGCCCTTGCCCGGCCCGATCAGGGTCACGGTGGCCACGTGCTCGGCGATTTCGACGGTGAAAGCGTTCCACGACATGGGTGCACAGTAGCCGTGTAAACGCTGCGTCAAATCAGCAGCCGTCCACTGGAACCATCCCTGCGCACTGCCGAAAATGGAGAAACCCGCACGGCGACAAGGGGTGGTGGCGATGTTGATGCATCAAGGCATCGGGCTGGACGGGTTCAACGCCCTACCGCGCACGAGGGCGGTGCATGCCCTGTTCGAGTGCTGCTGTTCGGTGATGTGGGCCCAGAAGATGGCCGATGCGCGGCCCTTCGCCTCCCGCGCCGACCTGGTGGCCCGCGCCGATCTGGAGCTGCTGGCACTCTCGCCCCAGGATCTCGACCGCGCCTTCGCCACCCGCTCGCGCACGAAGGCCGAAATCCAGTACACGGTGCCGGAGCTGGCCCGGATCAGCCACGTCCGGATCGAGCGCATGCTCGGCCCGGAAGGCGGCTGGCCCGCGTACTAGGTAAAAAGCTCCTCGGCGCGGCCGCGACGACCGCCTGGCGCAGCCAGCGGCGCAAGGGACGACGGCACGAGCGGTAACCGTATAGGGGCAGCGACGGTTCAAGACGCCGATCTGTCCACGCTGATCGCAAACCTTTCGGGGCACCGGCCCATCCCTAGACTGGGCGTGTGTCGGAGTACAGCGCAGACGTGTCGGTTCCTGACGATCTGAGCGGGATCACCGCCGATCAGTACCGAGCGGCGCTGCGGCACTATCCGTCGGGCGTCACGATCGTCACGCTCGATGCCGGCGAGGGGCCGATCGGTTTCACGGCGAGTTCGTTCGCGTCGCTGTCACTGGAGCCGCCGCTGGTGTCGTTCAACATCGCGCACACCTCGTCCAGCTTGGCGGCGTTGCGCAACGCCGATTCGGTGGTGATTCACCTGCTGGGCGAGCACCAGCAGCACCTCGCCCGGCGGTTCGCCAGCGACGCCGCCCAGCGCTTCACCGACAGTTCGTTGTGGTCCAGGCTGGACACCGGCGAGCCCGTGCTGCACGGCACCCCCATCTGGTTGCGCGGCACGCTGCATCAGCGCATCGAGGTGGGCGATCACGATCTCCTGATTGTGCTGGTCACCCGGGTGCACGACGAATCGCGCGAAGAGCCCGCGGCGCAGCCGTTGCTCTACCACAACGGCCGCTACCACCGGCCCACGCCGCTCGACTGAGCGCGCGGGCCGGCATCGATCACGACGCGAGCGAGCTGGCGAAGCCACCGCGACGCAGGCGCGGAAGCACGTCCCGTTCGACTTGCTCCAGCGTGCCCGCCAACGACAGCGGCAGCAGGGTGACCCCGTCGGCGACACCCGCGGCGACCACGTCGGAGATCAGTCCGGCCAGCCCGCTCGGCGTGCCGATGTAGCGGATGCCCGACGTCAGCGGCTGCGGCCCGAGCCCGTCGAGGGCGCGCAGTTCCGCGCGTGCCTGCGCGGCGGTCGCCGCGACGAGCACCTCGATGTCGAGCAGCACAGTGACATCGTCGCTGCCGGACCGCAGCGCGACGGTCCGCTTCTGTGCCTGCCGGAGATCGTCGGCGTGGATGCGTACCACGTCCGCGGCGCCATCGCCGACCAGCGTGACCCACTCGGGCGCGGTACCGGCGTCACGGAGCGCGGGGTGATGTCCACGTTCGACGAGTTCGACGGCGACATGGGCGGTGGGAGCTGACATTCTCCGACTCCTCGCATCCGGGATGTTAGGGCGCTACGTGCCCGAGGTTATTTGGGTTCAGGCGCAGGCGGCAGACCCACGATCAGCGTGCGTAAAAGGTCGGGTCTCCGGGGTGGGGTCCCAGTGTCCGCCGCGCTGCTCGTAGCACCAGCGCGGACCGGCCGCGACCAGCGCCGCGATCGCGCCGACGAGCCGTTCGACGTGCTCCGATGTCGTTCCGAGGCCCACGCTGGCACGTACTGCGGAATCCGCACCCAACCGGGCGAGCAGCGGATGTGCGCAGAATCGCCCGTCGCGCACGCCGATGCCGTGTTCGGCCGACAGGTACGCCGCCACCTGACCGGGGTGGTAGCCGTCGACGGTGAACGTGACGATCCCGACCGGGTCGGTGGTGTCGGGCCAGATCCGCAGCACGTGTACCCCGTCGATCCCGCGCAGGCCGGAGCGCAACTGCTCGGAGAGCGCCTGCTCGTGTGCCTCGGTGTCCAGGTCGCACAGGGCCTCGCAGGCGGCGGCCAGCGCGGCGGCACCGAGCACGTTGGGGCTGCCGGCTTCATGCCGTTGCGGACCGGTGGTCCACTCGGTGTCGGTCGCGGTGACGCTGCGCACCGCGCCGCCGCCGGCCAGATACGGTGCGGCCGCGTCCAGCCAGTCCTGGCGCCCGACGAGCACGCCCGCACCGAACGGCGCGTAGGTCTTGTGCCCGGAGAAGGCCAGGTAGTCGATGCCGGTGGCCGCCAGGTCGACGCGCCGGTGCGGCACCAGCTGCGCGCCGTCGACCAGGATGCGCGCGCCGCAGGCGTGTGCGATGTCGGCGAGCCGGCGCAGCGGCAGCAGTTCGCCGGTCACGTTGGACGCGCCGGTCACCGCCAGCAAAGCCGCTGGGCGCGAACACAATTCGGCTACCAGCCGCTTGATCGTGAGATCCAGGGTGGCCGCGGCAGGCACCACCCGGCGTCCGCCGCGCCAGGCCAGCAGGTTCGCGTGGTGCTCGATGTCGAGCACCACGGTGTCACCGGGCACGCACCCGGCCAGCAAGTTCAACGAGTCGGTGGTGTTTCGGGTGAAGATCACGCACTGATCGGGCGCGGCGCCGACGAAGCGCCCGACCGTGTCGCGAGCTTGTTCGTAGCGCGCCGTGGACACCCGGGAGGCGTACCCGGCGCCGCGGTGCACGCTGGCGTAGTACGGCAGCAACTCGGCGACGCAGTCGGTGACCGCGGCTATGGTCAGGGCATGAGCGCCCCTGCACGTGGCCCCTTGAGGGTCGCCGTGATCAACGATCACGAGCTGATCATCCAAGGAGTCGCCGCCATGCTCGAGCCCTACGCCGACGTCGTCAGGGTCGTCGAGCTGGATGCAGGGACCACGGTGGCTCAACCGGTCGACATCGCGCTGTACGACACCTACGCCCGCACCGCGTTCGACGGTGACGACCTCGACGCCGGCGCCCGTGAGCGCGTCGACCTGGGCATCGGGGGCGGCCGAGTCGGTCCACAGTGCGGCGACGTCGTCGACGCCGAGAAGCGGAACGGGACCGTGGCCGC
>CAKZIX010000027.1 GCA_936936565.1 uncultured Nocardiaceae bacterium | reverse complement strand
AACGTCAAGCGCGGTGAGGTCGTCAAGGCCGTCATCGTGCGCACCACCAAGGAGCGCCGTCGTGCGGACGGAAGCTACATCCGTTTCGACGAGAACGCCGCCGTCATCCTCAAGGGTGAGAGCGACCCCCGCGGTACCCGCATCTTCGGCCCGGTCGGCCGCGAGCTGCGTGAGAAGAAGTTCATGAAGATCGTGTCGCTCGCCCCGGAGGTGATCTGACATGAAGGTCCACAAGGGTGACACCGTGATCGTCATCTCGGGCAAGGACAAGGGCGCCAAGGGCAAGGTCATCCAGGCCTTCCCGAAGGAGAACCGAGTCCTCGTCGAGGGCGTCAACCGCATCAAGAAGCACGTCGCGAACTCCGCGAACCAGCGCGGTGCCAGCTCCGGCGGCATCGTTACGCAGGAAGCGCCGATCCACGTTTCGAACGTGATGGTCGTCGACTCCGACGGCCAGGCGACGCGCGTCGGTTACCGCGAAGACGAGAACGGCAAGAAGGTCCGTATCTCCCGTCGCAACGGGAAGGACATCTGACGATGACGACCACCGAAAACAAGATTCAGCCCCGGTTGAAGCTGCGCTACCGCGAGGAAATCAAGGACGCGCTGAACAAAGAGTTCAACTACGACAACGTCATGCAGATCCCCGGTCTGGTGAAGATCGTGGTGAACATGGGTGTCGGCGACGCTGCGCGCGACGCCAAGCTCATCAACGGTGCCGTTGCCGACCTGGCGCTGATCACCGGCCAGAAGCCGGAGATCCGCAAGGCCCGCAAGTCCATCGCGCAGTTCAAGCTGCGTGAGGGCATGCCGATCGGTGCCCGCGTCACGCTGCGTGGCGACCGTATGTGGGAGTTCCTGGACCGCCTGCTGTCCATCGCGCTGCCCCGTATCCGCGACTTCCGCGGCCTGTCGCCGAAGCAGTTCGACGGCAACGGCAACTACACGTTCGGCCTGAACGAGCAGTCGATGTTCCACGAGATCGACGTGGACAAGATCGACCGTCCGCGCGGCATGGACATCACCGTCGTCACCACCGCCACCACCAACGAGGAAGGCCGCGCGCTGCTCAAGCTCCTCGGCTTCCCGTTCAAGGAGAACTGAGCATGGCCAAGAAAGCACTCGTCAACAAGGCCAACGCGAAGCCCAAGTTCGCGGTGCGTGCCTACACCCGCTGCCAGAAGTGCGGCCGTCCGCACGCCGTGTACCGCAAGTTCGGCCTCTGCCGCGTGTGCCTGCGCGAGATGGCGCACAAGGGCGAGCTGCCGGGCGTGCACAAGTCCAGCTGGTAAGACTGTCTAACTGAAAGGCACGGACTCTGTTCGCAGAGTCCGTGCCTTTTGGTGTTTCGGTGCCTAAGTGTCGTCCACGTCGCATGCTCGGCAAGCCGTTGGGACCACATCGCACCCAAGCAGGTCGTCGGCCTGCACCGTCGAGACGGTGTCCTCGACCCAGTCCTGAATGTGTTCCCTGGCGTCGTCGTAGGTGGTGAAGCCGGGAACGAGCAAACGCCGGATGACCGTCGCCAGCTCCGAATCCGCATCAGGTGAGTCGGGCACCGGCCGACGGTACCGAATCCGACCGACTTTTCGAACGCGTGGTTGTGGTGGTACGGAGCGCCGGCTGAGGCGCAACAAGTACGCGCTCGGTCATTGGAGCGATTGCGTTAGCAGAACTCGGGCCGATTAGTGGGCTCTCCGGGTCGTCGCCTGGCTGATTGCAGTTGCCCAACACGACAGGCTGTGGCAGCGTGAGCCTTGATGAGGTGAGGATGGGGCTACTCACATCAGGGGGATTCAATGCAAGATCCGTCGGACTGGCGAGCGGAGCTCGTCCAAGCTGTTGAAATCGAGCTTGCCGCAACGGATTCGCGTGGTGGTGGCTGGAAATCGCTTGGCCCGGCGCGGGCCGGATCGCAGCCAGGACACTATGAGTTGGACCTTCGCGGCAGCCCCGTGAGTGCGGATTCGCTCGATCAGCTGTGTCTCGCCGGCCGACGTGGGCCGGACCATGGTGCCTATGTGCCGGTGACAACGGCCCGACTCGAAGGGGGCGTTCTGCACCTCGACGTAAGTGGTGCCGTGCCGAAGGGGTGCGAATCGGTGTGGACGGTTCGCCCTACGTCGCAGTACCTGGCCATGAAACTGCGCGACGGACTGCGAAAAATGCCTGACGGGCTCGCCAAGCGGCTCGTCGAACGGAGTCTCTCACCCGTCGATTCATCGGATTCCGGTCCGGATGGGCTGCTGCCACCGCAGCGTGCCGCGTACCGCGCGTGTCTGTCGCCCGGGTTGCGCCTCGTCTGGGGGCCGCCCGGAACCGGGAAAACGACCGTATTGGCAAGAGCGCTCGAGGATCTCGCGGGATCGGGCAAGCGGACGCTCCTGGTTTCGAACACCAACGTTGCGGTCGACAATGCGATCGTCGAGGTCGCCCGCCGGCTCGAACGCGGGAAGGTCGTCCGAGTCGGAACGCCCCACCGAAAAGACTTGGCAGCAAATCCAGATGTCCTTCTGGAGGGCCTTACCGTCGGCGCGACCGCGGCGGCGGAGTCAGAAGTGCGCGACCTTGTCGATGCGTTGGCGGCCTTCGATACTCGCAGCGTTCGCGTTGCCGAACTGAAGGCGGAGTTGACCGGCTTCGACATGCGGCGATTCGTCGGTGTCGAGGCGAAAATCCTTCGGGGCGAAGCGGTCGGCAAGATCGACACCGAGATCAACGGGCTGCGTGCGCGGATTCCGGATCTCGAATCGCGGTTCGTAGCCGCCGACGCTCGGCGACAACAACTTTCGAGCACATGGGATCGGGCAGACGGTGTCCGCCGGGATCTCGAATCGGCCGCGACACTGAACAACCAACTCGGTGCGGCAGTCCATCGCATGAAGCTCGCCGAGGCTGCAGTTCGGCGTAGCGCGCAACATGCCGACGATGCGCACGGTCTCATGGCGCGACGGCGTGCCCGCAAGGAACTGCAAAGTGCGACAAAGGAATTCGAGAACTGTCGGGCGAGTTGCGAACGCGAGACCCATGAACTACCTGGCTTGATCGCAGAATGTTTGCGCCGCGCGGCGCCGTGGACGGCTGAGACCATTGCTGAGTTCGCTGCCGAACTGGATGCCGCCAATCGTGCGTCGGCTGCTGCACAGTTCGACCTACGCGATGTACACGACGCGGTGAGGCGCCTCGAGTCGAAGCGCGCCGAACTCGTGGCGCAGGGAAT
>CAKZIX010000026.1 GCA_936936565.1 uncultured Nocardiaceae bacterium | reverse complement strand
ATGAACGGAGTGATGATGCCGCCGAGGCCGTAGATCAACAGGTTTCGGTTCAGCAGCTGCGACGCGCCGGCCGGGCGGTAACCGACACCTTTGAGCGACAACGGAATCAGCGCGACGATGACGATCGCGTTGAAGATCACCGCGGACAGGATCGCCGACTGTGCCGAATGCAGGCGCATCACGTTGAGCGCATCGAGGCCGGGGTACAGCGCCACGAACAGCGCCGGAATGATCGCGAAGTACTTGGCGATGTCGTTGGCGATCGAGAAGGTGGTCAGCGCGCCGCGCGTGATGAGCAGTTGCTTGCCGATCTCGACGATCTCGATGAGTTTCGTCGGGTCGGAATCCAGATCGACCATGTTGCCGGCCTCTTTGGCGGCCGAGGTGCCGGTGTTCATGGCGACGCCGACGTCGGCCTGCGCGAGGGCGGGTGCGTCGTTGGTGCCGTCGCCGGTCATGGCGACCAGCCGCCCGCCGGCCTGCTCCTGCTTGATCAGGGCCAGCTTGTCTTCCGGCGTCGCCTCGGCGAGGTAGTCGTCGACCCCGGCTTCCTCGGCAATTGCCTTGGCGGTCAACGGATTGTCGCCGGTGATCATGACCGTCCGGATGCCCATCCGGCGCATTTCGTCGAACCGCTCCCGCATACCTTGCTTCACAACATCTTTCAGGTGAACGGCGCCGAGCAGCCGCGCGTGCCCGGCCACGACCTCGCCGACGACGAGTGGGGTGCCGCCCGCAGCGGAGATGCCGTCGACCACCACGCCGACCGCATCGGGCACGGAACCGCCCTGCGCGCGAACCCATTCCACGACGGCACTCGCCGCGCCCTTGCGCAACTGGTGTCCGTCGTGCAGGTCGACGCCGGACATCCGGCTCTGCGCCGTGAACGGCACCCACATCGCGCCTTTCAGCTCAGCCGCGGTGCGTTCCCGCTTGCCGTACGCCCGTTTGGCATATACGACGATCGAGCGTCCTTCGGGGGTCTCGTCCGCAAGGCTCGACAACTGTGCGGCGTCGGCCAACTCGTCGGCGGATACTCCCTGAAACGCAACGAATTCCGCCGCCTGGCGGTTGCCGAGGGTGATGGTGCCGGTCTTGTCGAGCAGCAGGGTGTTCACGTCGCCGGCGGCCTCTACAGCGCGCCCGGACATGGCCAGCACGTTGCGCTGTACCAGCCGGTCCATGCCGGCGATTCCGATGGCGCTGAGCAGCGCGCCGATGGTGGTGGGAATCAGGCAGACGAGCAAGGCCACCATCACGATGCCGCTGACTCCATGTGCATCGAGCGAAAGGCTGTCCGCCACACCGGGATTGTCGGCCTTGGCGACGATCGCGACGGGTTGTAGCGTGACCACCGCGACGACGAAGACGATGGTCAGCGCGGCCAGCAGGATGTTGAGTGCGATCTCGTTGGGCGTCTTCTGCCGGTTCGCGCCCTCGACGAGCGCGATCATCCGGTCGATGAAGCTGGCGCCGGGTTGCTGGGTGATTCGCACGACGATTCGGTCGCTGAGCACCTGGGTGCCACCGGTCACCGCGCAGCGGTCGCCACCGGATTCCCGGATCACCGGCGCCGATTCGCCGGTGATCGCCGACTCGTCCACGGAGGCAATGCCTTCCACGACGTCTCCGTCACCGGGGATGATCTGGCCTGCCGCGACGACGACGTAGTCGCCCTGGCGCAGCTGGGGCGCCGGTACCGGCTCCTCGGTACTGTCCGCACCTGGTGCCCAGGCCGTCAGCCGTCGAGCCATGGTGTCGGTCTTGGCTTTCCGCAGTGTTGCGGCCTGCGCCTTGCCGCGACCCTCGGCCACCGCCTCGGCCAGATTGGCGAACACGACGGTGAGCCACAGCCAGCACACGATCGCCCATGCGAACACCGAAGGATCCACGAGCGCCAGCATGGTGCTCCACACCGCGCCGATCTCGACGACGAACATGACCGGATTGCGCCACATCCGGCGCGGGTCGAGCTTGCGCAGGGCATCCGGCAGGGCCGCCGCGAGCAGGGCCGGGTCGAGCACCCTGCGCGACGTGCGATGCCGGTGCGGGGCAGGTGAATTGGCGATGATTGTGGATGTCATCGGAGACCTTCGGCCAAGGGCCCGAGCGCGAGCGCGGGCAGGAACGTGAGGGCGACCAGGATCACGGTCACGCCGACCAGCAGGCCCACGAATTGCGGCTTGTGTGTCGGCAACGTGCCGACCGACGCCGGGGTGGCGGCCTGCTGGGCGAACGAACCGGCAAGGGCGAGAACGACAATCATCGGCAGGAAGCGGCCGAACACCATGGCCAGGCCGAGCGCCGTGTTGTACCAGTCGGTGTTGACCGACAAGCCGGCGAACGCCGAACCGTTGTTGTTGCCGGCGGAGGTGAAGGCGTAGAGCACCTCGGCGAAGCCGTGCGGCCCCGAATTGAGCATGCCCGCCCGCTGACCCGGTAACGCCATGGCGATGGCGGTGCCGGTGAGCACGACTATCGGGGTGACAAGGAAATACGTTGCAGCCAACTTGATTTCGGTCGGCCTCAGCTTCTTGCCGAGATACTCGGGCGTGCGCCCGACCATCAGTCCGGCGACGAACACGGTGATGATCGCCAGGACCAGCATGCCGTAGAGACCCGATCCCGCCCCGCCGGGCGCAACTTCCCCGAGTTGCATGTTGAACAGCGTCACCAGCCCGCCGAGACTGGTGTAGGAATCGTGGAACGAGTTCACCGCACCGGTCGAAGTGAGTGTGGTCGCATCGGCGAACACCGCGGAATCGAACACGCCGAAACGGGTTTCCGTACCTTCGGTGGCGGCACCGACGGCCGTCGGCACGGTGCCTTGGGCCCGCATCTGGAAGGCGCAGAGCGCGGTCACCGACAGTAGCGCGATCGTCGCCATCGCACCGACTATGGCGTAGCCCTGCTTGACGTCGCCCACGATCCGGCCGAACGTGCGCGGCAGCGAGAAACCGATCACCAGCAGCAGAAAGATCTGCACCCAATTCGTCCAGCCGTTCGGATTCTCGAACGGGTGCGCGGAGTTGGCGTTGTAGAAGCCGCCGCCGTTGGTGCCGAGCAACTTGATCGCTTCCTGGCTGGCCACCGGCCCGCCCGGAATCGTCTGCTCGGTGCCGGCGAGGCCGGTGACCACCTGATCGTGCAGGTGGAAGTTCTGGATGGCGCCGCCGGCAACGAGCACGACCGCTCCGATGACCGCGATCGGCAGCAG
>CAKZIX010000025.1 GCA_936936565.1 uncultured Nocardiaceae bacterium | reverse complement strand
CAGCTCGGACAGCTCGCCGTAGCGCAGCGCGGTCCACGCGCCCAGCAGGACCATTGCCCGGAACCGTGGTGGAGTGTTGTCGACGATGACTTCCAGCTCTGCGAGTGACGCGGGCTCGCGCTTCTTGGCCGGCGGCGATTGCCCTGCACCCTTGATCGTGCAGGGGTTCGCCTTCAATCCAGCCTCGTCGGCGACGGCCGCGTTGCAGATCGTGGAGAACAGGCTATAGGCGTGGGCTCTGGTCGTCGGCAGATCGGGCGCCAACGTCCGGTACCAGGTCCGTACGTCCTTGGTGGTGATCGACGCCAACGGGAGCGGGCCGAACGTCGGCAGAATGTGGACCTCGAGCAGCTTCTCGTAGTGCTCGCGCGTGCGTGGACGCAGTAGCCGGCCTTTGACCGTGCGGTGCGCGAGGAACGTTGCCGCGTACTCGGCGAAAGTGAGCTTGCGATCGGCAGTCTCGTCTGCGGCGGCATCGGGATTCCACAACCCGCGGTCGATCTCGCGTCGTCGGTCGGTCAGCCACGCCTCGGCGTCGATCTTTGACGCGTACGTCTTGGGCGCGTTGTGGAGCCGGCCGGTATCTGGGTCGGTGAATCGTGCGCGCCAACGGCCGGACGGCAGGCGTTGGATGCGGCCGAACTGGCGTCGTGTCTGTCTGGCGGGCGGCACTGTTTCTGGACTCCGTGTCTGTTCCGTGTCTCTAGCCTCGATTTTGCGTGCCGTTTGGTCTGTTTCGGGTTGAGGGGCCGGTTTGGCTGTTCGGGGCTGGTTTCCGGTGTGCGGACGTGACGGATCGCGCCTGTTCGCCAGGTGGTGCGGGATTTCCAGGTCCGGTTGGGGTCCTCGGGTCGAGCCGACGGTCGGGTTCGTGTCTAGCTGAATGCGTCCCGGACACGTTGCCACGCTTCTGATATCGCGGTTGCCCAGCGCCAGGTCGCGTCGATCCGCAAACGGGTCCGGCGGGCGCCGCGGGTGACACGTGCGGCGACGTGCAGCACCCGGTACCGGAAGGTGTCGATCTCGCAGGTGGCCAGCTCACGGTGTGCGGTGAACCCGATCAGTTTGGTCCAGGCGACGAGATCGGTTGCCGCCATGATGATTTCCAGCCAGGCGGCGTTGGCGTCGAACGCGTGGCAGGGCAGGTTCCGTAGCCCGGTCGCCTTGGCCTGCCGGATGCGGTCCTCGACGCGGGCGTGCTGGCGGTGACGCAGTTCGAGCCCGGCGGGTTGGCCGTCGACGACCCCGGGCGGGGTGTCGGTGATGAACGCGGTGACCCGCATCCCCTCGGAATCGGTGAACCGCAGCTGGGCGCCGGGGTGCGGGCGTTCCCGGCGCAGGATCAACCGGGTCCCGGCCGGCCAGTTACCGAGATCGACCAAGCCGGTGGCCTCGGCGATCCAGGCGCCGCCACGGATACCGCCGCCGGACTCGATCGCCGGGTACCAGGCCTGCCCGATGGTGAGGGTTTCCGCGGCGTCACGGACCTCGGCGGTGACGGCGACCCCGAACGAGAACCCGGCGCCGCGCGCGCGGCATTCGGCGGCGAACCGGTGGGTCGCCCCGGCGGAATCGGATCGCACCAGAACCTTCTGCGCCGCTGGATTGTTCGGGTCCGGACGGTATTCCGCGGGCAGTGATCGCAGCGCCCAGCCGAGCACGGTGATGTGGTCGTCGGCGGTATTGCTCCCGGCGTTCCCCGCTCGCAGCATCCCGGCCAGTGCTTCACCGCCGGCGATGTCGGGGCGGTCCAGCAACGCCAGCAGCGAATGGAACCCGAATGTCTTCTTCCAGGTCGCGGCGGCGTTCTCCTTACGGTCGGAGTGGTCGATGGTGATGGTGGCGTCCAGATCGATGTGCAGCCAGTCCCCGGCGGGTGCGGCCCCGGCCGCCCACGCCGCCGCCCGGGCCTCACCGCGAGCGACGCGGATCCCGGGCAGATGCGCGGCGTCGATCCGCTCGTCGACCAGCCGCCACATCGTGGTCGTCGACGCCGCCGCGCCGAACACGTGTTCCCGGTCGCCGCAGCGCTGCCCGACACCATCGATGCAGGTCGCGCCGTCGGCGACCGCGGCGGCCAGGTCGGCGAACACCGCGCCCGGCGCATACATCCACGGTCCCCGGTAGGTGTCGGCCAACACGTCGGTGACCTGCCCGGACAATCCGGTCAGGTCGGCCACCTCGCGCAGCAAACCCATCCCGGCGTGCGACACGACACCGTGCCCGTCCGCCGACACCCTCACCCGCGGACCCGTTGCGATACTCTTCACCTGCGAAGTGCCTTCCCGCCGACATTGTGGAACCCTAGAGAAGTCCCATTATGCCTTGCCGGACAGGCACTTTCGCGCATTCACGCGCCGATCATCACGAGTTCCACGCAAAATCCAGGTTAACCGGCCGAGCACGGCGATGGCCCCCGCGTCGTGCGGGGGCCACAGGGCGTCGGGTGTCAGGTCGGTGGGTTCGTGGCGGTGTCCCTGGTGTGTTTGCCGATGGGCTTCCACGAACTCCGGTCCACGCCCTGCTGCTCTGGCTGAACCTCCGGGACAGCAGGACCGTCCGCGTTTTGGCGCGGCCACGTCGGTCCCTGCGAGGCGTGCGGGCGGGCGTCGTCGGTCCGCGGGTCCAACTTGGCGGCCTCCCGGATCTGGGCATCGACCTTCTGTCGAGCGGAGTCGGCGTCGGCCTGTGCCTGGTGCGCTTCTTGAATCAGGCGGTCTGCCTCGGCAGACTTCGCCGCCGCGTCGGCCTGTACGCGTTTCGCCGCCGCGACGGTCTCGGCTGCGTCGGCCTCCTGCTGCTGGACGGACGCGGCGTCGAGTGCCGCCTGCCTGCGGATTTCCTCCGCCTTCGCAGCTCGACGGTCACGCTGGCCCCGGCGCATCAGCGACAGGGCGACGGCGGCGATGACAAGTACCGCAATCACCGCAACGACCAGGATGACGATCGTGATCGGTTCCATGATGGTGCTCCTAGGATCGGCAATGCCTTTGGCATTACCCCAGGATGGACGGCGTAACCCGTCGGGCGGACAGAGCGTGTCCGCAAGTATGTAACTCCGCCTCGCCACACCGAGCGAGAATGCAGCTGAAATCAGGCGCTCAGCGACGTAACCGCCCGCGCCTGGCGCGCATGTTGTTCCTGTGGCCGGCGAGCCTCGCGTCGTTCACCCCGTCGGCGCGGCCGAACGCGTACAACTTGCCAGACTGCACGGCGAT
>CAKZIX010000024.1 GCA_936936565.1 uncultured Nocardiaceae bacterium | reverse complement strand
ACGCCGAGGACGGCGAGCGCTTCGGCCTGCCCGAGGATCGCGGCGCGTGAGATGCGGAGGTCATCGCGGTATTCGGTGGGCGCGCTGTCGGGCGTCATCAGGATCAGCCGCCACCGCGTCGGGTTCGCCAGGACGACGTCGACGAACGCGGCCACCGTCGCGGCATAAGCACTGGTCGGGCCCAATTCGCGGAGATCGGTCGGCATCGTCGCGGCAACTTGCGTCAGGCCCCGTTCGCGCTCGCGGTCGAGCAGCGCGGCCACCAACTGGCCGGATCCACAGCCGAGATCGATCACCGACGCGACGGCGAGCTCGTCGAGCACGGTGAGCACCGCCTCGCGGCGCAACGTCTGTAGCGGAATCCGGATCTCCTCCTCGACGGGCGGCTCCAGGCTTTCCTCGAGGTCGTCGCCGAGCTCGGCCAGGCGCTCGAACGCCGACCGCGTGAGCGTGGCGCGGTGCCGCAGATACCGCCGCGTGATCAGCTCGCGCTCGGGATGCTCGGCGAGCCAGTCGCCGCCGGCGCGCACCAGTTTGTCCACCTCGTCGGATGCCACCCAGTAGTGCTTGGCGTCGTCGAGCACCGGCAACAGCACGTAGAGGTGGTTGAGTGCGGAGGCCAGGCGCATGGTCCCGGTCAGGCGCAGCCGCACGTACCGGGACGACCCCCAACCCGGGAACGCGGGATCGAGCGGAATCGGCGTCGCCTCGACGGACCAGCCCAGCGGCGCGAAGACGGCGTGCGCGAGCTCCGGGCCGCCGCGACAGGGCAGGGCAGGGACGGTGATCTCGAGCGCGATGGGCCGTTCCGGCAGCTCGGGCCGCGCACTGCAGCGCCCGGCGCGGGCGGTGCGGAACACGTCGCCCAGCGCGACGGCCAGCAGCGACGAGGCCGCGTACGGCCGATCGTTCACGTACTGGGCCAGCGCATAATCGGGCGCGGCGCGCCCGCGCGTGCGGGCCAATGCGATCGCGTCCACCTCGAGCAGCAGCGCGGCCGTGCATCGCTCGACGCTCGCCTGCGGGTACACCACGGTGGCGCTGCCCCACGCCTGGCCGAACCGCTGCACCCGATCGGGGTGCTTGTGCAGCAGGAAGCCCAGATCGGTCGCCGGTTGCGACGTGGTCGAGATCGTCATGATCACGCGACCGAGTGTGCCCGACCAGGCCCGCGCCGACGACCGATTATTCGAGTCGGCGGCTGGCGCGCGCTCGGCGGAGACTCGAATACTCGGTCGTGGGCCGTGTGGCGAAACCGCGTGGCACGTCAGCGAGTGAACGTGCTGACCCGGATCACGCCGGGCGCGAGCGGGCGAGCTCCAGCTCCAGCAGCCACTGGATGATTTCGACATGGCGCCGGGTCTCGCGAACGTCGGCGCCCCAGGCATAGATGCCATGCGCGGCGACGACCACGCCGGGCATCTGCGGATCGCGGGCCGCCGCGACACGCTCCCAAAGTTCGGTCATGTCCTGGGAATTCGCGACGACCGGAAGCGACACCTCGACATCGTGCGCCGGCACCCCGATGCCCTTCAGCATTTCCAAGTCGGAGAACGTGATTCGCTCCCGTTCCTGCGAAAGCGCAACGGCGGCAACGGTATGCACGTGGAAGATCGCACCAGCGCCCGTAGCGGCAGCAATTCGCGCATGCAGCAACGCTTCTGCGCTCGGCTTGCCGCCGTCGACGGGACTGCCGTCGGCATCGACGCGCACCACATCCGCGGACGTGAGCTCGCCCTTGTCCAGCCCGCTCGCGGTGACGGCCAGCTGCAACGGCTCTCGATCCAGCACCACCGACAGGTTTCCGGACGTGCCGCGCATCCAGCCGAACGAGGCAAAGCGCTTGGCCTCCACGGCAAGTGCGGCCCCGGCCTCGTGCAGATTCACAGTTTCACCTCGTCGAAGGAGGCGACGACCCGATGGGTGCCGGGTTCGCCGCCGGGTGGCTCGCCGGGGCGGCGCACCAGGATGGTCTGCAGACCGGCGGCGCGCGCCGCATCGAGCTCGCTGACCCGATCCGACAGGAACACCATCCGCTGGATACCGGTGTCCGCGACGATCGATCGATACGAATCCGGCTGCACCTTCGGCCCCGCGGACTCGGTGTCGAACCAGCCCGAAATCAGCGGCAGCATGTCACCGGAATCCGAGTACCGGAACCAGGATCGTTGCGCGGCAACCGATCCCGAGGAAAAGACGAACAGCTTCAGACCTTGTGCATGCCAGTCGCGAATCGCATCGGCAGCGTCCGGGAAGAAGTGCGACGTGAGGTCACCGCGCTCGAAGCCCTCCGCCCACACGATGCCCTGCAGCGACTTCAGCGGCGTGACCTTGCGGTCCGCATCCAGCCAGGACAACAGTTGCGTCACAACCTGATCGTCGTCGACCGGAGGTTCGCCCATGAGCTGGCGGGCGTGCTCCACCGCGCTGGCCACGGCCGGTTCGCCGCCGCGCTGGGCCACCAGCGCCGGAATGCGTTCGCGCGAATAGGGATACAGCACATCGACGACCACATGCGTGCCGCTGGTCGTGCCCTCGATGTCGAGCAGAACGGCCTCGACCGCTGCGCTCACCGCGCGGCGGCGATGGTGTCGAAGTCCGCGAACCGCGTCGCGATATCGCTACCGGTGAAGTTCGCGATCCAGCCGTCTTCCTCGTGGAAGAAGCGAATCGCGGTGAAAGCGGGACGGGTGCCCATGTCGAACCAGTGCGTGGTGCCCTTCGGCACACCCAGCAGATCGCCCGCCTCGCACAGCACGGCGTGCACCTTGTCGTTGATGTGCAGGTAGAAAATGCCCGAGCCGGCAACGAAGAACCGCACCTCGTCATCGTCGTCGTGCCGGTGCTCCTGCAAGAACTTCTCCCGCGCGCCCTTGGCCTTCACCGGATACTCCGGATCGTCGCTGGGATGCAGCGCGACGACGTCGACCGTGGCGAACGCCTCCTCGGCGGTGAGCTTGTCCACCTCGGCTGCATACGCTGCGAGCACCTCGTCCGGCGCGGCCGTCGGCGGTACGTCGTCACGAACGTCCCACTGCTCGTAGCGGATTCCCAGTTCACCGAGGGCGTCCGCGATCCGCTCGGGATCGGCGGTGCGCAGCACCTCGGTGCCCGGATCGGTGTCGGGCCAGGAAATGAGAAGCGTCATGACAGCGATGGTAGACCCAGGTCTGCCGGGCAGTTTTGCGCATGCTGAGCCGAAGTCGGGGCGGGCGCGGAGATGAGCAGGTGTGTTCGGTGGCTGGGTTGCGGGCATCGGGTGTTCGGCGGACAGGGTTGGGTTCATGCGTCGGCGGGCTCGGCCGACTGGGTCGGGAACCGAGTCGGGCTGGGGACGTTTCGCGTGCGGGATCGAGATCGCCGGTTAGCGTGACTGGATGCCGACGATGGAGGTTGCCCCGTGAACCCGTTCCGCGCTGCGGTGGAGGCCCGCGACGAGGCCGCGATCCACGACTTGCTGGCAGACGACGTGGTGTTCACCAGCCCGGTGGTGTTCAAGCCCTATGTGGGTAAGCCGATCACCGCGGCCATCCTGCGCGCCGTGATCCGGGTGTTCGAGGACTTTCGCTACGTACGCGAAATCGGCGAGCCGGGCGGACGCGATCACGCGCTGGTATTCGAGGCGACGGTGGACGGCAAGCACATCACCGGCTGCGACTTCCTGCACGTCGACGAGGACGGCAAGATCGACGACTTCATGGTGATGGTGCGTCCGCTGTCGGGTGCCCACGCGCTCGCCGAGCGCATGGGTGCCCAGTTCGAGCGCATTCACGCAGAGGTTGTTGCGGAGTTGGGCGGTTCCGCGGACGCGTGACGCGGCTGGGGCTGACTGCCGGCCTTCGGTGTCGGCGGGGCTGGGCTGACTCTGGGTGTTGGCGGGACTGAGCGCCCACTTTCGGCGTCGGCAGGGCCGATTGTGCCCGTTGAAGAACGAAAGTGGGCGCTGCGTCCCGCTCGATTTTCGCCGAGCCGGACGGCGGTGTCCTGCGTCGGGTCGAGGCGCGGCGCGTTGCGCGCGGTTCTCCCTCAGAATGTCAGCGCGACGGCAGCTACCGCGGTGGCCGTCTCGACGACTGCGCCGAGGACGTCGCCGGACAGGCCACCGAACCGTCGCACACAGTGCCGGGCGAGGAGCGTCGCGGCCACCAGCGCGGCAGCGCACGCCACCACCCCGAGCCAGCCGGCCGCCACGAACGCGCCGCCCAGCAACAGCACCGACCACGTCGCCGACACCCAGGGTGGCTGAGTTCCGGCGACGAGTGCGCCGAAACCGCTGTCCGGCGCCGCAGCAACGCCCGTCCGGCACGCGAGTACGACGGCAACTCGACCGGTGACCACCGCAACCAGCACCGCCGGCCACGACAGTGTGGCAAACGAGAGTGCTTGCACTCCAACGGAAAACACGACTCCAGCGACCCCGAACGGGCCGATGCCGCCGCTGCGCATGATCTCCCGGGCGCGGGCGGCATCGCCGTAGACGCCGAGCCCGTCGAGCGTGTCGGCCAGGCCGTCGACGTGCATGCCGCGGGTGAGCAGGGCCAACGCGCCCACCGCGAGCAAACCCGCGACCGGTGTCGGCAGCACGGTGACGGCGGCGGCAATCCCCCCGAGCACAAGCCCGACGACCGGCGCCCAGGCAATCGCGCGTGTGGCGGCGGCCCGGTCGACGTGATGCACCGTCACCGGGAATACCGTCAGCCAGGAGAAGGCGAGTCGCATCTAACCGAGGTCGGGGCGCACGGGTTCGGTCGGTGCCGTGCCCTTCGTCAGTGACGGGGCCGGCTGACCAAAGGTGGTGCCGCCCGCGTGCGGTTGCCTCGAACCGGTGTTGCCCTTGTTCGGTTGGTCTACGTTGGGGTGGCCCTGGTTCGGTTGGTCGCTACGTGGGCCGCCCTCGCTCGCTTGGCTCGCGATCCCGCCGTCGTGCTGTTGGTCTGCGTCGGGGTGGCCCTCGTTCGGTTGGTCGCTACGAGGGCCACCCTCGCTCATAGCGGCGTCGGCACCGCGCTTGCTTGCCGCGGGGTCGGCACCGCGCTCGCTCACTCCGGCATCGGCGAATGTCGCCATCTCCGAGAGCGTCGCGATTGCCGCGTGCAGGATCGGTAGCGCCACCAGGGCGCCAGATCCCTCGCCGAGGCGCATCTCAAGGTCTAGTAGTGGTTCCAGCCGTAACTGCTTGAGCGCCAAGGCATGTGCGGGTTCGGTGGAGCGGTGCCCGGCGATCCACCAGGCCTTCGCGCCGGCCGCGAGATCTTCGGCGACGAGCGCGGCCGCAGCGACGACGACGCCGTCGAGCACCACCGGAGTGCGGCGGACCGCCGCCTGCGCGAGGAACCCGGCCATGGCCGCCAGGTCGGCACCGCCGACGGTCTGTAGCAACTCGACGGGGTCGCGCAGCACCTTGCGCGCGCGCCGCATGCCGTCGCGGATCGCCGCCGTCTTGCGACTCCAGCCTGCGTCGTCCACTCCGGTGCCGCGACCGACCGCCAGCACCGGCTCGGTGTCGGTGATCGCGGCGATCACAACCGTTGCGGGCGTGGTGTTTCCGATACCCATGTCACCGGCGATCAGCAGGTCGGCACCGGCGTCGATCTCCGCGTCGGCGATCGCCTTGCCGGCCTGCAACGCGGCCCGAACCTCGTCATGGGTGAGGGCGTCCTCGCGGTCGATGGACCCCGACGAGCGGCGCACCTTGAACTCGGATGCCTCCGGGCCGGTGTCGGCGTCCACCGCCAGGTCCACCACGCGCACGGTGGCCCCGGCGACCTTCGCCAGCGCGTTCACCGCAGCACCGCCGGCCTGGAAGTTGGCGACCATCTGCGCGGTCACCTCGCTCGGATATGCGGACACACCGTGCTTGGTGACGCCGTGATCACCGGCGAACACCACGACGCGCGGGCGCTGCAGCGGTCGCGGCGGGCAGGCGTCCTGACAGGCTGCCAGCCAGTTGCCGATGTGCTCGAGCCGTCCGAGCGCTCCCGCCGGCTTGGTGAGCCGCAGCTGACGTGCCTCGGCAGCCTTGCGGATCGCGGCGTCGGGCGGCGAGACCATGAATTCCACTGGGGCAAGTCCTCTCACTTCACGCGTAGCGGCTGGCCGGCGACGACGAGGACGACTTCGTCGCACACGTCGGCGAGCTGCTGGTTGAGCAGTCCGAGCTCGTCGCGAAACAGCCTGCCCGACTCGGTATGCGGCACCACACCCAACCCCACCTCGGGGCTGACCACCACCAACCGATCGGGGAATCCGGCGACGGCAGCGACCAGCGGCGCCGGATCGACGGTGCCGCGGGGCTGCTCCCAGGCCGCCGCGTCGTCGATGAGATTGGTCAGCCAGGTGCCGACATCGTCGAGCAGCGTCGGCCGGTGTTCCTGCAGCGCGGCGACCAGATCCCCCTCGACCGTGGTCCAGGTCGCCGGGCGGCGATTGCGGTGCTCGGCCACTCGAGCCGCGAAGTCGGCATCCCGAACCCGCGCGGCGGCGAGATAACGGACGGCGCCGGTGAACAGGGACTCCGCATATCGCGACTTGCCCGACCGGGCGCCGCCGAGCACGAGCGTTCGCACGCGCTAGACGCTACCGAAGCGCCTGCGGTAATCCCCGGGCGCGACGCCGACCTGCTTGTTGAAGTGGTGACGCAGCAGCGCTCCCGACCCGAAACCCACACGGTCGGCTATGGTTTCGAGCCCGAGATCGCTGTCTTCGAGTAGTTGTTTGGCCGCGAGCACACGTTGATTGGTGAGCCATTTGACCGGCGTGGTGCCGGTCTCGGCGGCAAACTTGCGGGCGAACGTGCGGCTCGACATGTTCGCGCGCGCCGCCAACTCGTCGACGGTATGCGGCTGCTCGAGATTATGGCTCATCCAGCCGAGCAACTCGGCCAGGCTGTCGGACCGGCATTCGGGTACCGGGCGCTCGATGAACTGGCGCTGGCCGCCGTCACGCTGCGGCGGCACGACCATGCGGCGCGCGATCGCGTTCGCTACCGAACTGCCCAGCTCGCGGCGCACCAGATGCAGGCAGGCGTCGATGCCGGCCGCCGTTCCGGCGCTGGTGATCAGATTGCCTTCGTCGACGAACAGCACGTCCGGGTCGATGATCGCGGACGGGTAGAGCTCGGCAAGTTTGTCGACATGGAACCAGTGCGTGGTGCATTTGCGGTCGTCGAGCAGGCCCGCCGCCCCGGCGAGAAAGGCGCCCGAGCAGACGGTGAGCACCGTCGCGCCCGCGTCGTAAGCCGCGCGGACCGCGGCGACGACATCGGGGTGGAAGTCGCGCTGTACCAGCGACGCGGGGATGGCGACGAGATCGGCGCCGCGCAGCCCGTCGAGCCCGAACTCGGGCACCAGCTTGATACCGGGTGTGGACGTGCGCAGCGGCAGGCCCGGTTGTTGCCCACATGCGCGAAAGTCGAAGGCGGGCAACCCTTGTGGTGTGCGGTCCAGCCCGAAGACCTCGCAGACGACGCCGAACTCGAACATCGTCGCCGGCTCGACGAGCAGCGCCGCGACCTTGGACAACATGCGAGAAGTCTAGTTGGCGGAATCTTTACGCACAATGTCAGTGCTGCCACTGTTGGCAGGATGTGTGGCGAAGGCAAACTTTCTGCCATGACCACGACAGTTTTTACTCGACCGTTGATATTCCGCCAATCGCGCTCGGTGACGCTGCGCACGTGGTGGCGGCCGTTGTCGCGGATGCGTTCGTTCTTCCGCCCCGACGGCTACATGGGCTCGTCGTATCCCGTCGACCGCGACGCCGAACGGCTGTACGCCGAACTCGCCGCCCTGCGTTCCCCGCACCACTGAACGCAGCTCCAGGGCGCGTGGAGTGAGCGGCGCTCGTGCTCCGTTGGGCGGAACGAATGTGCCGTTCGCGCGGTCTGGGCGGGGGTGCCGGTCGGGTCGGCGCGCGGTTGGACGAAGGTGCCGCCCGCCCGGTTTGGGACGGAGGTGCCGCCCGCCGGTTTGGGACGGAGGTGCCGCCCGCCCGGTTTGGACGAAGGTGCCGTTCGCGCGCCCGCGCGGTCTGGACTGAGGAGCGATCGCGAGCGCCAGCGAGCGGAGCGACGAGGGAAGACCGCGCGAGTCAGGCGCGCGAACCCGCGGCGGCGGAGCCGCCGCAATCAGACACTGTCGCCGGGGCTCACACGGGGTTTGGGTGCCCGCATCTTGCGGATCTGCGAGGCGCGCACGAAGGCGTACCAGCCGAGTTTGAAGCCGCCGCCTTCGGTGTCGGGGAAGCGTTCCCGCACCCGGGTGTTCACCAGCCGGCCCAGGTAGAGGCCTTCGATGAACATGAACAGCATCATGACCAGCATTGCGAGGGTGACGATGGCCTGGATGGCGGGCGAGACGAACATCGACACGATGAGCACGAGCGCGAGCGGCATGAACAGCCCGACGAGGTTGCGGCGGGAGTCGACGAGGTCGCGGACGTAGGCGCGCACGGGCCCGCGATCGCGGGGCAGCACGTAGGCGTCGTCGCCGGCCATCATGCGGGCCCGCCGGTCGGCGGCGACGGCCCGGCGCTCGGCGGCCTGCAGTTTGCGTTCGGTCTTCGACAGCTTCGATTTGGTGGCGCGGCGGCGGGCGCGGGCTTCCTTCGAGGTCATCGGAGCCGGGGCAACCGGTCCGCGACGGCGGGCCTGGGCGTCCCGGCGTTTGGGGGTCGGACGGCCCTTACCCTGCGATTTCTCGAGTTCGACAGCGGTAGGTTCGACGTCGTCGTCCGACGGTTCGGGGGAGCGGCCCAGCAACTTCACCCTTCCAGGCTATGGGATGGCGCAACGAATCGGACAATCGCCGGGGCGGGGGCCGTATTGGTGGGAATAGCGGCACGCGCGGTACCGTTGTTTGCAGCGAACCGCTTCGTGATAGGGAGAGCCATGACTGTGCAACAGGAGACCGCCACTCACGGCGTGACGCTGACCGATGCCGCCGCCACAAAGGCCAAGGCCCTGCTCGACCAAGAGGGCCGGCACGATCTGGCGCTGCGCATCGCCGTGCAGCCGGGTGGTTGCGCGGGCCTGCGCTACCAGCTCTTCTTCGACGATCGCACGCTCGACGGTGATCTGACGGTCGAGTTCGGTGGCGTCAACCTCACGGTGGATCGGATGAGCGCGCCGTACGTGCAGGGCGCGTCGATCGACTTCGTCGACACCATCGAGAAGCAGGGCTTCACGATCGACAACCCGAACGCCACGGGCTCGTGCGCCTGCGGCGACAGCTTCAACTGACCGCACGCGTTCTCGGCGCCGCGACCTGATCTACCTCGGGTCGCGGCGCATTGCCCATTCTGGACGCAGGCGCTGACGTGCGCGGCGGGTGCGACCGGAGGAACATGGGCCGCAAGCGCCGCGTACACGCCCTCGCCGAGTGAGGGCCATAGACGGGAGTATCTGCGTGACCATTGCCGTGTCCGGGTCGATCGCCACCGACCATCTGATGCGCTTTCCCGGCCGGTTCGCCGAGTCGCTGGTGGCTGACAAGCTCGAACACGTGTCGTTGAGCTTTCTCGTCGATGATCTGGTGATCCGGCGCGGCGGCGTGGCGGGCAACATCGCGTACGCGATCGCGCAACTCGGCGGCAAGGCGCTGCTGGTCGGCGCGGTGGGTGCCGACTTCGCCGACTACCGGGCGGCGCTGGAATCGGTCGGCGTCGACTGCAGCGGCGTGAAGGTGTCGACGAAGGCGCACACCGCGCGTTTCGTGTGCACCACCGACCAGGACATGGCGCAGATCGGTTCCTTTTATCCCGGGGCGTCGGCCGAGGCCACCGAGGTGTCGATCGGCTCGCTCGGCGCTGTCGATCTGGTGCTGATCGGTGCCACGGATCCGGCGGTGATGCTCGCGCACACGAACGAATGCCGTTCGCTGGGCGTGCCTTTCGCGGCCGACCCGTCGCAGCAGCTGGCCTTTCTGGACGGCGCCACTGGCCTGCAACTGATCGAGGGCGCGGCATATCTGTTCACCAACGAATACGAATGGGCGTTGCTGCAGCAGAAGTCGGGCCTGTCGGCCGACGAGCTGACCGCCAAGGTGGGCATCCGAGTGACCACGCTCGGCGCCAAGGGCGTCGAGATCGTCAGCGCCGACGGCACGGTGCACGTGGACGTCGTTCCCGAGCAGGGCCGGGTCGACCCGACCGGTGTCGGCGACGCGTTCCGCGCCGGTTTCCTGACCGGGCACCGGGCCGGGCTCTCGCTGCAGCGGGCAGCCCAATTGGGTTGTCTCGTCGCGGTATTGGTGCTCGAGACGACGGGCACCCAGGAGTGGGCGCTGCACCGCGCGGATGCGGTGAAGCGGCTCGCAGCGGCCTATGGGAGCGACGCCGCGGCGGACATCGACGCGGTGATCGGGTTCGACGCACTCACGTAACAATCGTGTGGTGTAGTTAGCCGTCTCCACGCCGGTTGTGGGCCGTCGGCAGTGCCGCGGCCGCAGTCGGCGCGCCCACCACGCCCCCGAAGAATGCGACGTTGAATCACGCTCCTTACGCCCTGCCCCGTCGTGGCGCCCGCCCCGACGCACCCCTGCGCATCGGCATCGCCGATCTCATCTCCACCAAACCGGACAGCCTGACGCGCCGAATATTTGCCGCCGGGGTGCAGGCCGCGGCAGCGCGGCTGGGCCTGGCGGTGGATGTCGTCGGGTTCGGGGTGAATCTCGACGAAACTCCCCGAATCTGGGATTTGGACTGGGATTTCGACGGTCTGATCGTCAGTGGGAGCGAGCCGCGCAGCAGCTCGATCGGCTCGGAGCCGATCCTGGCCTTCGTCGAGCGCGTGCTCGGCGAGTGCGCGGCGACGTCGACGATGTTCTCGTGCCAGTCCTCACATGCCGCGTTGCACCTGTTGCACGGGCTGAGCCGGCGGCGGCTGCCGGTACGCCGGCACGGCACCTTCGAACACGACGTGCATCCGAGCGGGGTCCTGGCGACGGGCATGTCGGGTGCGGTGCGGGTGCCGCACTCGCGCTGGAACACGGTGCCGCGCGACGAGCTGTCCGACGCCGAGGTGTCCATCGTGCTGGACTGCCCGGACAACGAGTGGCAGCTGGCCACCAGCCGGGACGGCCTAAAGTACGTTTTCGTGCAAGGGCATCCGGAGTATCTGCCGGACACGATGGCGCGTGAGTACCGCCGAGAGCTGCGCCGCTGGATCGCCGACGACACCCGCGCGTTTCCCGGCATCCCGATGCGCTACTTCCGCGCCGAGGCCCAGCAGCAGCTCGTCGAGCACGCCGAACGCATTCGCGTACAACGAGATCCGGCCCTGTTGGGCGAGATCCCGTTGGCCGCCGGCTACGCCGACGTGGAAGCCGACTGGTCGGCGGACTCCAACCGCTTCTTCACCAACTGGCTCGCCGCGATCAGAGGCTGACGGGGTAGGCCGGCTCCTGGATCTGCGGGGTGATGCGCTGTTCGACGAAGATGCCGTGCCACACCATGAACACCAGCAGCGTCCACAGCCGGCGGCTGTGATCGGACCGGCCGGCGCGGTGCTCGTCGAGCATGCCCTTGATCGCCGGCTTGTTGAGCAGATGATCGGTCTGTGAGTCGGCGATCTGCTGCTGGGCCCAGTCGCAGAGCTCGGTGCCGCGCAGCCAATGGCGAAGCGGTACCGGGAAACCCAGCTTCGCGCGGTGCAGCACGTGGCCGGGCACGATGCCCTCGAGGGCCTGGCGCAGCGCGTACTTGGTGGTTTCCCTGGTGATTTTCTGGTCGAAGGGGATCTGCTCGGCGACCTTGTACACCTCGGGATCCAGGAACGGCACCCGCAGTTCCAGCGAGTTCGCCATCGTCATCTTGTCGGCCTTGACCAGAATGTCGCCGCGGAGCCACGTGAAGAGGTCAAGATGCTGCATCCGGGCCACCGGATCCCAGCCCTGGCTCTGCGCGTAGATCGGTGCGGTGACGTCCTGGTGCGTCCACTCGGGGCGGAAATCCCGTAGCACGGAACGCAATTGGGCGTCGTTGAAGCTGCGCGCATTGCCGTAGTAGCGCTCTTCGAGGGTGAGCGAGCCGCGGTGCAGCAGGCTCTTGCCGCGCCGTCCTTCGGGGATCTTGTCGCTCAGCTTGCCGGCGAAGCGGCGCAATCCGGGGGAGAGGCGCTCGAATGGCTTCAGCGACAACGGCTCCCGGTAGATGGTGTAGCCGCCGAACAGCTCGTCGGCGCCCTCCCCGGACAGCACGACCTTGACGTGCTTGCGGGCTTCCTTGGCGACGAAGTACAGCGGCACCAACGCCGGGTCGGCGACGGGGTCGTCGAGGTACCAGACGATCTCGGGAATCGCGTTCGCGAACTCCTCGGGCCCGACGACCTTGACGACATGGCGGGCACCGATCGCGGCCGCGCTCTCGGCCGCGACGTCCACCTCGCTGTAGCCCTCGCGCTCGAAACCGGTGGTGAAGGTGATGAGCTTCGGGTTGTGCCGCATCGCCAGCGCGGCGATGGCCGTCGAATCGATGCCGCCCGACAGGAACGAGCCGACGGTGACATCGGCGCGCATGTGCTTGGCAACCGAGTCTTCGAGCGCCGCCGCGATGTCCTTGTACAGGCCCTCGTGGTACGGCCGGACCCGGAACTGCGGGACGAAGTACCGGCTGATCTGCGGCTGCCCGCCGATGCGCACGGTGGCGTAACTGCCCGACTCCAGCCGCCGGATGTTGCGGTGCAGGCTTTCGGGTTCGGGCACGTACTGCAGCACCGTGTAGTGCTCGAGCGCCCGATTGTCGAGATCGTCGGACAGGCCCAGCTCCGGCAGCAGCTGCAGCACGCTCTTCTTCTCGCTGCCGAACGCGGTGCCGTTCGGGCCCGTTGCCAGGAACAGCGGCTTGATCCCGAACGGATCGCGTGCGAGGAAAAGCTCTTGTGTCTGCGAATCCCAGATCGCGAACGCGAACATGCCGCGCAGCCGCGACACCGCCTGCGGGCCCCAGTGATGGAAGCCGGCGACGATCGCCTCGCCGTCCCCGTCGGTGTGGAACTGGGCGCCCAGCTCCTTCAGCTCGGCACGCAACTCCAGATAGTTGTAGATCTCGCCGTTGAAGGTGAGCGCGTAGCGCTGCGGATTCTCCGGCGGACCCCAGCGCAACGGCTGGTGCGAATGCTCGATGTCGATGATCGACAAGCGGTTGAAGCCGAACACCATATGCACCGGATCGGCGCCGTCGAGATCACCGTCGTGCCAGGTACCGCGCTCGTCGGGGCCGCGGTGGCGCATGCAGTGCAGAGCCGCGTAGACGTGATCGACGGTGGCGTCGGTGGCCGGGCCGGAGGACAGATAGCCGAGCAATCCACACACGTCGCCGCGTACCTCGATTCGTCTTGGGAGAGAAACCTCTTCAAGGAGAGCCTGGTAGCAGAGTATGCCGCAGAAGCGGCGGAGTGTCGGTTCGGACCCGGCGCCGAACACCCCACGGGTTTGGTTTACGCTGCGTAGTATTCGAGGCTGGAATGGCCTTAGAAGCGGTCTCCTTGTAGGAAGGGCATGAACGTGACATCCAGGCGGGTCCTTCGGCGAGCCGGGCTAGCTATTTCTTTGGGCTTGGCCGTCGTCATGCTCTCCGGTTGCTCGATCAACAACGAGGTGCTCCGGTTCGGCTGGCCCGAGGGTGTCACCCCGCAGGCCGAGCGGATGCGTGAACTGTGGACCTGGTCGGTCATCGCCGCCCTCGTCATGGGTGTGCTCGTCTGGGGTCTGCAGTTCTGGACCATCGTCTTCCACCGCAAGAAGGCCACCGACACCGAACTGCCCCGGCAGACGGCATACAACGTGCCGCTCGAGCTGAGCTACACGGCCATTCCGTTCGTGATCATCGCGGTGCTGTTCTACTTCACCGTCGTCGTGCAGAACTACGTGCACGAAAAGGTCGACAACCCGGACGTCGTGGTCGACGTGACGGCCTTCCAGTGGAACTGGAAGTTCGGCTACCGCAGCGTCAACGGCGTCGACTACATCGATCACGAGCGTGAAGACGCCAACGCCGAAGCCGCCAAGAAGCTCGCCGAGCGCGTCGTCGACGGCCACCCGAAGCCCGGTCCCGTGCACGGCAAGAGCGAAGAAGACCTGTCCTACCTGCACTACAACACCATCGAGACCGTCGGCTCCAGCCACGAGATCCCGGTGCTCGTGCTGCCGACCAACAAGTCGATCCGCTTCGTCATCGCCTCGGCCGATGTCATCCACGCCTTCTGGGTGCCGGAGTTCCTGTTCAAGCGCGACGTGAACCCGAACCCGAAGGAAAACCGCTCGGACAACGAGTTCGACATCACCAAGATCGAGCGCGAGGGCGCCTTCGTGGGCCGTTGCGCCGAGATGTGCGGCACCTACCACGCGATGATGAACTTCGAGGTCCGCGCCGTGTCGCCGGAGAAGTTCGAGCAGTACATCGAGGCCCGCAAGGCGAACAAGACCAACGCCGAGGCGCTGGCCGCAATCGGTGAATCGCCGACGGCCACGTCCACCTCGCCGTTCAACACCGACCGCTCCTACCGCACGGCCGAAGGGAAGTAAGACTCCCGATGAAGATCGAAGCCCGGCTCTTCGAGCTGCTCACCCTGTTCATGATTCTCGTGTCGATCGTGTATGCCGTCTTCACCGGCCTCTCGCGCACCGGCATCGAGTGGGCCGGCCTCACCGCGATGGTGCTCACCGGCGGCCTCACGCTCATCATCGGCACCTACTTCCGCTTCGTCGCGCGGCGCATCGACCTGCGTCCCGAGGACTACGAGGACGCCGAAGTGGTCGACGGCGCCGGCGACCTCGGGTTCTTCAGCCCGTGGAGCTACTGGCCCGTCACGCTGGCCGCGGCAGGCGCCCTGGCGGCCACCGGTCTGGCGTTCTACCAGCCCTGGCTGATCGCCCTCGGTGTGCTCGCCGTCATCGCGGCGGCCGCCGGCATGGTCTTCGAGTACCACGTCGGGCCTGAAAAGCACTGAGCTCGTTCGTAATCCGCCCCGTTCGCACACGTGCGACCGGGGCGGACGTGCGTGTGCGACGTGCCGGGCGCTACGCCAGCATCCGCTGCAGCAGCCGGTCGACGACCGGAACCGGAAGGCGATCGAGTAGCCGGCGTCGGAGGTCGGGCCGCACCGAATAGCGCGACTTGGGCGTGCGCGCCGTCGCGGCTGTCCACACGACCTCGGCGAGCACGGCCGGGTCATGCGCGCGACGGTGCTCCGCGGCGGCCATGCGTCCCACCCGCCCGGCCAGCCGTGCGAACGGCGAATCCGGCCGCACCGACGCCGCGAATGCCGCGTCGATGCCGCCGACCATGTCCGTCCGGAACGGTCCCGGCTGCACGACGATCACCGGGACGCCGACGAACATCAACTCCCGTCGCAACGCATCGCTGTACGCCTCGATGGCATGCTTGCTCATCGCGTACGGCCCGTTCAGCATCAGGGCCCGCTGCCAGCCTGTTTCGGAGCTGATATTGACGATCCGGCCGCCGCCTGTGCGCACCAGCTCGAACGTCGCGGCGTTGACGCGGTAGGTGCCGAGCACGTTGATGTTCATGAGCCGGTGCAGCTGTGACTCCGGGATCTCGACGAGGGGGCCGACCGTCAGCACGCCCGCGAAGTTCACCACGCAGCCCAAACCCCGGGGTGCAAGCTCGGCCACCGCACGCACACCGTCGGCCACGGCCGCAGCGTCGGAGACGTCCATCCGGATGGGAACGATGCCCGGCGCCGCCGGCGGCGGCGTCAGATCGGCGGCGAACACCTGCCAGCCGCGCTCGGCGAACACCCGCGTTGTTTCCAGCCCGAGTCCCCGGCCGGCGCCGGTGATCAGTGCTGCCTGGACCGTCACGCAGCCGACAGTACGTCACTTCCTCGCGCGCCGAGACTCCGAATTCGGTTCCCGCACCGGCGACCCGGTTCAGCCGGCTTCGGCGGTGTCGATGTCGGGGGTGAGTTCGGTGGCCAACTCGTCGAGCGACAGACCCAGCGTGGTCGCCAGGCTGGCGACGGTGAAGAACGCCGGGGTGGCGATGCGGCCGGCCTCGATCTTGCGCAGGGTTTCGACGGATATACCGGCGGCCGTCGCGGTGTCGACCATGCTCTTCTCGCCGCGGGCAGTGCGCAGCAGGGTGCCCAGGCGTTGGCCACGCAGCAGCTGTTCGGCGGTGAGGGGTTCGCGAACCATGCACCAATAGTAATACCGGACGCCTGCCGGATCGAATAGTAATACCGGTATAGTTATTCGCATGGTTGAGCTGAAGACTGCTGCGGAGATTGCCGCGATGCGGGCGGCGGGGCGCGTCGTCGCCGCTGCGTTGGATGCCGCACGGACAGCGGCGACGGCGGGGGTGACGCTACGCGAGCTCGACGAGATCGCGGCCGCCGTGATTCGCGACGCGGGGGCCAAGCCGGCCTTCCTGGGGTATCACCCGCGGTGGGCGCCCACTCCCTATCCGGGAGTGCTCTGCACGAGCGTGAACGACGCAGTGGTGCACGGGATCCCGAGCGACTACGCATTGCGCGACGGGGACCTGCTGAGCGTCGACTGTGGCGCGTACCTCGACAACTGGTGCGGCGACTCGGCATTCAGCATGGTCGTCGGAGCGGATCGCTCGGCTGACCGGAGCGCCGTCGCCGGTGGGCCAGGCACGCACTCGGCAGACCGTGGGCCCGCCGCGGATGCGCGCGCGTCCAGCGAACGGCTCATCGCGGCGGCCGAGGCCGCACTGGCGGCAGGAATCGCCGCTGCGGTACCGGGGAATCGCTTGGGTGACATCGCCGCCGCCATCGGTACGACGGCGCGCACTGGCGGCTACGGCATCCTGGACGGCCACGGCGGGCACGGGATCGGTCGTGCCATGCACGAAGACCCGCATGTACCCAACGAGGGACGCGCCGGGCGCGGCCTGCGCCTGCGGCCCGGGCTGGTCCTCGCGCTGGAGCCGATGCTCATCGCCGACGGCAGCGACGACTACCGACACGACCCCGACGGCTGGACCCTGCGGACCTACACCGGTGCCCGGGCAGCACACGTCGAGCACACAGTCGCAATCACCGACGCTGGCCCCGTCGTCCTCACGCTGCCGTAGCCGCCGCTTGCCCGGCAGGCTATTTGCACCTGCTGTTCCGTCCGGAACCCCGGTGTAGGAGGTTCGACGACGGAACACCAGGTGCACTTCGGCTTGGGTGAGGGGCGCCAGCTGGGCGCGGCGGCGGGGGGCCCTGTTGCCGGCTGGCGGAGCGGCGCCCTCGGGTCGTCCCGACCCGGGATCTCGCCCGCACAGCCGACCCGGGGTGCGGGTGGGGTAGGGGAGTGGCTCGCCGGAAAGCACAGGGCCCCGGACGCTTTCGCGTCCGGGGCCCTGTCGCGTTCGATCAGTGGTGACCGTTGGAACCGTTGCTGCCGTTGGATCCGTCGAGCCCGTGCACCCGGTTCTGGTACTCGGTGAGGATCTGCAGCTGGCGCCGCTCGCCCTCGTGCTCGTCGTGATCCAGCGCGGCGCTTTCGTCCAGCGGGTCCGGGAACATCAGGCTGCCGCGACCCGGGGCACCCGCCGAACCGAGCTGGTTCATGCGCTTGGGCACCGTGGCGCCCTGGTACTCCAGCGGGATCGGGTGGCCGTGGTCGTCGACCGGGCCGAGCGGCTGGTGAATCTCGATGTACTCACCGTGCGGCAGCCGCTTGATGATGCCCGTCTCGATGCCGTGCTCCAGCACCGCCCGGTCACTGCGCTGCAAACCGATGCAGATCCGGTAGGTGAGGAAGTAGGCGATCGGCGGGGCGATCAGCAGGCCGATGCGGCCGATCCAGGTGGTGGCGTTCAGCGAGATGTCGAACTGCAGCGCGAGGATGTCGTTGACGCACGAGATCGTGAGCACCACGTAGAACGTGATCGCCATGGCACCGATCGCGGTACGCACCGGCACGTCGCGCGGACGCTGCAGGATGTTGTGGTGCGCATCGTCGCCGGTGAGACGCTTCTCGATCCACGGGTAGGCGATCAGCACGCCGAACACGGCACCCATGGTGAGCGCCACCCAGGTGACGGCCGGAACGGTGTGGCCGAAGATGTAGATCTCCCAGGCCGGCATGAGACGCGCCAGGCCGTCGGTCCACATCATGTAGAAGTCCGGCTGCGAGCCCGCGGACACCTGCGCCGGGTTGTACGGACCCAGGTTCCAGATCGGGTTGATCTGGAACAGACCCGCCATCAGCGCGATCACGCCCGCGGTCATGGCGAAGAACGCGCCCGACTTCACGGCGAACACCGGCATGATCCGCATACCGACGACGTTGGTCTCGGTGCGGCCGGGACCGGGGAACTGGGTGTGCTTCTGGTACCAGGTGATCGCGAAGTGCGCCGCGATGAGCACCAGGATGATGCCGGGCAACAGCAGCACGTGCGCGACGTACAGGCGCGGGATGATGATCGTGCCCGGGAAATCGCCGCCGAACATCAGCCAGTGCAGCCAGGTACCGATGATCGGAATACCCATCGTGATACCGCCGAACGCGGCGCGCAGGCCGGTGCCGGAGAGCAGATCGTCCGGGATCGAGTAGCCGAAGAAGCCCTCGAACATGCCCAGGATCAGCAGCAGCGAACCGATGACCCAGTTGCCTTCACGCGGGCGGCGGAACGCGCCGGTGAAGAAGATGCGGAACAGGTGCACGATGATCGACGCCATGAACAGCAGCGCCGCCCAGTGATGGACCTGGCGGAAGAACAGACCGCCACGCACCTCGAAGCTGATGTTCAGCGTGGTCTCGTAGGCCCGCGACATGCCGACACCGCGCAGCGGCTGGTAGGCGCCGTCGTAGGTGACGTGCGCCATCGACGGGTCGAAGTACAGCGTCAGGTACACACCCGACAGCAGCAGGATGATGAAGCTGTAGAGCGCGACCTCGCCGAGCATGAACGACCAGTGCGACGGAAACACCTTGTTGAGCTGGTGCTTCATGAACTTCGCGACTTTGTAGCGCGAGTCGATGCCGTCGGCCTGCTCGGCGGCTATCCGATTGAGGGCAGTGGTCATGACTTACGCTCCCAGAAGGCCGGTCCGAGGGGTTCGATGAAGTTGGCCGCGGCCACCAGGAATCCCTCTTCGTTCACTGTAATCGGCAACTGCGGCAGGGCGCGAGCAGCGGGACCGAAGACGGGCTTGCCGTACTCGGTGGCGCTGAACTGCGACTGGTGGCAGGGGCACAGGATGCGGTTGGTCTGCTGCTCGAACAGCGAGGTGGGGCAGCCCAGGTGCGTGCAGATCTTCGAGTACGCGAAGTAGTCGCCGTAGTTGAAGCTCTCCTGGCCCTTGCGCTTGATCGCGTTGTCGGCGTCTTCGGTGCGCAGGCGAATCAGCATGACCGCGTTGCGGATTCCGCGCAGCGACTCGAGCTCCTTCTCGTGATCTCCGCGCCACGACTCGCGCCACGGGAACACCGTCTCCATCGCGCCGGCGTCGAGATCTTCCGGACGCACGAGCACGATGTCGCTCGGCCGGCCGGTGTCGCGGCGCAGGTAGATGGTCTCGAAGTCGTCCTTGTAGCGCGTCCAGCCGGAGACCCACAGCTCGGAGTTCTCGCCCTTGGCCCACGGGTTCTTGACCATGCCGCCGATGAAGGCGATGAGCGCGCCACCGCCGAGCACGCCGGCGCCGAGCCCCGCCGAAGCGAGGATCATCTTGCGGCGGGCGATGCCGGTGGTCTCGAGCGAATCGCCCAGCACCGCGAGGATGGTGGCCCGGTCGGTGTCGTTGGACGCGCCGTCGTGGCGGTCCTGGATGGACACCTCTTCGGGGATGAACTTCTTGACGTACAGCACGGCGCCGACACCGATCGCGATGATCGCCGTGCCCAACGTGAGGCCGTAGAGCGGGGTGGCCAGGGTGTACAGCCAGTAGCCGTCTTCGCCATGGGCCTTGTACTCCCACGGCCAGAACAGGAAGACACCGATGAACGCCAGGCCCGACAGCGCGGCCAGCAGGAACCACAGCGCCACCTGCCGCTCGGCGCGCTTCTCGGCGCGAGTGCCCGCCACCGGCCAGCGGTCTCGCCGGTAGACGACCTCGACCCCGTCGAGGTTGGTGCCAAGTTTGAACAGCTCGTCGCGGCTCATGGCCTCGAGCTCTTCCTTGGTGTAGTCCTTGTGCGGTTCGTCCCCGCTGCTCATGCTCGTGCTCCGATCCACAGGCAGACGCCGATCATGGCGACGATGCCGACAACCCAGATCGCCAAACCTTCGGTGGCCGGGCCGAACCCGCCGAGACCGTAGCCACCCTGCGGCGCCGTCTCGACCGCCGACTTCACGTAGGCGATGATGTCTTTCTTTTCTTCCATCGTGAGCTGACGGTTGCTGAACTTCGGCATGTTCTGCGGGCCCGTGAGCATCGCGGTGTAGATCTGCTGTTCGCTGGCCGGCCCGAGCGGCGGGGCGAACTTGCCCGACGACAGCGCGCCGCCCTTACCGGTGAAGTTGTGGCAGGACGCGCAGTTCATGCGAAAAAGTTCGCTACCGCGGCCGATGTCGCCGCCGCGCAGGGACGCCTCGGCGATCTTGCCGTCGCCGTCCCGCACGACCAGCGGGCCGCCGCCGTTGGACTGCACATACGCACCGAGCGCGTCGATCTGGCTGTCCTCGAACTTCTGCGGCTTGCGTTCGGCCTGGGCCTCGTTGCGCGCCATGGGCATCCGGCCCGACGACACCTGGAAGTACACCGCGGCCTCGCCGACACCGATCAAGCTGGGGCCGCGGTCCTGAACGCCCTGCAGGTTCGCGCCGTGGCAGGTGATGCACGAAGTCTCGTACAGCGCCTTGCCTTCCCGGATGAGCGCCGCATCGTCGACGTCTGCCGTCGCGACCTGCGGCTTGGGGGTGAGGGCGGCGGCCAGGAAACCGGCAGCCACGAGACCCATCAATAGCACCAAGGCTCCTGCCAGGCGACGACGGATCTTGCGTTGGCGCACAGCCTTGGCTGCGGCGCGACCGCTCGCTCCATTGGCTGGTGGAGATGAACTCATCTGCATCCCTCTGTGTTGTCGGGAACCTGGGCTGGTGACCGAAGACTCAACGGACGAAGTAGATCGTCGCGAACAGGCCGATCCACACGATGTCGACGAAGTGCCAGTAGTAGGACACGACGATCGCCGCGGTGGCCTGGGCCGGCGTGAACTTGCTGACCAGGGTGCGCCCGATCAGGAAGATGAACGCGATGAGACCGCCGAT
>CAKZIX010000023.1 GCA_936936565.1 uncultured Nocardiaceae bacterium | reverse complement strand
CGTACGCATTGGGCGGCGACGTCTCGACAGTGCGGACCCACCGGGCGACGACACAGGCCGAGCTGACCGGCATGCTCGTCGACGCTGCCGCGCACCCGACATCGCTGACGCTGATCGAGGCAGTCACCGGTGAACTGGACGTCCCGCCGGTGCTCGAGGCAATCGCGGCTGCTGCCGCGAGCGCGACGCAACGCCGTGTACGCGCTGTACGCGTTTGCCCGCACCGTCGACGACATCGTCGACCTGCCCGGCGCGCAGCCGGGCGCCGAGCTCGATCGGGTGGACAAGCAGCTGCGGCTGCTCCTCGAGTCCGACTGGTTTCGCCCGAGCGATCCGGTGCAGCTCGCACTGCAGGCCACCGTCGAGCGGTATCACATTGCGCCGGAATACTTTCGGGCCTTCATGGATGCCATGCGCAGCGATCTCGCGGACACGTCGAGCTACGCCACCATGGCACAGCTGCGCGCCTACATGTACGGCTCGGCGGCGGTGATCGGACTGCAGTTGCTGCCGGTGCTGGGCACCGTCGGGCCGGTCGACGACGCCGCGCCCGCCGCGGCGGCGCTCGGCGAGGCGTTCCAGCTCACCAACTTCATCCGTGACGTCGGTGAAGACCTCGACCGTGGCCGCGTCTACCTACCCACCGACGAATGGGCCGCGTTCGGCGTCGACGCCGCGCACCTGCGCACCTGCCGGGCACGCGGCTACGGCGACGCCCACACCCGGCGGGCGTTGCAGCACTTCGTCGCGCTCAACCGCGACGTGTACCGGCAGGCCGAACCGGGCATCGCACAGCTCGCACCGCGGGTACGGCCCGGGATCCGGCTCGCCTTCGAGCTGTATGCGGCGATCCTCGACGAGGTCGAGCGCAACGATTTCGAGGTCTTCGACCGGCGCGCGATGGTGCCGCGCCGTCAGAAGGCCATCGCCTGGGCGCGGCGCAGCACCTCACGCGCGAGGTGACCGTGCAGCGCCTCGATCGGCATGCCCGGCAGCGAATCGTCCTCGGTGAACATCCAGCGCACGATCTCGCCCTCGGTGTACCCGCCGTCGCGCAGCACCGCGATCAGGCCCGGTAGCTGCTTGAGCACGTTGCCGTCGGCACCGAAGAACGCGGCCGGCACGCCGACAACGCGGTTGCGCTTGATTGCGAGGAGCTGGTGCTCACGCAGCAACTGATGGACTCGCGTGACCGAAATCCCGAGCTTGTCGGCGACTGTGGGCAGATCGAGGAGTGAAACCTCCGCGTCGAGCACGTCGTCGCAGTAAGGAAAGGAACTCACTTGGGTAACGTTAACGGGTAGTCGGCGCGAGACGGAGGTCAGTGATATCAGCAGCATGATCGGTGAAATGCTGGATCGGCGCTACCGCGTCGACGCTCCGATCGCCAGCGGCGGCATGTCCACGGTCTACCGGGGCATCGACGTTCGCCTCGATCGGCCCGTCGCCATCAAGGTGATGGACCCGAAGTTCGCGGCCGACCCGCAGTTCCTGGAGCGCTTCGAGTTCGAGGCGCGCGCGGTGGCGAAACTGAAGCATCCGAGCCTGGTGTCGGTCTACGACCAGGGCCACGACGGGCGCTTCGCATTTCTGGTCATGGAGTTGGTGTCCGGCGGCACGCTGCGCGAACTGCTGCGCGAACGCGGGCCGATGCCGCCGCACGCGGCCCGCGCCGTCGCCGAGCCCGTGCTCGACGCCCTCGGTGTGGCGCATGCGGCCGGACTGGTGCACCGCGACGTCAAACCCGAAAACATTCTGATCTCCGATTCCGGCGAGGTGAAGATCGCCGACTTCGGCCTGGTGCGCGCGGTCGCGGCCGCCCGCACGACATCGAACAGCGTGATCCTGGGTACCGCGGCGTACCTGTCGCCCGAACAGGTGTCGACGGGGTTTGCCGACGCCCGCAGCGACGTCTACTCGATGGGCGTGCTGCTCTACGAAATGCTGACGGGCAAGCCGCCTTTCGACGGCGACACCTCGCTGTCCATCGCCTACCAGCGCCTGCACGCCGACGTGCCGGCGCCCGGCTCGACCATTCCGGGTGTACCGGCGGAGTTCGACGAGCTGGTGGCCGGCGCCACCGCGCGCGAGCCGGATCACCGATTCCCGAACGCCACCGCGATGGCTGGCGAATTGCGTTCCATCGCAGCCACTCTCGGTCTGCCTCCGTACCGGGTGCCGGCGCCGAAGCTGTCGGCCGAACACCGCAGCAGCGCCGCGCTGGCGCGCGTGGCGCCGGTCGACGCGGATGCGCCCACCCGGCGCACGCCGGTGGCGCCGGGGCCGATTCCGGCCCCCGTCCCGGTGGCCGAGGCGGCCGTCGCCGCCCCGGTTCGCCAGCACACCAAGGTGTTCAGCGCGCCGACGCCGCGCGACGACGTGCACTACGCGTCGCCGCCCGGCAGCGCCACCCCGCCGCCTCCGCCACCGCCGCAGCGCACACGCCGCGCGCCGTGGTTCTGGCTGCTGCTGGTGCTGGCTTTGGCGCTGGCGCTGGCGTTCACCGGCTGGTGGTTCGGTTCCGGGCGCTACGTCGCCGTACCGCCCACCGACGGCCTGGACCGCAACGGCATCGTCGCCGCGCTCGAAGGCGCGGGCCTGACAGCTGAGATCCGGGAGGTGTTTCACGACACCGCGCCCCCGAACATGGTGATCGGCACGGACCCGGCGTCGGGATCTCGGGTGCCGCGCGGCGACACGGTCGCCGTGCTGGTCTCACGCGGCAAGCCCGTGGTGCCCAACTTCAACCCCGGAGATCCTGTCGCCGAGGTCGAAAAGCGTTTGCGTGAAGCCGGTTTCAAGCCCGTCGACGGTGGCGAGACGTTCAACCAGGTGCCCAAGGGCACGGTCGCCGCACTCGATCCCGCGCCCGGGACCAAAATTCCCGTCGGCGCTGCCGTGCAGGTGGTGCGCAGCAAGGGCGCCCCGCCGGTGCAGCTGCCCACCCTGAAGAACCGCAGCGTCGAGGACGCGAAGTCGGCGCTGAGCAAGCTCGGCATCAACGTCTCCGGGACCACCACGTCCTTCGACAAGGACGTCGACGGCGGGAAGGTGATCGGCACCGACCCGAAGTCGGGTTCGACGGTGAACGCCGGCAGCGACGTCACGCTCGTCGTGTCCAACGCCGTGACGATGCCGTGGGTGCTCGGGCAGACGGCCTCCTCCGCACGCTCGCAGTTGAGCGGGCTCGGGCTTTCGGTCGAGGTTCGTGGCGCGATCGGCGCCGGGCTGGTCATCGGGCAGAACCCGGGCGCCGGGGACCGGGTGGAGCCCGGCAGCAAGGTCGTACTGACCTCGCTGCCGTAGGCAGCCCTCACCCTGGCGGGCAGTACTTGGCGAGCCATCTCCTCGCTGCGGAGATCGCGGTCGCCCAGCGGCAGCCGATGTGCTCTTAACCGGTCCTGTCTAGGGTGGAGTGCGGCCGTGGTCACCAAAGATCGATCTTGCCCGCGTCGACGCCGCCGTGACGGCCCTGCGCTTCCCCGACGCCGTCTTCACGACCTGCCCGTGGCAGCCGCGCGCGGCGGTGGAGACCGGACTGCGGCAATGGTTGCGCTGCTGTGGCGCCGCGCTGCGCGACGATCAGATCATCGGGATGCCGTCACACGCCGTCGACGAGGCCTGGCACGGCTTCATCCTGTGCACGGCGATGTACGCCCGGTTCTGCGAGTCCGCATACGGCAGGTTCCTGCATCACATCCCCGACGGCGTCGGCAGCGGCGGGGACCCGATGGACGTGCAGCTCGCACGCACCGTCGTCGCGTGGTCGCTGGTGGCGAAACCCGGTGAGCGGTGCGAACTCTGGGACCTGGACGCACGCGTCGGCGTACCCGAACCGTGGGGCCTGCCCGCCGCACAGATCGCCGTAATCGAGGCCCGACTCTAGGCCGGACCCCCGGTTCGCGTGGCAGGCGCGCGAACCCGCCCTCGCGAAGCGAGGGCAAACAAGCTCAGTCGCGCAGCATCTCCGCGACCAGGAACGCCAGCTCCAGCGACTGCGAGGTGTTCAGGCGCGGATCACAGGCCGTCTCGTAGCGGCCCGACAGGTCCAGATCCGAGATGTCCTGGGCCCCGCCGAGACATTCGGTGACGTCTTCGCCGGTGATCTCGACGTGGATGCCGCCCGGATGCGTGCCGAGGCCGCGATGCACCTCGAAGAAGCCCTGCACCTCGTCGACGATGCGGTCGAAGTGACGGGTTTTGTAGCCGGTGGACGACTCGTGGGTGTTGCCGTGCATGGGATCGCACTGCCAGATGACCTGGTGGCCGGTGGCCTGCACCTTTTCGATGATCGGCGGCAGCAGGTCGCGCACCTTCTGGTTGCCCATGCGCGAGACGAGCGTGAGCCGGCCGGGCTTGTTCGTCGGGTCCAGGCGCTCGACGTATTCGACGGCCATCTCCGGGGTGGTGGACGGGCCGATCTTGAGGCCGATGGGGTTGGCCAGCAGTTCCGCGAACGCGACGTGCGCGCCGTCGAGTTGCCGGGTGCGGTCGCCGATCCACAGGAAGTGCGCGGACAGGTCGTACAGCGTGGGGTGACCGTCGGGATTGTCGGCCAGGCGCAGCATGGCGCGCTCGTAGTCGAGCACCAGTGCCTCGTGACTGGCGAAGATCTGCACGGTCGACAGGTTCGGGTCGGTGACCCGACAGGCGTTCATGAAGGCCAGGCCGCGGTCGATCTCGCGGGCCATCGCCTCGTAGCGCGCGCCGGCCGGGGACTGGCTGACGAATTCGCGGTTCCAGTCGTGCACCTTGTGCAGATCGGCCAGGCCCGCACCGGTGACGGCACGCACCAGGTTCATCGCGGCGCTGGCGTTGGCGTAGGCGCGCACCAGGCGAGACGGATCGTGGATACGCGTCTTCTCGTCGGGCGCCAGCGAGTTCACCATGTCGCCGCGGTAGGACGGCAGGCCGAGGGCATCGGTGTCCGAGGAGCGCGGCTTGGCGTACTGGCCCGCGATCCGGGCCACCTTCACCACCGGCAGCGACGCGCCGTAGGTGAGCACGACCGCCATCTGCAGCAGCGTGCGGATGTTGCCCTTGATGTGTGGCTCGGTGTTGTCGGCGAAGGTTTCCGCGCAGTCGCCGCCCTGCAACAGGAACGCCTCGCCGCGCGCGACCTCGGCGAGGTGGCGCTGCAGCGACTCGACTTCCTCGGGAACCGTGATCGGCGGCACGCTCTCCAGCACGGTCCGCATCGCGGCGGCCTGGCCCGCAGGCCACGAGGGCTGCTGGGCGGCCGGGCGGGACAACGCGTCGTCGAGCTGGCGACGCAACTCGGCGGGCAGCGGCGGCAGCTCGGGGAGGCGATCGATCGGTACGTCGACGGTCCAGTTCACCGGTCCATTATGCGCCGAGGGCTCGCAGTGCCTCGAACTTGGCAAGGTTGTGCCGGGCGTCGACGAGCGCGTCGTGCGCGCCCTTCGGCAGATCCGGCAGCGGCGGACGCCCCAGATCGTCCCAGACCTGCTTGAGTTCGCGGGTGTAGCGCGGCAGCACCCGCGGCAACTCGGTCATCGCACCCCACAGCTGACACAGCGCGACGTGATCGTAGGCACCCACCCAGGCCCACATTTCGGGCACGACGGACGGGCGCGGAACCAGGAATTTCAGCAGGTCGTCGCGGATCTGCCGGCGGGTCCGGTACAACGGAGACGAGGGCGGGGGCAGCAACGGCAACACGTTGGCCCGCACCCACGGTCCGGCGCGCTCCGGATCGAACTCCGAGGAAATCGCATAGAATTCACGACCGTCCTCGGCAACGACGCCGATGGACACCAAATCGATGACTCGCCCGTCCTCGATGAACTCGCAGTCGTAGAAGTACCGCACGGGCCGCCAGTATGCCTTGCAACGCCCGCGCAGTGAGGAACGCCGTGCCCATGTTGCGCCACGCCTGGAAGGCTCTCGTCCTCGTCGGCATCGCGCTCGGCCTGGCCTACCACCTGTTCGGCATCCCGCCGGTGCTGCGTCCGCAGGGTTTCTACTACCACGTCGACCTCGACGTCTACCGCCTCGGCGGCATGGCGTTCATGCGCGGCTGGGACATCTACGGACAGTTGCCGACGCTGTGGAGCGGCAAGAATCTGCCCTTCACCTATCCTCCCGCGGCCGCGGTCGCGTTCGGGCCGATGTCGTGGGTGTCGCTGGAGACGGCGGGCACCGTGATGACTGTCATGTCGATCCTCGCGCTGCTGGCCGTCGTCGCGCTGACGCTGCAGAGCGCCGGAATGCCGGTGCCGACGGCGCTGTGGGGCGCAGGCGCCGTGGTCGCTGTCGCGTTCACCTTCGAGCCGTTCTATTCCACGCTGAACTACGGGCAGATCAACCTCGTGCTCGCGCTGCTGGTCGCGGCGGACCTGATGCCGCGCAAGACGCCGTGGCCGCGCGGGCTGCTCATCGGGTTCGCGGTGGCGCTGAAGCTGACGCCGGCGATCTTCGTGCTGCTGTTGCTGGTGCGCCGCGACTTCCGGGCGGTCGTGATGACCGGCGTCGGATTCCTGATCGCGTCCGGCACCGCGTTCCTGCTGGCGCCCGCCGACTCGTGGCACTACTGGACGACGATCATCTTCGACTCCGGGCGGATCGGCGGGGCGTCGTACGCGTCGAATCAGAGCCTCACCGGGATGATCGCGCGGCTGGGCGCCGAGCACGCGCAGACCGCGATCTGGGGCACGGCCGTGCTGGCCGTCCTTGCGCTGACCGTGCTGGTGCTCAAGCGTTGTCTCGACGCCGGGCAGACCGCGCTCGCCGTGAGCGCCAATGGTCTTGCGGGCCTACTGATTTCACCGGTCTCCTGGTCGCACCACTGGGTGTGGGCGGTGCCCGCGCTGGTCGCGCTCGCGGTGCTGGCGTATCGCAGGCGCAGCCTGGCACTGGCCGTTTGGGTGGCCCTGGGGGTCACCATCTTCGTCGCGGCGCCGCACTGGCGCGTCGCCGGCGACCTCGAGGGCTCGTACGTGCAGGGCCGCGACTGGCCGCTCACCGACCAGCTGCTCGGCTCGTCGTACGTGCTGTGGGGGCTCGGCACGCTGATCGTGGTCGCGCTGGCGCTGCGCAGCCGGGTGCGCTCCGACGAGGTGCGCGTCCCGGTGCCCGCCGCGGCGTAGCCCATGCCGAATGAAGGTCACCTTCATCGAGCCTGCGTGCACGAAGGTGACCTTCATGCAGTCGGGTATCCGATCGTGCGCCCGGCTCCCGCCGCGGCACAGCCCCGACTGTCTTGAACCCTCCGAATCGGCTGAGCGCGACAATGCGAATGAATACCGCCATTCATCCACTCAGGCAGATGAGTGGCACCATTCGCTCGACCGAGCCGACGCGTGGCGCGATCCGCTCGCCCGAGCCGACGAGTGCCGCGATCCACACACACACCGATGAGCGGCATTATTCGTTTGGGCCGCAGTCGGGTTCACCCGATGCGGGCGATCACCCGAGTAGCCGGGCAGTCGAGAGCCCAACAACCACACGCGGAAACGGCTGAGCGCCCGTCATTCGGATGACAGGCGCTCAGGGAAAAGCAAACCTTATCCGGCGCGAGTGTCCGGGATCCGATCGGCGGTGGGTGCCTTCTGGTACTTCTTCTTCAGCGAGGCGCCGTACACGTCGACGTACTCCTGGCCCGACAGCTGCATGAGCTCGTACATGATCTCGTCGGTGACGGTGCGCTCGACGAAGCGGTTGCCGGACATGCCCTCGAACCGCGAGAAGTCCAGCGGCTTGCCGAACTTGACCTGCACGTGGTGGTGGCGCCACGTGAACGGTCCGGGCGGGGCCACCTTGTCGGTGCCGATGACGGCGACCGGGATGACGGTGACGCCGGTTTCCAGCGCGAGCCGCGCGCAGCCCGTCTTGCCCTTGTACAGGCGACCGTCCGGCGAGCGCGTGCCCTCCGGGTAGAGCCCGACGACGCGGCCCTCGTCCAGCAGGCGCTTGGCGGTGTCCAGTGCGGCCTGCGCGGCATCGGCCCCGCTGCGGTCGATCGGGTACTGGCCGGTGCCGGCGAAAAAGAACTTCTTCAACCGGCCCTTGAGACCGGGGGTGGTGAAGTACTCGCTCTTGGCGAGGTAGGTGATGCGCCGCGGGCTCACCAGCGGGGTGAACAACCAGTCCGCGATGGACAGGTGGTTACCCGCGAAAATCACGGGGCCGTCGGCGGGAATGTGCTCTACGCCTTCGACTTTCGGCCGGTTGTAGAGGGTGATCCAGGGGCCGACCAGCACGTACTTCAACAGCCAGTAGAACATTGCATCCTTCCCCGACTGGGGCAGCGGCCTTGTCGGTAGTCGATTCTACTATTCGGGGGCAAGCGCAGCGCGCGCCAGAGCAGCGGCGCCGATCATCCCGGCCGCTTCGCCGAGTTGAGTCGTCCTGATTCTAGCCAAGGGCCGATGCCCTGCTCCCGTTATCGCGGCCGCATAGTGCTCGCGAGCTTCGTCGAGGTACAGCGGCGCCGATGTCGAGACACCGCCGGCGATGACGACGAGGTCGGGATCGTAGATGTCGGCGACGATCGCCAGCCCGGTGCCGAGCCAGCGCGCGAACTCGGCGATCGCCTGCTGCGCCACCCGGTCGCCGTCCTGGGCGGCGCCGGCCACCCGGCGCCCCGTCAGCGATCCTGGGTCGCGCACCACTTCGCGCGCCAGAATCGTGGACTCGGCCGGATTGGCGGCCAGCAGCTCGATTGCCGTGTGCGCCAATGCCGTTCCGCTGCAATATCGTTCCCAGCAACCCCGCTTGCCGCAGGCGCAGCTGCGACCGTCGGGCACCACCTGGATGTGGCCGAGTTCGGGCGCGATGCCGTGCGATCCGCGATACAGCTCACCGTCGACGAGCAGCGCGGCGCCGATACCGGTGCCGATGGCCACGAGCACCACGTTGCGCCCCCGCGCGGCCGCGCCGAAGCGATACTCCGCCCACACCGCGGCGTTGGCGTCGTGCTCGAGGATCACCGGCATGCCCAGCCGCTGCGACAGGTCCCGCCCGACAGGTGCGTCGACCCACGGCAAATGGGGTGCGAACCGCACGGTGGTGCGGTCCTCGGAGATGAACCCGGCGACCGCCAGTCCCACCGCGCCCACCGGATGCCGTCCGGCGAGCTCGCGGACCGCCCGGTCCAGAGCGTTCTCCAGCGCCCGTTTCGACTGCGGTGTCGGTGCCTGGGTGGTGTCGAGAACCGACCCGGTGCCGTCGACGACCGACGCCCGGATACTCGTACCGCCTACGTCGATCCCGACGGTGAGGGTCACGACTTGATGGTCACCGGGATCTGCACGAACGACTGCGCGGCGCGGCCGTTGTTGGTGGCGCGGCCGTTGTTGGCGTGCCCGTTGACCGGCTTGGCGGGTTCGGCGGTGGGCTCGGCACCTTCCTCGGGCAGCCGGGGATCGACCGGCGTTCCCGACAGCGCCTCACGCAGCACGGTCACGATGTTGGTGCCATGGTCGGCGAGATTGCCGAGCACGTCGTGGTGCTCGCCGCGCACGAGGGCGGCCACCGCACACATCGGGCACCAGGAGCATTCGCCCCACTCTTCCTTGTCGACTCCGGCGGCCGCCTTGCGTAGCGCCGGCTCGATCCGCTCGAGCAGGGTTTCGGCGAGCAGACGCAGCTCGGCGCCCAGTTCCGGCTTCTCGTCGGTCATGTTCACACCTTTGTTTCCCGGTCTGCCCTGATCGCTGGTCACTGCTGCGCCCGGAACCGGACGACGAAGTACTGGCCGTCGAGCTCGGCGCCGGAGACGACACTACGGCGCAACGCCGCGGCGAGCCGGATGCGCCGGCGCGCCCCGTCTGCTCCGACAATCACGTCGTCCTCCACTCGCCCGAGACTCAGCGTCGACGGATCGACCACGGGCAGGAACATGCGCATCACGTACCCGGAATCGGATCCGTCGCCGGATTCCTTTTCCACAGTCAACTTCGGAGCAGCGGCGCGCGCACTCCAGTCGATGCCGTACGCGAGCGTGCCCAGAGAAGACAACCCTACCGGTTCGGGTCCGGTGTGCTGCACGGTTTGGAACGGAACACCCGGCAGCCACCGTTCGAGCGCGGCCACCACGTCCATCTGCTCGGAACGCCGGTTCGCATACCACTGCGCGGCCTGCCCGGTTTCGTGTGAATCCAGTTGCGGCAGAAGCTTGTTCACAATCACCGAGTCCAGCCGCAAGCCGTGCAGCGCGAGCGCCGAGCGCAATCGCGAGGTCTGCGCCACCGTCACCCACTCCGGGGTGGTGACCAGGCGCACGCCGGTGTTCTCGGTGTCGGCGAGCAGCTCGCGCACGCCGGACACGGCGTCGGCGATCCGCTCGATCGTCGCCACCAGCACCACCTTGCGCACATCACGGCTGATCGCCGAGGCCACCCGCTTGTGCCGGGGCCAGATCCGCTCCAGATAGCCGAGGAACCGCTCCGGCGCGGTGAGTGTGTTCAGCGCGTCGACGGTCGGGCCGCAGTCGACGATGATGACGTCCCACTCTTCGTCACCGACGAGGGTGGCGATTTCGCTCAGCCCCAGCAGCTCCTGCACCGGCGGCAGCCCGACGAGTTCGCCGGCATCGGGCATCGCGAACTCGTTGTGATTGTGGCCACCGCCGCCGGCCATCTTGGCGACCTCGGCGTAGCGCTCGGTCAGCAGGGCGTGCGTGTCGATCTCGATGACGTCGAGACTCCCGTCGCTGCGCTCGCCCGGACCGAGATTCGACTGCACGGACTGCACCGCCGACGTGGTGCCGGGATCGTGCTCGATGCGCACCTGCAGGGCGTCGGCCAGCGAATGCGCCTGATCGATCGACACGAGCAGCACCTGCTCGCCCGCGCGCGCCCGGGCGATCGCCGTGGCAGCTGCCATCGTGGTCTTTCCGACGCCGCCCTTGCCGACGAACAGCTCGACGCGCGTACGTTGCGTGCTCAGCCTTCTACCCGCTTCTTCAGTTCCTTGAGCGCCGTGTCGGTGATGACTTTCTCCGCCTTGCGCTTGATCATCCCGATCATCGGCAACGTGAGGTCCACCGTCAGCTCGTACACGACGCAGGTGGTGCCGTCGGGCTGCGGCTGCAGGGTGTAGCTGCCGTGCTGATAGCGCTGCAGTTCGCCGCGCACCAGGTCCCAGCTCACCGACAGGCCGTCCGGCGACCAGTCGTAGACGAGGTCGTAGTCGTCCTTGACGACCCCGGCCGACAACACGAACCGCACCTTGCGCGCGCGGCCGTGGCGACCCGGTTCCAGCACCTCGATGCGGCTGACCGCCGCCACCCATGCCGGGTACTGCGGGAAATCGGCGATCACGGCCATGACCTCGGCAGCCGGCGCCTCGACGACGATCGAGCGCGTGGTCTTGTCCACCATCAGCGGGCGGCGCCGACGGGCTCACCGGGCGCGCGCCCGGCCTCCAGCGTCTGCTTGATCTCGAACGACATCCGCTTGCCCGCTACCCGGCGCTCCCGGTTCGCCGCGATCAGATCGAAGCCCGCCGCCGTGGGCTCGGCGTGCAGGAAGTAGTGCAGGATCACCCCGTCGAGGGCGGGCTCGAGCCACACCTCCATGGTGCCGGTGAGCGGCCCCGCGACGGTCCAGCGAATTCCCTTGTCGCCCCGGTCTTCTCGGACCTGGAGCTGCAGGTCCGGCCACCACTGCCGCCACTTCGACGGCGCGGCCACGGCCCGGGCCACGTGCTCGGCCGGCGCGGCCACGAACGTCTGGTCGGCGACCTGGATGCTTGTCACGCCGCGTCACCCTAGTCCATGCACAGAAACTCTGCGAGACGTTCGGCCCGCGTCCCCCAGTCCCACTCACGGAACACCCACTCGCGACCTGCGGCACCCATCGCGGCGGCGCGGTCGCGGTCGGCCAGCACCTCGGCAACCGCGTCGGCGATCTCGGAAATCTCGCGTCCGTCCACCACCCGCCCGGTGATACCTTCGCGCACCGTCTCCGGGGCCCCGCCGGACCGGCCCGCTACCACGGGTGCGCCGGTCGCCGACGCCTCCAGGTAGACGATGCCGAGGCCCTCGACGTCCAGCCCCCAGCCCCGGGTGCGGCACGGCATCGCGAACACGTCGGCGACGGTGTGGTGGGCGGCCAGCTCGGCCGCGGGCACGCTGCCGGTGAACACGACGTGCTCGGTCAGATCGAGGGCCTGCGCGAGTCCGCGCAGCCGCGCCTCGTATGGGCCGCCGCCTGCGATCACCAGCACCGCCCCGTCGATCCGCTTGCGGATCGCGGGCAGCGCCGCGATCAGCGCGTCCTGGCCTTTGCGCGGCACCAGCCGAGACAGGCACAGCACCGTGGGCCGCTCCCCCAGCCGGTAGCGCGCGCGCAGGTCGGCGCGGGCGGCGGCGTCGGGCCGGAAGATCGCGCCGTCCACGCCGGGGGTGAGTCGTTCGAGTGCGGCGGCGGCGCCGAACGCGGCGGCGAACCGGCCGCGGGTGTAGTTGCTGACGTAGGTGACGACGTCGGCGTCGCGCCCGATCAGGCGCAGCGCTTGGCGCGCCGCGGGCAGCATCGACCAGCCCACCTCGTGGCCGTGCGTGCTGGCCACGATCCGGTGCGCGCCGGCCCGCCGCAGCGTCGGACCCAACAGTGCCAACGGCGCCGCTGCCCCGAACCAGGCTGCGTCACAATCGAATTCGCGCATGATGCGGGTGGCGCGCCGGGCCACGCCGGGCGTCGGAAGCATCAGCGAGGTGGGGTGCCGGACTACCGGAAAGGGTTGGCGCGCATCGAATTCCGCGGCACCGCGCCAGCGCGGGGCGTACACCACCAGCCGGTCCGCCGGCAACCGCAGCGCCAAGGTGTGCAGATAGGACTGAATGCCGCCGGCGCGCGGCGGAAAGTCGTTGGTGACCAGCAAGGTCCGCGACACGCGGGACATGTCCGCCTACGCTACCTTGGCCGAAAGCCAAGCCTGCCAGCGCGAAACGAACTCGTCGGTGCCCACGCCCAGCGTCGCGCGCAATCCGGTGTCCAGCGCGGCCGCGTCGAACCGGCCGCCGGCCAGCCGGCGATACATCGCCAGCAGCGCCGGCTCGCCGAACGTCTCTGCCGCGAACGCGCACACCGACCAACTTGCCTCGTACACCCGCTTCACCGCGGCACCACCGGCAGCGAACGCGTCGTCGGACGGCAGCGAGCGCGGCGGGTCGCGCCGCACGCCGGGCGCGATCTCGGCGAACGACAAGCCCGACTCCCGATAGCCGACGTAGTCGGCGAAGCCCTCGAGCAGCCACAGCGGCGCCCCGTCGAAGGTGACCGCGCGCGCGGCCACATGGGTCAACTCGTGCCGTAACACCACCCGCAACGTGGTGTCGGTGAGCCGTTCGGCGGCCGCGGCGGCCACCACGACCCGCTGGCCGACCGGCGCGCCGCCCGACACCGCGTCGGCCACCGCGACCGCCGCGATGTCACTGCCGCCGCGACTGCCGGCCAACGCGTCGAACTCCGCGTCGGAGGAGGCGACGATCACCAGCACCGACTGATTCCAGTCGGTGCCCCAGAACCGCGTGACGGCCGCGACGTCGGCCGGCAGCCGGGCCGCCACCGCCGCTGCGAACGGCTGCCGATCCGGATGCGCAAGCACCGTCGAACGATCCGCGACCGTCGCCGTCAGCGCGCCGAAGTCCCACGGCCCGCGCCAGCTGGCCCGGCCCGCCACCGGGGCATCGGAGACCAGTCGCCAGTCGTTGCCGCGGCGCGCCACGGTGAGCGCCACCGGTTTACGGGTGGGCTGCGGATCCACCCCGGCGACCGCGTAGCGCAGCGTGACCGGCGCGTACCAGGCATCGGAGGCACCGAGACGGTCGAGCACGTCGGACGGCACCGGGATTTCGGGCTGCTCGGCAATGTCGAAGCCGAAGTCGGTGAGCGGCACCTGCCGCAGCGCCTCGGCGCGCCGACTCTGGGCCGCCACGAACACCGGATCGGCACGCGAGTCGAAAAGCGGCGCGAGCGCGCCGGTGTCCCCCGCGCGCAACGCCGCCGCCCACTTGTCGAGCAGGGTTTGCACCTGGGCGCGCCGCTGGGTCTCGTACGGGTTGCCGACCGCCTGCGGGGTCGTGGTCGGCACCGTCGGGCCACAACCCACCAGCAGTGCAGCCAGGAGCACGAGCCCGCACCACCGGCCCATGAACGTCAGTACCGGCGCGCGCTGTTGAACGGCATCGAGGCCATCGGCTCCACCCGGACGGGGATTCCGAAGGTCGACGCGTGCAGCACCATGCCGTTGCCGGCGTAGATGCCGACATGGTGCTGGTCGGGATAGAAGATGACGACATCGCCCGGGCGCAGTTCGTTGGCGGCCACCGGGCTACCACCGGCAGCCTGCTGGAAGCTGGTGCGCGGCAGATTCTTTCCCACTTGCTTGAACGCCCACTGCACCAGCCCGGAGCAGTCGAAGCCGCTCGGTCCGGTGCCACCCCAGACATACGGCATGCCGATCTTGGTCAGCCCGGCCTGCAACGCACTGGTACCGCTGCCCGGAACCAGGTTCTTCAAGATCAGTGCGGGATCGAATCCGGGCGGGAACGGGCTGCCCTGCAGGATCGACTTCTCGGCACCGGACAACCCCGCCCACGCCGCCAGCACCTCGGCGATGGCCGCCTGCAGTTCGTGCTGCTTGCGGTCGAGGTCCGCGGTGACCTGCTTGGCCTGCTCGACGGCGGCCTTCGCCGCGTCCGCGGACGCGCGAGAGGCGTCTTCGGCGGCTGCCGCGTCGGCGGTCGCACGCTTGAGCGCGTCGACCTTCGCGACGGTTTCGGCAGCGATGACGTCGATCGCCGACATCTGGTCGAGCAGCTGCTGCGGCGAATCGCTGGTGAGGATCGCGAACACGCGGCTGGTGCGCGCGCCCTTGTAGTTCGCGGCGGCCACCTTGTCGACCACCGGCTGATACTGATGCACCCGGGCCTGCGCCTCGGCCACCAGACGACCGTCGGCCTGCTGCTTGGCCTCCGCCTCCCGCACCAGGCCACGCCGCTTGTCCACCTCGGCGGCGGCGTTGAGCTGCTGCTCGTTGAGCCGCGCGGACTCCGTGGCCAGATCGGTCATTCGCTTCATGGCTTCGCTGACGGTGGCCGGACCGGCCATCGGCGGCTGCGCGGTGGCCTGCGGCACTACGGCGGCGGCCATCACGAGTCCGGCAACGAGCGCGCTACCGGTGAAGCGGGTAACCGAATGTGACGTCACGGAACGGTGATCTCCTCGTCTTCCGCTGTCTGTTCGACTCGAAGGGATGAGAGGTCTCGAACAGGTTACGGAACGGCATACGGCATGTCCACTCGGTCACTGTTTGGACACGGACGCGACATGGGGCGAGCCGAACGTCGGCTCGCCCCATGTCGGGTGTCGAGATGGCGGACTAGACCCGGCGCGCGCCCACGTACGGCATCGAGCTGAGCGGAGCCACCTTTACCGGCTGACCGGAGGTGGAGGCGTGCACCACGTTGCCGTCACCGGCGTAGATGCCCGAGTGGCCACCACCGTAGAAGGTGACGATGTCGCCGGGCTGCAGGTCGCCACGGCCGACCGGGCTGCCCACGCCGGCTTGCGCATCGCTGGTGCGGGGCAGGCTGATGCCGGCCTGCTTGTAGGCCCACTGCACCAGGCCGGAGCAGTCGAAGGCGTTCGGGCCGGCGGCACCGTAGACGTACGGCGCGCCGATCTTGCCCAGCGCGGCATCCAGCGCGACGTCGCCGGCGGTGCGGGTCGGGGCCACGTACGGCGCCGGGGCGGGAGCCGGGGCAGGCACGCCGGGCAGCGCCGGCACGCCGGGGGCGTTCGGGACGGCGGGCAGGTTCGGGACGTCGACGACGCCGAAGCCCGGAATGTTGACAGGGGTGGCAAGCGCGGGCGCGGCGGGCGCGACGATCGCCCCGAGCGCGAGAGCGCCGACAACTGCAGTGCGACGAACAGACGCCACGGTATTACTCCGTTTCTTCCGTGTCCGCCGACCGAGTTAGCTGTCGGGTTCGGGCGGGAAGTGGCCCTACCCGCGCTAGGCGCGGGATTCACCCCAGAAAACTTGGGTCCCCGGCTCGGCCATCCGAAATTTCGAATGCGCCGATTAGGCGGTGACTTTGCGGTGTGGCGCCGGGTTGGCGCCGCGTGCTTCCGCAAGGTCTCGACGAGATTACGAAGCGATATCGAGCGTCGTCTAACCGCTCGCAGCGATTTTGCTAGCCAAGAGCTAGCGCCCGATCATCCGATGCGACGCCCATCACAAACCGTTCGGTTTGGCGCAAGATCGAGAAGGTCCTGCGATGGCTGCGAGGTAACCAGACGCAAGCGGGGCACCATTCCGACCTCCGCCAGGGCCGCCATTGCCGCCTGTTCTTCCTGGTCGATGCTGAAAGTCGCCGCCGCTTCGCCCGCCCGTACGCCCCCTGGCTCGCGAACCATTGGCATACCCAGCAAAACGGTGACCAAACAATCTGGGCACGCATCCCCGCGCACCGAACACTTATTGCAGTCGACAATCACTGTGACCCTTGTCTCTCCGTCGTGTTGCGGGCCGATTTCCCGCCGTCGATCGAGAAATTAGCGGAGGGGTACGACAAGTTGGCCGCCAACATTTGCGTCACCGGTCTGTTCGGAAATGCGCATTGCGTTCGCGGAATGCGCATCGGCGCGCACGCTCGAGCATCGGGCCGGGTTGTCGGTGGCTGGGCTTAACGTGTTCGGTGTGCAGGGATCCGGCAGCCGCACGGCAGCGGCACAGCTGAGTTTCGACGAACTCGATACGCCGCTCTACGACACCACGTTCGTCGTGGTGGACCTGGAAACCACGGGCGGCAGTGCCGATTCCGACGCCATCACCGAAATCGGGGCGGTGAAGGTGCGTGGCGGTGAGGTGCTCGGCGAGTTCGCCACGTTGGTCGATCCCGGGCGTGCCATCCCGCCGCAGATCGTCCAGCTCACCGGCATCACCACCGCCATGGTCTACGGCGCCCCACCCATCGAGCAGGTGCTGCCCGCCTTCCTGGAGTTTGCGGCCGGGGCGGTGCTCGTCGCGCACAACGCCGGCTTCGACACCGGGTTCCTGCGCGCCGCCGCCGCACGCTGCCAGCTGGCCTGGCCGCGCCTGCGCGTGCTCTGCACCGTCAAGCTCGCGCGCCGCGTCCTGCACCGCGACGAGGCGCCGTCGGTGCGGCTGTCCGCGCTGGCCACGTTGTTCCCGGTGTCGACGCAGCCCACCCACCGCGCGCTCGACGACGCCCGCGCCACCGTCGATGTGTTGCACGGTCTGCTCGAGCGCGTCGGCAACCAGGGTGTGCACAGCTATACCGAACTGGTCGACTACCTGCCCGATGTGTCGCCCGGCCAGCGCGCCAAGCGCATGCTCGCCGCCGGCCTGCCACGCACCCCCGGGGTGTACCTGTTCCGCGGGCCCTCGGACGAGGTGCTCTACATCGGCACGGCCGTCAATCTGCAGCGGCGGGTGCGCAACTACTTCACCGGCTCCGAGACGCGCGGGCGCATGAAAGAGATGGTTGCCCTCGCCGAACGAGTGGATCACGTCGAGTGCGCGCACGGCTTGGAGGCCGGGGTGCGCGAGTTGCGTTTGCTCGTCGCGCACGCCCCGCCCTACAACCGGCGCTCGAAGTTTCCCAAACGCGCCTGGTGGCTCGCCCTCACCGACGAGCCCTTCGCCCGCTTCACCGTCACCCGCACCGCCACACCGGATGCCTTGGGGCCGTTCGGTTCTCGCGCCGACGCCGCCGAGGTCGCCGCCACCGTCGCCGAGCACTGCGGGCTGCGCACCTGCACCGGTCGCGGACGCCGGCACGAATGCGATGCCGCCGTCGTCGGCGGCTGCCCGGCGGCCGGGGTCACCGATGTCGCCGACTACACCGCACCGGCGGCGGTCGGTGATCTCGTGGCGGGCCGGTGCGCCACCGTGCTGAGCTCGATGCGTGCACACGTCGAATCACTTTCGGCCGCAGAGCTTTTCGAGACAGCTGCCCGGCACCGGGATCGCACCGCGGCGGTGGTGGCGGCGCTGCGCCGCACGCAGCGGCTCGCCGCGCTGGCGCGCATCGAGGAACTCGTCGCCGCCCGGCCCGCCGCCGCCGGCGGTTGGGAAATCGCCGTTGTCCGGCACGGTCGGCTCGCGGCGGCCACCGTCGCCGGCCGCGGGGTGCCGCCGATGCCGGTCATCGACATGGTGGCCGCATCCGCCGAAACCCCGGACCTCGCACCAGGGCCGCTGCGCGGAGCGCTCGCCGAGGAAGTCGGGCTCGTGGTGCGCTGGCTCACCGGCCCGGGCGTGCGCATCGTGCGCACCACCGAGGGTTACAGCGAGCCGGCAGACGGCGCCGGCCGGCACGAGGAATGGGCCGCGCTGGCCAGGCACGCCCGCTCGCGCGCCCGGATCTGAGACCGTTCGTCCCACACCGTCCGTGCAAAGTCGAGCCCGCTACCGTCCAGCCCTGTTCGCACACGTCGCCCGTCCTGGACCGACGAGCAACGCGAGCGCAGCGAGGCCGTCCACACCGTTCGCACGCGTCGCCCGGTCTGGACTGAGGAGCAATGCGAGCGCAGCGAGCCGTTCGCGCGCCCGCGTGGTCTGGACTGAGGAGCGATGCGAGCGCAGCGAGCGAGGGACGAGGGAAGACCACGCGAGGCACGGCGCGCGAACACGCGGCGGCGGAGCCGCCGCAATCCAACCCTGCAAATATGGACGGCATGATCACCGCCATCGTTCTGGTCCACGCCGACGCCCACAGCATCCCGGAGACGGCGCAGGCGATCGCCGACATCGACGGCGTTGCCGAGGTGTACTCCTGCGCGGGCGACGTGGACATGATCGCGATCGTGCGGGTTCGCGATCACGAGCAGATCGCCGACGTCGTGTCCCGCCGCATCAACAAGGTGTCCGGCGTGGTGAAGACGGCCACGCACATCGCGTTCAAGTCCTACGCACGCGCCGACGTCGAGGCCGGGTTCGACATCGGCGCCGAATAGTCCCGGTCAGCTCGCCAGGGTCTGCGTGAGCGCCGCCCAGTTGTCGAGCAGGGTACGCGCCGCGCCGCTGTCGATCGACTGCTCGGCGCGGGTAAGTCCTTGTGCCAGATCTGCTTTCAGGTCCACACCGACTCCTTGGTAGGCGGCGATGGCGGCTGCCGCGTTGAGCACGACGGCATCTCTGACGGGCCCGGCCGCACCGGCGAACACGTCGTTGGCGACGGCGGCGTTGGCGACGGCGTCGCCGCCGCGCAGCGCATCCAGCGGCACCCGGGCGATGCCCAGATCGGTGGGGTCGAGCGTTTCTTCACGGATCGTGCCCGCGGACACGATGTAGACGTGGGTGGTGTCGGAGGTGGTGATCTCGTCGAGGCCGTCGTTGCCGCGCACCACCAGGGCGCTGTTGCCGCGTTCGGCGAACACTCCGGCGACCACCGGCGCCAGGTCGGCGAACGCGCATCCGACCAGCCCGGACCGCGGGCGCGCCGGGTTGGTGAGCGGGCCGAGCACGTTGAAGATCGTCGGCACCCCGATTTCCTTGCGGGGCGCGCCGGCGAACCGCAAGGCGGGATGGAACACCGGCGCGAAACAGAACGCGATCCCGACCTTGGCCAGGCACTGCGCGACCGCGTCCGGACCGAGGTTGATTCGCACGCCGAGCGCCTCGAGCACGTCGGCACCGCCGCTCTTGGACGACGCCGCGCGGTTGCCGTGCTTGACCACCGGGATTCCGGCGGCGGCCACCACGACCGCGGCCATCGTCGAGATGTTGACGGTGCCGGACCGATCGCCGCCGGTGCCGACGACGTCGACCGAATCGCGCGCGTCCGGCACCTGTTGGGCGTGCCCGAGCATGGCGTCGGCGAGCCCGGTCAGCTCGGCCGGCGTAGGGCCCTTCATCTTGAGGGCGACGCCGAACGCGGCGATCTGCGCGGGGGTGGCGTTGTCGGACATGATCTCGTTCATCGCCCATGCCGTGTCGTCGGCCGGCAGGTCGTGCCCCGCCGTGATCTCACCGAGTACCTGCGGCCACGTTCGCGTCATGCAGGGCAGCTTAGCCAGCCGCAGTGGCGCTCACGACTCGGTTTCGGAGCGCCCTCGGGGACCCAAAATCCGACACAACCCAACGAGTTTCGCACCCCACTACATCTTCTTTACTACGGCGGGTAATAATTCTCCCTGTGACGACCGCAGTTGGGACTACAGGATCGGCAATCACGGCGCGAGTGCACTCGCTGAACCGGCCGAATATGGTCAGCGTAGGGACGATCGTCTGGCTGTCGAGCGAGCTGATGTTCTTCGCGGGCTTGTTCGCGATGTACTTCACCGCGCGGGCCAACGCCGGCGAGGGCGGCTGGCCGCCGGAACCGACCGAGCTGAACATGACGCTGGCCATTCCGGTGACGGCGGTGCTCATCGCCTCGTCGTTCACCTGCCAGATGGGCGTGTTCGCCGCCGAGAAGGGCGACGTGTTCGGGCTCCGCCGCTGGTACATCATCACCCTGATCATGGGCACGATGTTCGTGATCGGCCAGGGCGTCGAATACCACGCGCTCTACCAAGAGGGCACCACCATCTCGAGCAGCGTCTACGGCTCGACCTTCTTCATGCTCACCGGCTTCCACGGCATGCATGTGCTGCTGGGTACGATCATGCTGGCGGTGATGTGGCTGCGCGCGGCAAAGGGCCACTTCAGCCGCGACAACCATTTCGCCTTCGAAGCCGCCGCCTGGTACTGGCACTTCGTCGACGTGGTCTGGCTGTTCCTGTTCGTCGCCGTCTATGTCTGGGGCGGCTGGGGCGCGCCGGTCCACGAGGGCTGAGGCGCCGGTGAGCGCCGGCTGGCACCTCGCACAGGTGAATATCGGCCGGCTCGTCGCGCCGGCCGGGGACCCGCGGGTCCCCGGCTTCTTCGCCGC
>CAKZIX010000022.1 GCA_936936565.1 uncultured Nocardiaceae bacterium | reverse complement strand
TACCCAGAGCGGCGGCTTCGTCGATGTGTCCACCACGCCCGGTGTCGGCACGACGGTAAGCCTGCTGTTACCCGCATCAGAGGAAGCAACCCATGACCGATGAACCGATCCGCGTACTGATGGTGGAGGACCAGAACGATCTGCGCGAGATGATCGGCCTGGCCCTGCGCACGCTCGTGCGCCTCGCGCACGTCGACGAGCACGGCGTCGTGCACCACTCGATCGTGCAGTGGGGCGACTTCTACGTCGAAACCTGGCCCCGCGTGCTGTTGTTCGCCGCCGGCGGTCTGCTGCTGTTGCTGTTCGTGGCGCCCTGGCCGGTCCGGTTGCTGTGTGTGCTCGATCGCTGGTTCGTCGAGACGCTGCTCGGTCCCACCGCACGCGATCGCCGGGTCGCCGAACTGGAGTCCAGCCGGGCGGTAGCCGTCGCGGATTCGGTGGCCACGCTGCGCCGCGTCGAGCGCGATCTGCACGACGGGACGCAGGCCCGGCTGGTGACGGCGGCGATGGCGCTCGGCCGGGCGCAGCAGAAGCTGCCCGCCGACAGCGAGGCCCGAGCCCTGGTGGACGAGGCCCACGCGACCACCACCGAAGCATTGCGGGAGCTGCGGGAACTGGTGCGCGGCATCCACCCGCCCGCCCTCGAACTGGGCCTGGCCGCCGCGCTGCAGACGCTGGCGGCCCGCAGCGCGGTGCCCGTCGACCTGCACGTGGACCTACCGCAACGGCCGTCGCCGAGCGTTGAAGCCATCGCCTACTTCAGCGTTGCCGAACTGCTCACCAATGTCGCCAAGCATGCCGGGGCGGGGCGGGCGCGGGTCCGGGTGCTCGGCGCGGATGGCACCCTCGTGGTCATGGTGAGCGACGACGGCGTGGGCGGCGCCGACCCGGCCCGCGGGACCGGTCTGCGCGGGCTGGCCGCGCGGGCCGCCACCGTCGACGGCACGCTCGACGTACACAGCCCGCACGGCGGCCCCACCGAGATCACGCTGACACTGCCGGTGGCCGGCTGATGCGGGTGGTCATCGCCGAAGACAGCGCGATCCTGCGCGATGGCCTGCAGCGCCTGCTCGTCGACGCCGGCCACCGGGTGGTGGCCGCCGTCGGTGACGGCACGGAACTGCTTGCCGCCGTTGCCGACACCGCACCCGATGTGGCGGTCGTCGACATCCGGATGCCGCCCAGCTTCACCGACGAGGGGCTCGTCGCGGCGGTCGAACTGCGCCGCAAGCATCCCGACACCGGCGTGCTCGTCTTCTCGCAATGGGTCGAAACCCGCTATGCCGCAGAACTACTCGCCGACAATGCCGCCGGTGTCGGCTACCTACTCAAGGATCGGGTGGCCGACGTGGGCGAGTTCGTCGCCGCGGTGCAGCGGGTGGCCGACGGCGGCACCGCACTGGATCCGGAAGTGGTGCGTCAACTGCTCGGCGCCCGCCGCCCGGACTCGCTGGACCGGCTGACCCCGCGCGAGCGCGAGGTGCTCGAGCAGATGGCACAAGGCCTGTCGAACTCGGCGATCGCCGCCGAACTGGTGGTGACCGAGCGCGCCGTGGAAAAGCACGTCGGCAACATCTTCGCCAAACTGCAACTGCCGCCTACGGATACGCACCACCGCCGGGTGCTCGCCGTCGTCATGTGGTTGCAGAAGCGCTGAGCCTGGCTAGCGGGCTCGCGTCATGCCCGTCACGAGCAGGTACTGCGCGCCGGCGTAGGTAGCGAGCACCGCACCCTCGGCGATCCGGCGGGCACGCTCGTCGCGAATCAGCAAGCGACGCATCACGATCAGCCCGTCGGAGGCGGTGAAGAGCTGGGCGCCCCACCACAGGCGACGATCGAGCGCAGGGTCCGAGGCCAGCGTCATCGTGGTACCGAGCAGCAACCCGTAGCCGAGCAGCGGCCCCGCCAGCTGCGGTGCGCGTGCCCGCAGCAGGGCACCGGCGCCGGCCCACGCCAGCAGCCGCGGCACGAGCGCCACGGCCGTCGGCCGCGCCGAACGTTGCAGCAGCGCCGCAATATACGCGGACTGCATGGCCGCGAATGCGGCCGCGCCGTGCACCAGGTGCCGGTCCTCGTCGGGTTCCAGCAGGATCACGTCACCCACGGTGGCGGCCGCAAGTCCGGTGCGCACCAGCGGATCTGCGGTGTGCGCCGCGAGCAGCGGGGCCAACGCAGGCTTGGACCAGCGCTGCCAGCGCTGGCGCCCCGACACCGCACCCGCGACCGTGACCGTCGCGGCCGCGGCATACAACCAGGGCAGTGCCCGCTGCGGCGTGCCGGCGAGGCGGCTCATCAGCTCTCCGTTCCGGCCGGGGCCGATTCAGTCTTCCAGCATGCGTTCGTGGCCCTCGGGACAGCGCCCGGCCACGCTGTCGTGCCAGCTGTCGAAGTCGGCGTCGTAGATGTCCCAGCGGTCCCAGTGCAGGCCGCAATACGACTGCGGGCACATCGGGCAGTACCACGGCGCAAGTTCGGGATCCAGCGCGAACACGGTTGCGGAATCGCTGTCCGCCAATGCCTTTCGGAGCGTGCTCGCGCCGGCGGCGGCGAACTGCACACGCATGGTGGAGGTGAAGCTGGTCCGGATGGCCACACCGGGCCCGTCGACGGTGTCGATTTCGATGGCCCCGGCGACCTGATCGCAGCGGCTGCATGCGAATTCCGCGCGGCGCACCACCGCCGACTCGCGCTCACGCCGCAGCTGTTCGAGAGCGGAATCGACCTGCGCAGCAACAGTTTCGAACTCGCCGGCCCAGCCGCTGCTGATCGCCGTTTCGTGCGCTGGCCCGGTGGGCGCAACCACGAACGCGAGCTTCATCGCGGGCGGATTGCCGTCGCGCACGTCGGCGATCAGGTGATCCAGCTCGGCCACCGCGGCGTCCGGACCCACCCAGGACGACCAGCTGAAATCGTTGCCCGGCAACGAGATCAGCTCACGCAAGCGGGTGAGCGCGGCAACCAGCTCCGCGCTCAAAGCCCGAGATCCTCTAGCCCGAGCAGGTAACGGTAGGCCAGGCCTTCGGCGGCCAGCACCGCGTCGGCGCCGGTCTGCCGGTCTACGACGGTGGCCACGCCGACGACCTCGGCACCGTGCTCACGCAGCGCGCGCACCGCCGTGAGCGGCGAGTTGCCGGTGGTGGTGGTGTCTTCGACGACCAGCACCCGCTTGCCGGTGACGTCGGGACCCTCGATCTGGCGTTGCAGCCCATGCGTTTTCGCGGCCTTGCGAACCACGAAGGCGTCGATCGGACGACCGGGCGCGTGCAGCACCGCCTGCGCCACCGGATCGGCACCCATCGTCAGCCCGCCGACCGCCGCGAAATCCCAGTCCGAGACCAGCTCCCGCAGCAACTTGCCGATCAGAGGTGCCGCCTCGTGATGCAGGGTGGCCCGCCGCAAGTCGACGTAGTAATCGGCCTCCTTGCCCGACGACAGCGTGACCCGGCCGTGCACGATGGCAAGTGCGCGGACGAGCTCGGCAAGAGTTGCCTTGTCGGACAACAGATTTCCTCCTAGGTGCGGTTGCGGGCGCGAGCTACGACGTTGTTGATCCGGCGGGCCGCCGAGCGCGGGATGACCCGGCTGGCCGAGGAGATGACCTTGTACTGCACACCCGGCACCGACAGCACCCGGCCCTTGTCGAGATCCGACAGCGAGGCGGCGACCACCTGATCGACGTTGAGCCACAACAGCTTCGGGATGGAATCCATGTCGATACCCGCGCGCTCGTGGAACTCGGTGTGCACGAATCCCGGGCACAGTGCCTGCAGCCGCACGCCGGTGCCGGCCAGCCCGCCGGCCAGCCCCTCGGTGAACGAGACCACGTAGGCCTTGGACGCCGAGTAGGTGGACCCGCGCCCGCTGACCAGCCCGGCCACGCTCGCGACGTTGACGATGCTGCCCTTGGCGTTGTGCAGCATCGACGGCAGCGCGGCCCGGGTGAGCTGCATGACGGCGGTGACGTTGACATCCAGCTGCGCTTGCAACTGCTCGGGCGGCAACGTCCAGAATTCCCCGGTCAGCCCGAATCCCGCGTTGTTGACCAGGAAATCGACGCCCTGCTGCAGCCGCTTCGCAACCAGATCCCGCCCCGCCTCGGTTGCCAGATCGGCGGCCAGCGACTCCGCGTGCGCGCCGTAGCGGCGCTCCACGGACGCGGCCAGCTCCGCGAGCCGGGTCTCGTTCCGGGCGACGAGCACCAGGTCGTAGCCCAACGATGCGAGCCTGTCGGCGAATCCCGCGCCGATGCCGGACGTCGGACCGGTCACGAGCGCAACAGGACGGGTCATACCGGCCACCCTATCGTTGTCACATCTGCGGTGCGGGGCCCTCGTCGGTGCGGACGACAACGGGATGCGGCTGCGGCGGGCGCACCCGCGGCGGCGGGGTGGGCCGGTGCGCGCCGGTGGCCTCGGGGACCGGCGCCGGGCGGAATCCTGGGCGCGGCTGCGCGTGGGCCCCGGTGTTCGGTGGGGCCGCCACCGTGCGCGCGACCGGCGGGAACGGCCGGCCCGGATCGTGGTTCGCGGCGAGCCCGTCCGGCTCGTGGGTGGGCGGCAACACGTGCAGCAGACCCGACAACCGCGCCACCGCGTCGATCGCCGCCTCCCAACTGCGGCCCGTCGACGAGATCGGCAGCGTGCCCAACGTCCACTCCCCTTCGCTCCACAGCAACTGCAGATCGGCGGGAATGGTTTCGGCGTAGACGGCCATGCGCTGGTCGACGACGCGGCGCGCGATCTCGAGATCGGTGGCGAACACGATGCGGTTGCCGATGCCGCCGACCAGCTCGAGATCCGGATCCCGGGGCGCGGGGATGGAACGCAGCCGCAGATCGAGATCCACATCGGAGCCGACCTGCCGGTGCACCGCCACCACGGTGGCCGTTTCGGGCAGGTCGAACAGATGGAATTGTTCGCCGCGGCGCTTGCCGCTGACGACGTCGACCACCGAGGGGAAATCGTCCTTGGCGAAGATCGCCCGCGACCAGGTGCCGGGCAATTCGGAATCGACAGCCAGGTAGCCGTAGCCGTGGCCCTTGGCCCAGTTCTCCCGGACGTGCCCGACCCGGCGGCGCTGCAGATGATCCAGGTACAGCAGAGCGACCGCGCCCGCAAGCGCGATCGCCGCCAAGCCGAACCACATTGCAGTCATTGGAAATCAGCCTAACGCGGGGGCGGTCCCGAATGCGTGGCTTGCCGGGCAGATGCTGGATTCGCGCGGCTGCTCAGCAGCGTCAACCTGGCAAACCTGTACTGAGGATCACGTTCGCCTGGAAGGACCCGTCGGAGTTCTTGCTGCCCTGCACCACGATCGACTCGCCGACCTGCAATTCCGAGACTTTCGTCGCCCGCATCGAGATGACCTGCGTCTTTCCGTCGGTCTTGATGGTGACCGAGCGCTTGGCGCTGTCTTCGATGGTGATGGTGGAGCCGTCGTTGGCGGTGATGGTGCCGATCGCCGCGCCGAAGCCCTCGATGACGTCGCCCAATCCGGGCGGCAGCTGAATCGACTGGCTGGGTGTCGGGATCAGCGGCGTCCGCGTCGGTGCCTGCGATCCCGACGGCGGCGCGGCCAGCGTCGGCGTCGCGGTCGGTTCGGACGCGGTGCTCGATTCGTCGCTGTTCTGGCGCAGCAACAGCACCGCGCCGACGAGAATCACCAGCGCGAGCACCACTCCGGCCGCCGCGATCGCCCAGATGCCCGACTTCTTGGGCGGTGGTGGCGGCGGCTGCTGCGCGGCATACGGCTGACTGGCGTAGGCCGACGGGTCGTACGTGGGAAATTGCGCGGTGGGATTCAGCGGCGCCGTGTGCTGCCACTGCGGGGTCTGCCCGGCAGCGTGGCCGTAGGCCGCATAGGGATCGGACGTGTATCGCGGCAGTTGCTCGGTGCCGCCATCGGCGGGCGGCGAATCCGGACCGGGCTGCGCCCACGCCGCCTCGCCGGGGTGACCGGGCGATGGGGGCTGGCCCGGCTGCCACGGATCTTTCGGCACGTTCATACCGGTCAAGGGTAGGTGAGTGTTGACCCGCGCCCCAGTGCCGGCAGCCACACCACGAAACTCGGGGCGCGCGGGCGTGCGGCTGGTCTGCCAGGATCACCGGCAGCCTGTACGCCTGCCCACGGGGGTCGCACGTGTCCGAACCGTTTACCGAAGTACCCGCCCGCACGCCGACCCGGTTCCGTCCGGTTCGCGGCCTCGGACGTACCGCGATCGGGCTGTTCAGCGCCGCGCTCGTGCTGCACCTGGCGACATTGGTGACGGACTGGCAGATCTATCGGATCATCGACAAGCACGCGGGGCTGGACAGCGTCCCGTACGAGCGCTACGCCGACGCCTACAACGCCTACGTCGACGACCACAACAGCTGGGTGCTGCTCAACAACATCGTCGCGATCGTCGGGCTGCTCGCGGCCGCGGCCGGCGCGATCGTGTTCCTGGTATGGATCTGGAAGGCGCGGCGAAACGCCGAATATCTTTGTGCCGCAAAGCATCGCCTGCCTCGCGCGTTCACCGTGGCGAGCTGGATGATCCCGCTGTTCGGAGTGATCCTGGCGCCGATGGTTCTCGACGACATCGGCCGCGCGAGCAGCCCGAAGACGCCACCGCGGGCACCGAAATTGCGGGCCAACGTCATCACCGCGCTGGCCGTGCTCTGGATCGTGCTGCAGATTCCGGCGGTGCTGTCGCTGATGCTGGGCACCATTGCCCGCAACAACGCGCGCCGACTCGTCGACCCGGACGTGGCGATAGCGGGTATGGCCTTCACCGGTGTGGGGCTGATCCTGCTCACCGGCGCGACGGTAGCCTTCATGGTCGCGATCGCCAAGATCGGCAACTGGCAGACGATGCGGGCCGCGACGCCCTGGTACGCACCGGCCGCGGCGATGCCGGGACAGCACGCGCCCGCCCGCTAGCCACGGAGTCTCACCGGGCTCGAGACCACCGGCTCGCCGTACCGAGGTGCCGGGCATGATCGTCGCCATGAAACGAACGCTCGTCTTGACGCTCGCGGTGCTCGCACCGCTCGCCGCCGCCTGTTCGGCGCTGGAAAACGTGACCGGCTCGGTCGACCAGGGTGACTGCCTGAAGAAGTCCGACAAGACGTTCGACGAGGTGGGCTGCGACGCCGCCGAGGCCACCCATGTCGTCCTGGAGCGGCGCAATTCGCGCGACGAGTGCGCCACGGTCGCTGGGGTGACCTTCTCCTACAGCGACTACGTGTCCGGCAAGGGCTCGAACGTCTGCGTCGGCGACAAGGGCGCCGACGTGTCCAAGGCCGTCAACGTCGCCAAAGAAGGTGACTGCCTGACGGCCAATCAGACCGCCAAGGTCGCGTGCACCGCGCCCGACGCCGTCGACCGCGTGCTCAAAGTGGTCGCGAACCCGAACTCGATCACCAAGGGCCGGGAATGCGACGAGGTGCCGGGCACCGAATCGACCTACACCTGGTCGCTGAAAGATCCCGACAGCGCGTTCGCCAAGTTCTCCGACGACGTGATGTTCTGCCTGGCACCAAAGGATGTCGACCCGGCAAAGGCGATCGACAACGCGAAAGTCGGCGACTGCGTGACCGGCGGCAACACCCCGACCCTCGTCGCGTGCACGGCGCCGGACGCCGACTACACGGTGGTCAAGCGCGCGGACGTAGCCCTCAGCGGGGACGTCGTGTGCAAGAACACCGGCGCGACGCAGGTGTTCACCAAGAAGGATTCGCTCGGCATCGGCGGCATTACGTTGTGCCTCGGACCTGCGTGAGCAGGCACGAGGCGCAACGTGATGCAATCAAGCACGGTACGTTGTGCCTCGGACCTGCGTGAGCTGAAAACCGGCCCGCTGCAAGCTAATTCGTGCGGGCCGGTTCCGCGAGCTCGGCTTCCACGCGCGCGGCGATGATCGCGGCGAGTTCGGCGGGCCGCTGTTCGGGGATCCAGTGGCTGGCGTCGAGGATTTCGAGGCGATACGGCCCGGTGACGTAGTCGGCGGTCAGCTCGGCGCCGAGCCGCACGAGGGCACTGTCGCGGGTGCTCCACACGTGGGTCGTCGGTACTTCGACGTTCGCCGCGGCGGCGCGCGGCGTGACGATCGGCATGGCCCGGTACCAGTTCAGCGCTGTACCCAGCGCGCCGCCGTCGACAACGTCGCAGCGGACCCGATCGAACTGCTCGTCGTCCATCTGTGACACCTTCAGTGCCCACCGGCGCCAGCGCGGACGATGGCCGACGACCCGAAAGGTGGTCGCCACCAGCAGCTCCGGAACCCACGGCGCCTGGAACAACAACATGTAGAACGAGCGCAGCGCCTGGCTGCTGCGCAGCATCGACCGCACGAACGCCATCGGGTGTGGGGCCGACACGGATGTGAAGGTGCGTACCAACTCCGGGTGCGCGGCGGCGGTCCACCACCCGACGGCGGCACCCCAGTCGTGGCCGACGAGGTGGACCGGGGCGCCGCCGAGCGCGCGGATCAGGGCCACGGTGTCGCCGAGCAATGCCGTGCGGCGGTACGCGAAGCGGCCCCGCGGACGGGCGCCCGGCGAATAGCCGCGCTGGGTAGGCGCGACGGTGCGGTACCCGCGTTCGTGCAGGTAGGGCGCCAGGCGCGACCATTGCGCCGCGGTCTGCGGGAAGCCGTGCAGCAAAACGACCACCGGACCGTCGAGCGGGCCGGTGTCGACGACGTCGAATGTGCAGCGGCCGTTGGTGAACGTGGTGAGGCGTGCGGTCATGTCGATTCCTTCGCTGCGCTCGATAGTCCACATCAGACTAGTCCATCGTGGACTATTAGGCCTGCGCATCGAAGGGTCGTCCGCACTGGCGAGCTTTCTAGAATGGCGGCATGCGGCTGACTCCGACCTCGTTCATCGTGCTGGGACTGGTCCGGTGGACGCCGGGGATCTCGGCCTACGAGCTGGAACAGATCGTGACCTCGACGGTCTCGCACATGTGGACGATTCAGCGCTCGCAGATCTACAAGGAACCGGGGCGGCTGGCCGAAGCCGGACTGCTCGTTGCCGAAGACGACCGGCGGGGCCGGGTGGCGAAGACCAGATACACGATCGCGGAGCCGGGTGCGGCCGCCTTGGACGAGTGGCTCGGCGCGCGCGTGCAGCAGACCCACGAGGTCCGGGACCTGGCGCTGCTGAAGATCTTCTTCGGGGCCTCCCCGGCGGCCCTGGCCCAGGACCAGTTGGACGCGCACCGCGCGCGGCTGGGTGGATATCAGATGTTGTGCGCGGCGGGCATGCTGGCGCCGCCGGGACCGCGGACAGCGTTGGAAGCAGCGATCGCGCACGAGGAGACGGCGATCCGGTTCTGGACCGAACTCCTCGCGCGCGACCGCTGACCCGAACTCAGCGCCCCACGATCAGGCCGTCACCCGACGGGTCCGTGCTCACCTTGACGGTGTCGCCGTCGGTGATTTCGCCGGCGAGCAGGGCCTTGGCGAGCTGGTCGCCGATGGCCTGCTGGACCAACCGGCGCAGCGGACGCGCACCGTAGGTGGGGTCGTAGCCGCGCACCGCCAGCCAGAATCGCGCACTGTCGGAGACCGCCAGCGTCAAACGCCGTGTGGCCAAACGCTTCTGCAGCTGCGCCAACTGGATGTCGACGATCTCTTCCAGCTCGTCCTCGGTGAGCGGGTGGAAGATCACGATGTCGTCGAGCCGGTTCACGAACTCCGGCTTGAACGCGGATTTCACTGCGGCCATGACCAATTCGCGGTCCCCCCCGGCGCCCAGGTTGGACGTCAGGATCAGGATGGTGTTGCGAAAGTCCACCGTCCGGCCCTGACCGTCGGTGAGCCGGCCCTCGTCGAGCACCGCCAGCAGGATGTCGAAGACGTCCGGGTGCGCCTTCTCCACCTCGTCGAAGAGCACCACCGAGTACGGGCGCCGGCGCACCGCCTCGGTGAGCTGGCCGCCCTGGTCGTAGCCGACATATCCGGGCGGGGCCCCGACAAGCCGTGCGACGGAATGCTTTTCGCCGTACTCGGACATGTCGATGCGGACCATCGCGCGCTCGTCGTCGAACAGGAAGTCGGCCAGCGCCTTGGCCAGCTCGGTCTTGCCGACGCCGGTGGGGCCGAGGAACAGGAACGAGCCCGTCGGACGATTCGGGTCGGCGACGCCGGCCCGCGAGCGGCGTACCGCGTCGGACACCGCCCGAATGGCCTCCTTTTGGCCGACGACGCGGCGGCCCAGCTCCTCCTCCATGCGCAGCAGCTTGGCGGTCTCGCCTTCGAGCATGCGCCCGGCGGGGATCCCGGTCCACGAGGCCACCACGTCGGCGATGTCGTCGGGGCCGACCTCCTCCTTCAGCATGAGCGGCGCATCCACTGGGGCCGTTGCCTTTTCGGCGACGAGCAGATCTTTCTCCAGAGCCGGAATCTTGCCGTAGCGCAGTTCGGCGGCCTTGCCGAGGTCACCGTCGCGCTCGGCGCGCTCGGACTCGCCGCGCAGCTGCTCGAGCTGCTCCTTGAGTTCGCGCACCTTGTCGATGCTGTTCTTCTCGTTCTGCCAGCGGGTGGTGAGTTGGTTCAGCTTCTCCTTCTCGTCGGCGAGCTCGGAGCGCAGCTTGTCCAGGCGCTGCTTGGAGGCTTCGTCGGTTTCCTTGGCCAACGCCACCTCTTCGATCTCGAGCCGGCGCACGATCCGCTCCACTTCGTCGATTTCGACTGGGCGCGAATCGATTTCCATGCGCAGCCGCGACGCCGCCTCGTCGACCAGGTCGATCGCCTTGTCCGGCAGGAACCGCGAGGTGATGTAGCGGTCGCTCAACGTGGCCGCCGACACCAGCGCGGAGTCGGTGATGCGCACGCCGTGGTGCACCTCGTAGCGCTCCTTGAGCCCACGCAGAATGCCGATGGTGTCTTCCACCGACGGCTCCCCGACCATCACCTGCTGGAACCGGCGCTCCAGCGCGGCATCCTTCTCGATGTGCTGCCGGTATTCGTCGAGCGTGGTGGCACCGACCAAGCGCAGCTCGCCGCGGGCGAGCATCGGCTTGATCATGTTGCCGGCGTCCATCGCGGACTCGCCGGTGGCGCCGGCGCCGACGATGGTGTGCAGCTCGTCGATGAACGTAATGATCTGTCCGGCACTGGCTTTGATCTCGTCGAGCACGGCCTTGAGCCGTTCCTCGAACTCGCCGCGGAACTTCGAGCCCGCCACCATGGAGCCCAGGTCGAGCGAGACGACGGTCTTGCCGCGCAACGATTCCGGCACGTCGCCGTCGATGATGCGCTGCGCGAGGCCCTCGACGATGGCGGTCTTGCCGACGCCCGGCTCACCGATGAGCACCGGGTTGTTCTTGGTGCGCCGGCTCAGCACCTGGATGACGCGGCGAATTTCGTTGTCGCGCCCGATGACCGGGTCCAGTTTGCCCGCGCGCGCGGCCGCCGTGAGGTCCGTCGAGTACTTTTCGAGCGCCTGATACGTGGTCTCCGGATCCTGCGTGGTGACCCGCCCGGTGCCCCGCACCGCGGTGAACGCCTCGCGCAACTGCTCCGGCGAGGCACCTTGCCCGACAAGCAGTTTCGCGACGTCGCTGTCCCCACTCGCAAGCCCGACCAGCAGGTGCTCGGTGGAGACGTACTCGTCCTTCATCTCGGTGGCCAGCTTCTGGGCGGCCGTGATTGCGGCCAGCGCATCGCGGCTGAGCTGGGGCGTGGTGGTGGCACCGGACGCACGGGGTAGCCGGTCCACGAGCGTCCGCGCCTCGTGCCGGATGCTCGACGGCTCCACGCCGACGGCCGACAACAGCGGACCGGCGATGCCGTCGGTCTGCTCGAGCAACGCCACCAGCAGGTGCGCCGGACGGATGTCCGGGTTGCCTGCCGACGACGCCGCCTGCAGCGCAGCGGTGAGGGCCGCCTGGGTTTTGGTGGTGGGGTTGAACGAATCCACAGGTCACCTTTCTCGACAGAAGAAGTCTCTACAGCGTCAACGCTGCAAAGGTTGAGTCTGTTCCGCTCAAGTCTAGATTTTTTCGGCAACCGCCCGGCCGCCACCCAGTCAACCCGAATACGCGCCTTGCGCATAGCATGCGCGCGGCGCGTGACAGCGCGGCGCGGCGTCGGCAAACTGGTTGCGGCGGGGGTTAGACGCTATTGTTCATCGGTATTTCGCCCTGTGGGCTCGGAGGGAGTTCGGCTAAGTGGATCAGCGAGCGATAGCGCTCGTGCGCATGAACTTCCGGTCCGTCCTGGATACGCCAGACGGTCCAGAACGGCTGGTCAACAGCTTCTACGGCTACCTGTTCGGGGACAATCCGGAGCTGCGGCAGCTCTTCCCCGCGGCGATGGATATGCAGCGGCATCGGTTCCTCACCGCGCTCACCGCGATCGTCGACGGGCTCGACGACACCGACCGCATCATCGCGATCCTCGAGCAACTGGGCCGCGACCATCGCAAGTACGGCGTGGAGGGCGACCACTACGAGGCCGCCGGGCAGGCGCTGTACGCGGCACTGGCCGAGTTCACCGGCCCCGCCCTGTGGACCGATTCGATCGACGACGCCTGGCGCGACGTGATCACGCTCATCGTCTACTCGATGGCCGACGGCGCCGACACCGACGATCTGCCCCCGCACTGGGATGCCACCGTGCTCGAACACCACCGCGTCCTCGACGACCTCGCCATCGTCCGGCTAGAGTCCGAGGTTCCGTTCGAGGCCGGGCAATACCTTCCGGTGCTGATTCCGCAGCGCCCGCGCATGTGGCGGTACCTCTCGCCCGCCATCCCGCACAATCAGGCCGGTCAGCTCGAGTTTCACGTGCGCCGCGTGTCGGGCGGTTGGGTGAGCCCGTCCATCGTCAACGAGACGCAGCCGGGCGACCGGTGGGCGCTCGGCGCGCCACTGGGCGGGCTGAAGGTCGACCTGCAGCGCGACGTGCTCATGATCGGCTCCGGAACCGGCTTGGCCCCGCTGCGCGCGCAGGTCATGGAGATGGCGATGCGCGGCACCAACCCGCGCGTGCACTTGTTCGTCGGCGGCCGCTACCCGTGCGACCTGTACGACGTGCAGACACTGTGGCAGATTTCGCTGTCCAACCCGTGGCTCACCGTCGTGCCGGTCACCGAACAGGACGCCGATCCGTGGTGGAACACCAAGCCGGTCCCGGAAACACCGGAAGGCATGCACCGCACCCTGTACGGACCCATCGGCGAGGTGGTCGCCAGCTTCGGCACCTGGTCGGACCGGCAGATCCAGATCGCGGGTTCACCCACGATGATCCGCGACACCACCAAGGCGCTGCTGGACGCGGGCACCCCGTCGTGGCTGATCACCCACGACCCGGTGTGATGGTCGTTCTCGCCCTTTCGGGAACCGCACCCGGGTCGCCACGCGGTCGCCGCCGGACAACGGGAGCGGCGTGAAGACGTTCGAGGTAGTTGCGCACTATCGGTTGCGCCACGACGTCGCCGTCGTGCGACTCGTCGGTGAGTTCCTGTATTTCGAACCGGGACAATCGGTTTCGGTGCGGGTGCCGCAACATCCGCAACTGCAGCGGCGATTGTCGCCGGCGTTGCCGCCGTCCCTGGACGGCAAGATGGAGTTCACGTGCACGCCGTACCCGCAGGATGGGTGAGCGGCACCATCGTCACCCGCACCCAGCCGGGCGATCTGTGGGAACTCGGCGAACCCGCGGGCACCATGCACGTCGACGACTCCGGTCGCGACGTCATCATGGTTGCCGGCGGTACCGGGCTGGCACCGTTCCGCTCGATCATCCTGGACCTGGCACGGCGCCCGGAGCCGCCACAGGTGTACCTGTTCGTCGGCGGGCGCTCGCCGCGCGACCTCTACGCCGACGACATGCTGGTGCTGCTCGCCGACGAGCTGCCGTGGCTCACCATCGTTCCCGTGGTCGACACCATGGAGATGCCGCGCTGGCGCGACGACTGGTACAACCAGACCCGCATCGACATCAGCTTCGACCCGGACGAAATCCTGTTGGGCACCCTTGCCGACGTCGTCGGCGACTACGGTGCGTTCACCAACCACCAGGTGCTCGTGTGCGGCTCCCCGGCGATGACGCGGGCGACCGTCGACCGCCTTGTCTCGGCTGGAACCCCCACCGCCGCAATCCAATACGACCCGATCCCATAAGTCGCACCACGCTCGCCGTCCGCGCTTGCGGTCCGCGTGCGGCCACCGTCGAATCGATGGTTGCGTACGCGAATCCCGTCGATTTCGTACGTAACCCCCAACTCAAGCCCGCGACGCAACGTCCGGCATCCGGATCGACCGTCGAATCGATGGTTGTGTACGCGAATCCCGTCGATCTCGTGCGTAATCATCAACTCGCGCTCGCGACGTCCGGCGAGCGAGCGGGGCGATCAGTACAGCGGGTCGTGGCGAATGCTTTGTGACGGGACACCCGCGGCCATGAGCCGGAACTTGGTGGTTTGCACCAGCGACGGCGAGCCGACGATCTGGATGTCTCGACCACTCCAGTTTCCGTGCGCGGCAACCACTTTGCCGATCTGACCGGTGATGCGCTGGCGCATGCCGGCCACGTTGGTGAGGTCGTCGAGGTGCCACCACGGGTTGTCGTCGACTGCCGAGACCGGAGTGACCGTCAGCCACGGGTTGCGCTCGCTCAACCGCCACAGCGTTTCGAGGTCGTAGAGGTCGCACGGGTGCTGGCCGCCGACGAACAGATGCACCTTCGGGTTGACCGGGCGCGCGGCCATCTCCAGCAGCTGCGCCTTGATGGGTGCGATGCCGGTGCCGCTGGCGATCATCAGCATGTCGCGACCGGGCTTGCCGGCGCGCACCGCATCGGCGGGCAGGCCGAGCCCGCCGAGCGGGGAACTGACCTGCCATTCGTCTCCGACGCGCGTGTGGCCGACCATCGCCGGGCTCACCCAGCCGCCGGTGACGGCGCGGATGTGGAACTCGAGGACGTTGTCCTTGTTCGGCGGGTTCGCCGGCGACAGGTAGCGCCACATGCGGGGCCGGCTCGGAATCTGCACGCTGACGTACTGGCCGGGGACGTACTGCATCGGCGCGCCGAGCTGCACCTTGACGATTGCCAGATCCCGCAGCACCTCGCGGTGCTCTACCACGGTGGCACCCCAAACTGCCGGTCCCACTTCGGCTTTCGCCGCGTCCATCATCGCCGAGGCAATGACGCCGATGGCCTCGTTCCAGGCGCGGTCCACATCGTCGGTCCACAACTCGTTGCCGGCGAAATTACGCAACGCCTTGACCAACGAGTTGCCGACGGCGGCGTAGTGCTCGTCGAGTACGCCGTACTTGCGGTGATCGCGGCCGAGCTGCGCCAGGAACGGCAGCATCTGCTCGGGCTCTTCGAGCTTGTTCACGACGTAGGCGAGCGCCTTGACCAGCCGGTCGCGCTGCGACTCCATCGCGGCGGGGAAGAAGTCCCGCACGCCCGGATAGTCGGTGAAGAGCACGGCGTAGAAGGACCGCGTCAGCCGCTCGGGTCCGTCGTCCTCGGCGGCGACCGCCTTGAACGTCGTCCGGACAAGCGAAATCGACTGAGAATCCATGCTTGGCTACCCGATCCCTCCATTACCAGCTTCGAGCGTCTAAGGGCCGCTCGGCTTGGGCGGGAGGAATTGGCCTCCTCCAACCGACGAGAAGTCTAAGCGAGAATTCGAATCGAAGGAAACCGGCGGGTGAACTACACGCCGGTAATTTTATGCGCATATCGACTAACGCAAATACCGGGCTAAGCACGCGGCGGCACGGCACGGTCGGCGGCGGTGAGGCCGCCGGCGTGGAAGGATCGTGGTATGACCGCTCCCGTCGGCGTCGGCCGCACCGTCATCACCGATACCGTGGTCGCGAAGATCGCCGGCATCGCGACCAGAGAAATTTCCGGTGTCCGCGAGGTGGGCGGCGGCTCGCGGATGGTGGGCCGGTTGCGCGATTCGATCCCGGCGGCGCGCACCAACGTGGCGCAGGGCGTGTCCGTGGAGGTCGGCGAGAAGCAGGCCGCGCTCGACATCGGCATCGTCGCCTACTACGGCGTCGCCTTGCCGGATCTGGCCGTCGCGATCCGCCGGAACGTGGTGGCCGCAGTCGAGCGGATGACCGGACTCGAGGTCACCGAAGTGAACATCACCGTCCACGACGTGTACTTCGACGGCGACGACGTGCCCGCGCGCGACGCCGAGCCCCGCGTGAAATGAGCGCACCAGGTCCGGCCGACGGCGACCCCGCCCCCGAGCGCAGCGAGCTGACCAGCGACAACTCAGCCCTGGACGGCGAGCGCAGCGAGCCCGTTCCCGCGCCCGCGTGGTCTGGACCGAGGAGCGAAGCGAGCGCAGCGAGCGAGCCGACGAGGGAAGACCACGCGTGGCAGGCGCGGGAACCCGCCGAGCGCAGCGAGGCCATCAAGCACAGCGAGGCCATCGAACACGGCGTGCTGGTCATCCGGAATCGGGCGGCCGCGCGCATCGTGGAGCGGGCGGCGCTGGATGTGCCGGGGGTCCTGCGGCGGCCGGGCCGGCTGGGGGCGCTGACCGGGCGGGAGGGGCCGCGGGCGACGGTGGACATGACGCCGGTGCGGCCCAATGTGCGCGTGGATGTGGCGTTGAGCTGGCCGGGTCCGGTGGCCGCGACGTGTCGGCAGGTGCGCGCGCATGTGGCCGGTGAGCTGCAGCGATTGACGGGCCGACAGGCGGCGCGGGTGGATGTGGTGGTGCTCGAGGTGGTACCGGAGCCGGCGCCGTGAGCGAGCGGCCCGTCGAGCAGGTCGTGGCACCGAGCGTGCGGGGTGGTGGCGTGCGCTCGGAGCGGGTGGACGATCCGGCGGCGATTCCGGCGGCGGCGCCGGTGGCGGTCGTGACGTCGGTTGCGCTGATCGTGGCGGGGTTGATCGCGTTGCGGGACTTCCTCGTCGAGCGCAGGGTGATCGGCGGCGCGGAGTGGTCGCGCGGGGTGTTCGAGTGGATCGCGGAGCTCAGCTGGCAGACCTGGATGCTGCCGGCCGCGGCGGGGGCCGTGGTGGCCGGTGCGGCGATGCTGGTGCTGTTCGTCGTGCCGCGTTCGCGTCCACATGTACCTGCGGGCGGCGCGCCCGTGCTGTGGTTGTGGCCGACCGATGTAGCGCGCATGTGCACCGCGACGTCGCTGCAGGTCAGCGGGGTCGTCACGGCGCACACCACGGCGTCGGAAAAGCTGGTTCGGGTGCAGGTGACGACGTCGTCGGCGGATCCGGAGGCGGTGCGCGCGGCGGTGCTGGGTGCGGTCTCGGCCGTGTTGGCGGAGCTGGTCCGCACGCCGCGGGTGAGCGTTGTCGTCGCGGCGCACCGGAGCGGTTCGTGAGGCGCACGGTCGCCGGGATCGACCGGTTCATCGCGGTGGTCGTGGGCGTGGGGTTGATCGCCGGCGGGGTGTTGGTGCTGTGCTGGCGCGCGGGTGTAGCCGCGGTCCGCACGCTGTTCGGATATGCGGACCAGGGGTGGTATGCGCAGGCTCCGCACCAGTCGTGGTGGCCGTGGGCGCTGGGTGCCGCCGTGGTGGTGCTGCTGGTGGCCGGGTTGTGGCTGTTGAGCGCGAATGTCCGCCCGCACCGGCTGGCGGCAGTCGAATTGCCTGGTAGCGGCGATTTCGGGACGTTGTCGGTGCATATGACGCAGGTGGGCAATGCGGCGGCCACGATGCTGGCGCGACACCCCGGGATCAGACACGCGGGCGCGATCGCGGTGATTCACCGCCGACGGCCTACCATTCGTCTCACGTTGACCGCGCGCCCCGAGGTTCCGTTGACGGAGTTGCGCCGGTTGGCCGCGCACACCGAGGCCGACATCCAGGCCGCCCTCGAGCACGCGGTGGACGCACAATTTTTCGTTCGCTACCTGCCAGCAGACGCAGGTTTTTGAATCACGGGCAGATCACAAATGACCCTGCCGACAACCCGGCGGACCATTTTCGGACCTTTGGTTTGTTTTATCGACGATTCTTGGGTTCCCAGACCACGAGCGCGGTGCTGCGGGGAATTGGAACAAGATCACGTCGGAACGACGCGCGCATTCCCTCGACTTCCTGGGTGAGCTCGGCGACGCGCTGCTGCAGCGCCTCCACCTGGTTGGTGAGCTCGATGATGCGCTTGATGCCGGCCAGGTTGACACCCTCGTCCTGGGACAGCCGCTGCACCTCGCGTAACAGCTCCACGTCGCGCGGGGTATATCGGCGCCCACCGCCGGACGTGCGCTGCGGCGTGACCAGCCCCAGCCGGTCGTAGGTGCGCAGCGTCTGTGCGTGCATCCCGGCGAGCTGCGCCGCCACCGAGATGACGAACAGCTCAACCGGGGTGGGCTCGGGATCCTGCTTGCGGGTCATGACGCACCTGGCCATCCCGCCCGCGGATCGAACCCGCTTGCCTTCTCGGCCTCGACGTACTGCTGCAGCGCCGTGGTGGCCGCCGCATCCAGATGCGCAGGCACCATGACCTTGACCGTGACGAGCAGGTCGCCCGCCGAACCGTCCCGGCGCTTGACGCCCTTGCCCTTGACTCGCAGAATCCGGCCGTCGGGCGTACCGGGTGGCACCTTGACGCCGACGCGGCCGTCCAGCGTGGGCACCGAAAGCGTTGTACCCAATACCAATTCGCTGAAGCTGACCGGAATGCTCACGGTGATGTCCTCGCCTGCGCGACCGAAGACCTTGTCGTCGCTGACGTGCACCGTGACGTAGAGGTCGCCGGGCGGGGCGCCGCGCAGGCCGGCCTCGCCCTGCCCCTTCACCCGGATGCGCTGCCCGTCGGACACGCCCGGCGGGACGTTGACCGAGATGGTGCGGGTGCGGTTCTGGATGCCGCTGCCGGTGCAATCCGGGCACGGATTGTCGATGATCGATCCGGTGCCGCGGCAGTCGTCGCACGGCTCGCTGAAGCCGAACGCGCCCTGGTTACGGCTGACCACGCCGGAACCGTTGCAGCGCGGGCACACTCGCGGGCTGGTGCCCGGCTTGGCGCCGCTGCCGTGGCAGGTGGTGCACGGCGACGGGCTGGTGAGCCGCAGCGGCAGGGTGACACCCTGGGCGGCCTCGCGGAAGCCCAGCGTGGTGTCGGTTTCGACGTCGCTGCCGCGGCGCGGCCGCGACGCGGTGCGCGTGCCGCCCCGGTTGAACAGCCCGCCCAGAATGTCGCTCAGTCCGCCCTCGGCGGCACCGCCGCCGAACAGGTCGCCGATGTTGAACTCGGTGGAGAAGCCGGCGCCCTGGTTGAAGCCTCCTCTGAAGGCACCACCAGGACCCGGACCGGCGAACATCTTGCGCGTGTCGTCGTACTCTTTGCGCTTGGCCGGATCGCTGAGCACCGAGTGCGCCTCGCTGACCAGCTTGAACCGCTCCTCGGCGTCCTTGTTGCCAGGGTTCGCGTCCGGGTGCAGGTCGCGTGCGAGCTTGCGATAGGCCTTCTTGATGTCGTCCGCAGACGCGTCGGAGGAGACACCAAGCTCGGAGTAGAAGTCCTTCTCCAGCCACTCCCGTTGGACCATCAGGTATCTCCTCCTCTCGCGGTCACTGTTCGGATTCTACTGGGGGCGTTGCATTTTCGGGATCCGACGCGAGGTCGGCCACACCGTCGGTGACGCCCACCAAGGCGTGGCGCAAGACGCGCTCGCCCAGTTTGTAACCCTTGCGCAGCACGGTGCCAACAACCGGGTCGTGGCCCTCCCCCTCGTGCTGCACGGCCTCGTGCAGCGCCGGATCGAAGGACTCGCCCGCGTCGCCGAAGGCCACCAGGCCGTGCTTGTCGAACGCGGTGACCAGCTTGTCGGCGACGGCCTTGAGCGGCCCGCTCTCCAGATCCCCGTGCGCACGCGCGCGGTCCAGATCGTCGAGCACCACCAGCAGGTCCGCGATCACCGCCGCCTTGGCGTTGTCCACCACGGCCTTGCGGTCGCGGTCGACGCGGCGCCGGTAGTTGGCGTATTCAGCGGTGAGCCGCTGCAGATCGGACGTGCGTTCGGCCAGCTCGGTGGCGATCTTTGCCGCTGCTGTGTCGGTGTCGGTGCTCGCCACGTCCCCGGCTGCGTCCACAGCCTCGGCGACCTCCCCTGGTTCGACCGAGCCGGGTTGCGGCGCAGCAGCTTCCGGCTGCGCCGCGTCCCGAATGTCACCGGTGTCGGGGTCGATTCGTCGGTTGTCGACGATCGTCACCGGCTCCTGCTCGGCGGGCTTGTCGCTCACTTGGTGCCGGGCTCGTCGACGACCTCGGCGTCCACCACGGTGTCGTCGCTCTGGGTGGCACCGGCCGGACCCGTCGCGCCGTCACCGGAGGCGGCGGCCTGCTCGGCCTGCGACTGGTAGATCGCCTCGCCCATCGCCTGCGACTCGGTGGCCAGCGTCTCGACCGCCGTCTTCACCGCGGCCAGATCGCTGCCCGCCAGCGCGTCCTTGACACCCTGGACCGCGGCCTCGATCTTGGTCTTGACCTCGCCGGAGACCTTGTCCTCGTTCTCCTTGAGCGACTTCTCGGTGAGGTGGACGAGCGACTCGGCCTGGTTGCGGGTCTCGGCCTCTTCCCGGCGGGCCTTGTCCTCGGCGGCGTGCGCCTCGGCATCCTTGACCATCCGGTCGATCTCTTCCTTGGACAGCCCGGAGCCGTCCTGGATCTTGATCGTGTTCTCCTTGCCGGTGCCCTTGTCCTTGGCCGTGACGTGCACGATGCCGTTGGCGTCGATGTCGAAGGTGACCTCGATCTGCGGCACGCCACGCGGGGCCGGCGGGATGCCGGTCAGCTCGAAGCTGCCGAGCAGCTTGTTGTGCGCCGCGATCTCGCGCTCGCCCTGGTAGACCTGGATCTGCACCGACGGCTGATTGTCGTCGGCCGTGGTGAAGGTCTCGCTACGCCGCGTGGGGATCGTGGTGTTGCGCTCGATGAGCTTGGTCATCACGCCGCCCTTGGTCTCGA
>CAKZIX010000021.1 GCA_936936565.1 uncultured Nocardiaceae bacterium | reverse complement strand
CGGCTATCGCATCGAGCTGGGTGACATCGAAGCGGCACTGCTGCGCGCCCGGGGGGTGCAGGCCGCGGCGGTCGTCGTCGCACGTGCGCGCGCCGGTACCAGCCTGGTTGCGTTCGTGGTCGGCGAAACCGACGGGCTGCGTGCGGAATTGGCGCGCACGCTGCCGTCGTACATGGTGCCGGCGCGCATCGTGGCGACGGCGGACTTGCCGATGAACCGCAACGGCAAGTTGGATGTGCCCGCCCTGACCGCGCGTGCGCACCGGGAGCTGGCCACCCACACCGCGCGGGCGCCGCGCACCGACACCGAGGCCACACTGTGCCGGGTGTTCGCCGAAGTCACCGGCGCCACAGCCGATCCCGAGGCCGAGCTGGTCGCCTTGGGCCTGGACAGCATCGTCGCGATCGGTTTCGTCAACGCGCTGCGCCGCAACGGTGTGGCGGTGAACCCGCGCATGGTGTTGGCGGCCGGCACGATCGCCGATCTCGCCGCGGCCGTCGACAGCGGTGCGCGCACCGAAAGTCCGGACGCCACCGAAGAATTCGGTCCGGTCGCACCCGTGCCGGTGCTGTCCTGGATGCTCGAGCACGCCAGCGGTCCGCGCAGCTACCGCAATTTCACGTTGGACATGATGGTCCGGCTCCCCGCCGGCATCTCCCAGGCTCAACTCGAGGCGGTATTGCAGGCGCTGCTCGACAGCCACGAGATGCTGCGCGCGGTCCTCGTCGACGAGCAGATCGTCACCCGCCCCCCGGGCGTCGTGCGCGCGGCGGAGTTGTTCACCCCGACCGGAATCGACCCGGCCGCAGGCCATCTCGTACGTGCGTCCCGCGTCGGCACCGACCGGTTGCTGCTGCGGATCCATCACATCGCGGTGGATCCGGTGTCGTGGCACATCATCCTCGGCGACCTTGCGCACGCCTGGCAGCAGGTGCAGGCAGGCGACGAACCCAAGCCCGCCGTCGAGTTCACCAGCTACCGGCAGTGGGCGCGGCTGCTCAACGAGCGCGATCCGGGTACCCAGCGCGACTACTGGCGGCGCCAAGTCGAGGGCCCCGAGCCGGCACTCGGCACTCGTTTGCCCGATCCAGCCACCGACACCCTCGGCAGTTGCCGTGTGCAGGTGGTCACCATGCCCGCCGCTTTCGTCGACCGGCTCACCCCAGGCGTCGGCGTCCGCGAAATCCTGCTCGCCGCGCTGTCTTTCACGGTCGCCGAGTGGCGCCGCGAGCGTGGTCAAAACGCCACGGCGGGAACCACGGTGCTGCTCGAAGCGCACGGTCGCGCGGACGCGCAGGCAGGTACGCCGGGCGACGGCCTCGACACCGCACAGACCGTCGGCTGGTTCACCAGCCTGTTCCCGGCCCGCCTCGGTGCCGGTGCCGGTTCCGCGCGGGCCCACCTGGACGCCGTGTGCGCACACCTGGCCGCCGTGCCCAACCAGGGCGCCGACTACGGGGTGCTGCGGTACCTGCGCGGCGACGCCGCGCTTGCCGCCGCACCGGAACCGCAGGTGCTGTTCAGCTACCTCGGCCGACTCGATCTGGCCGGTGGCACGGACGGGGCGTGGGCCCCGGTCACCGAACTCGGCCTGCTCGACCAGCTACCGGCCGCGCCCGAGCCGAACTTTCCGATGCGTCAAGCGCTCGACGTCATCGCCGGCGTGCAGGCGGCCGAAACCGCCGGCGGCACACCCCAGCTGGTGACCCTGCTGCGCTACGGACGCGATCTGTTCAGCAAACCCGACATCGAACACCTTGCGGCCCGGTGGCGACGCGCCGTCGACGCCGTAGTGCGCGAATTGCCCTGAGCCCTGATGGCGGGCCCCGCAAGCACCGCCGACCGCCCGAAAGGATGCACCCGACATGTCCGAGGATCTTCGAAAGCAGCTGCTCCGCAAGCGGTTGCAGGAAGCCGGCCTGGCGACCGCACCGGCCGCGCCCCGGCGTGCGCCCGGCGAACTGTCCGCCGCGCAGCGCCGCATGTGGTTCGTGCAGACCCTCGATCCGGCCGACACCACGCTGAACATCTGCGTCGCCTACCGCCTCACCGGCGAACTGGACGCGGTGCGGCTGCGCGCAGCGTTCACGAGTTTCGTTGCCCGCCATGACATTCTGCGCACAACCTATTCAGTCGTCGACGGCGAGCCGCAGGCCAGCGTGCGCGCCGAGGCCGAATATGGTTGGCAGGAACACGATCTGCGCGAGCTTACCGAGGCCGGTCGGGATCGGCGCCTGGAAGTGCTGGCACGACGCGACTTCTCACGTCCGTTCGATCTCGCCAACGATTGTCCGCTGCGGGTCACGCTGGCGCGCACGGCCGACGACGAGCACGTCGTCGCACTCACCATCCACCACATCGCCTGGGACGACGAGTCCTGGCCGGTGCTGTTCACCGAACTCGAGACCGCGTACGCGGGCGGGGCGCTCGCGCCGGTGCGTGCCCAATACGCTGCGGTGCCGCTGCCCGGCGGCGGCGACGCGGAGTTCTGGCGAAACACCCTGACTCCCCTGCCGGAACGGATCGACCTGCCGGCCGCGCCGGCCACCGGCACGCCGAGCATCGCCGCCGCCCGCTCGAGCGTGTCCGTACCATCCGAATTGCTCACCCGGGCAGCCGAATTCGGGCGCGCGCAGGCCGCCACGCCGTTCATGGTGCTGCTGGCCGCATTCGAGGCCGTCGTGCACCGGTACACCGGCGCAGGCGATTTCGCCATCTCGGTGCCGGTAGTCGACCGCACCCGCGAGGCTACCGACGTGGTCGGCTACTTCGGCAACACCGTGCTGATCCGGGCAATTCTGGACGGACGCAACGACTTCGCCGCCCTCGTCGAGGCCAGCCGCGACCAGTGCACGGCGGCCTTCGCGAACCAGAGCGTCGGAATCGACGAGGTGATCCGCGCCGTCAACCCCGACCGCGGCGGCCACGACGGACTCGCCCAGCTGGCCCAGCTCAGCTTCGCCGCCCGCACCGAGTCGACCGGGTTCCGTTTGGCCGGAACCGAATCCACGCCGCTGGAACTGGGCAACCTGACCGCGCAGGAACCACTCGGGCTGATGGTGGTCTTCGACTGCGCCGGCGGGGCCCGGATCGAAGCGACCTACCGCACCGATTCGTGCACCGAAGCGACGGTGCGCCAGTTGCTCACGCACTACCTGCGGTTCCTCGACGGCGCCCTGCGCGCCCCGGACGTGCCGATCCGCACGGTCGAGCTGCTCGATCCCGCCGAGCGCGCGGACATCCTCGCCGCGTCGCACGGCGCGCTGGTGACCGCGGCGCCGACCACGCTGACCGCCATGCTGCAGCGCCAGGTCGCCGCCACCCCCGAGGCGGTGGCGCTGGCCAGCGACGAGCTGGAACTGACCTACGCCGAGCTGAACCGGCGCGCAAACCGGTTGGCGCACTGGCTGATCGACAAAGGTGTCGGTCCGGAAGACCTGGTGGCGCTGCCGCTGGAAACCTCGATCGACTTCGTGGTGGCCGCCATCGCGGTACTCAAGGCAGGCGGCGCCTACCTGCCGATCGACCCGGCCTACCCGGCCGAGCGCATCGCGTACCTGCTCGACGACGCGCAGCCGAAACTAGTGCTCGACAGCTGGGACTACGCCGCCGACAGTGACAACCCCCGTCGCTCCGCTCGCCCCGATACCGATCCCGAAGTGACAGTGCACCCCTCGTGCCTGGCCTACGTCATCTATACGTCGGGTTCCACGGGCAAGCCGAAGGGCGTCCCGGTGCCGCACGCCGCCATCGCCGAGCACCTGTCCGGCTTCAACGCCGAATGGTCGGTCGACGCGCACGACCGGGTCCTGCAATCGTCGTCGGTGAGTTTCGACGCGTCGATGCTGGACATCTTCGTCACCCTGACCAAGGGCGCACGCCTGGTGGTGCCGAAGCCGAACGCCTACCGCGACCTGCCCTACGTCGCCGATCTGATCACCCGCCACGGCGTCACCGTGCTGCACATGGTGCCGTCGATGCTGGCGACCTTCCTGATGCTGCCCGACGTCGCGGAGTGGCGGGCACTGCGCCACGTGCCGGTCGGCGGTGAGGCACTTCCCGGTGAGGTGGCCGACCGCTTCGCAACCGTCTTCGACGCCAAGCTGCGCAATCACTACGGGCCCACCGAGGCCGTCGTCTCGGCCACCCATATGCCGGTCGACGGACCGCAGGGCACCCGGATCGTGCCGATCGGCAAGCCGAACCAGAACGTCTACCTGTACCTGCTCGACGACGCACTGCAGCTGGTGCCCGACGGCGTCGTTGGCGAAATCTATTTGGGTGGTGCGCAACTCGCGCGCGGCTACCTGAACCGCCCCGGTCTGTCCGCGCAGCGCTTCGTCGCCGATCCGTTCTCGCCGGGTGGGCGGCTGTACCGCTCGGGGGACCTCGCGCGGCGCAACGCCGACGGCGACATCGAATTCGTGGGCCGCGCCGACGAACAGGTCAAGGTGCGTGGCTTCCGGATCGAGCTCGGCGAGGTGGAAGCCGTCATCACCGAGCACCCCGCGGTTGCGCACTGCGTTGTCATTGCCGCCGAACAGGATTCGGTCGGCCCGATTCTCGCCGCATATGTCGTTGCGGGCGCTGGCGAGGTCGATCTGGACGCCGTGCGCGCGCACGTCGCGGCGCGGCTGCCCGAGCACATGGTGCCCGCCGCCTTCGCGGTGATTCCCGAAATCCCGTTGACCGTGCACGGCAAGCTCGACCGCCGGGCGCTGCCGGAGCCGATGCCGGTATCCACTCAGCCGTACCGGGAACCGCGCACCGCGACCGAACAGCGGATCGGCGAGTTGTTCGCCACGCTGTTCAAACGCGACCTGGTGGGCGCCGACGATTCGTTCTTCGCCCTCGGCGGGCATTCGCTGCTGGCCGCGCGGTTGGTGACGATGGTCAACTCGGAATTCGGCGTCGAGATCGACGTGCGCGCCGCGTTCGACCATCCCACCGTGAGCGGGCTCGCGGCACACGTGGCTGCGGTGTTCCGCGAGGAGTTCGGCGTCGACCTCGACGAGGACACCGACAACGACCTCGACGCGGCCCCGGACGGACCCGTCCAACCGACCACGACGACGCTCAGCCTGACCAAACAAGCACGGCCCGAGCATGTTCCTCTGTCGTACTCGCAGCGCGCCTACTGGATTCAGCGCAATCTGGAAGGCCCGATCACCGGTGAGAACGTGCCGTTCGCCGTGCGCGTCAGCGGTCCGGTGGATCTCGAGGTACTGCGCGCGGCGGTTGCCGACGTGTTCGCCCGGCACGAGTCGTTGCGCACCACCTTCCCCGCGGACGCCACCGGCACGCCGTATCAGCTGATCGCGCCGGCCGGGCCGGTGCCGATCGAGGTCGTCTCCGGTGCACCGTCCGACGACGATCGAATCGCTTGGGACGAATACGTTTTCGACCTTTCCAGCGAACCGCTGGTACGGGTGCGCCTGTACGTGCTCGACGACGACACTCACGAGCTGGCGGTGCTGATGCATCACATCATCTGCGATCAGCGTTCCTGCCAGATCTTCGTCGACGACCTCGTCGTCGCGTATCGCGCCCGACTGCAGGGCGATTCACCGAGCTGGTCCGAATTGCCCATCCAGTTCGCAGATTTCGCGATGTGGCAGCGTACGCACTTCGACCGTGGCTCGGACAGCACCTACGGCGCGGCCCAGATCGACTACTGGCGCACCAGTTTGGCGGGCCTGCCCGACGAGATCGCCGTCGCCCACGACCGGCCGCGCCCGCCGGTGCTCGGCCGCGACGGTGTGGCCACGTCACGCACCCTGCCGGCCGCCACGTGGGCCGCTGTGAAGGCCGTCGGCGAAGCAACGGGCGCAACCGAATTCATGCTCTGCCAGGCGGCCGGCGCGGTGACGCTGGCGGCGCTGGGCGCGGGCGACGACATCGCCATCGGCGCGGCCGTCGCCAACCGGATCGCCTCCGCCACCGACGAATTGGTCGGATTGTTCGCCAATGTCGTTGTGCTGCGGACGAACCTGTCGGGCGAGCCGGCGCTGCGCGACGTGCTGACCCGGGTGCGCGAGACGTCGCTGGACGCCATCAGCCGCCAGGTGGTGCCGTTCGAGCGCGTGGTCGAGACGATCAACCCGCCGCGGCGGCTGTCGCGAAACCCGTTGTTCCAGGTGATGATGCACTTCCGGCACCGCGCACAGCCGGTGCCGCTGGACGCCTCGACGGTGCTCACCCCGCTGCCCGCCGAGTACGAGGTGTCCTTCATGGACGTGCACTTCGACTACACGGTGGAGCCCAGCGGCGACGTCTCGCTGCGCGTGGTGGTGAATCCCGATCTGTACGAACCGGACACGGGTGCGGTGTTCGCCGACGTGCTGGTGCGGGTGCTCACCGCATTCGCCGAGACGCCCGACGTCGCCGTCACCGGACTGGACGTACTGCCCGCCGGGTGGACCCGCACGGCGCGGGTCGTCGCCGCCGCGACTGCAACCGCCCCCGTCGACGTGGATCACGTTGCACCGCAGACCGATACCGAACGGACCCTGGTCGCGCTGCTGGAGGAGCTGCTCGAGATCGACGAGATCGGTTGCGACGACGGCTTCTTCGCCCTCGGCGGTGACAGCGTGATGGCCATCCAGTGGGCCACCCGCGCCAACGAGCACGGCCTGGCTCTCACTCCGCAGCTGGTGTTCGAGCATCCGACCATCGGGGAACTGGCGGCCGCCGTGGAGGCCGCCGAACCGGCCCCAGCCGCCGAAACGGTCGAGCACGCCCCGATGTCGCTGTCCGGCCTGGGCACCGACGCCCTGGCCGACCTGAAGGCCTCCTGGGCTTCGCGCTGACACGCTGATGAACGGCGCCATTCGTTCGGTTAGTCGGACGGATGGCGCCATTCGTTCAGTCGCTTCGGAGGTGGTCGGTTCACCCGCGTGGACGGATGGCGCCATTTGTTCAGCCACTTCGGCGGTGGCCGGTTCACCCACCTGCACGGATGGCGCCATTCGTTGCAGCGCCGCGGGTCGGCAGGCGGTCGGTGTGCGCGGGGTACAGGGTTGGTCGTGGCCTGCTACAGGCGAGGCGATAGCCCGCCCGTAGATCGGCAATCACCGTCTCCGGTGCCCGATCGAGCGTTCGCGGAAGGTGCGAAACTACGACGACGCCGTACCGCTGCAACATCGCGCGTCGCAGCATTGTCGCTTCGTGATCCTTGGGCGAAAGATGGTGTGCCAACGAGTCGATTTCCCAGGCCAGGCCGACCTGGTCGAGCCATCCATCCGGTCGCGCTACGAATGTGCCGCATTCGTCGACCAGGTCGCAATTGAACAGCATTGCGGGCAATCGGGCGCGCCGATAAATCTTGTGCGCGTTCACTTCCGCGACGGAATGTGCGCCATCACCGAGTTCCTCGAGGACCGCACGGGCGTGCGCGCTGTGGCGCATCTGGCCTGCCGCGAGCTCAATCGCCAACTCATCGACAGATGTAAGGCGCCGTTGCACACACGCCGCCAGCAGTGCCCGGCACTGCCCGATGGACTGCGCGCCGCGTGCCGCGTCGATCACACTGCGATCGATTGGGGCGCAACGCAGGCCGGACCGGATCACCGGATCGGGCATCCTGGTGGTGCGCTGCAGCACCGCGAAACCCGACGACGTTCGTCGCACCGCCGCCGGTACGAGTACCAAGACATCGTTCGTCGACGTCGGCAAGCCGTGCATGCCGACCGCGGCACTACCCGACAACACCGCGTGCCGGCCTCCGTACAGCAGCGCCGCCGCGCTTCGTTCGATCGATGATGGGCAACCGTTGTGCAACAACACAATTCCCGGCAATAGACGCTGCCACGACCCACCGGCGCGACAGCGAGTGCTCACGGTCGACGCGGCGACCCCGAGCCGCACCAACGTGGCCGACCGCACGACGCCGTGCGTCGCCGCGTCGTTGAGAAGAGCTGGCTCGACAGCCCAATCGCCCCGCTTCACACCAGCGAGTCTGCTGCAATTGGCGCCGTGCGTGGTACGCGAATTCGCCGATTGTGGATGAAATGCAAACGTGTGAACAACAAGTGTTCCATCTCCCGACTGCCGGTCCGCGCGCGTCCGACGTCGCGCCACCAGCATGAATGCACACATTCGTCCCGCTGACCGAACCATTCACCCGCACGAACGTTCACCCCGCCCAAACGCACCCTCACCGGATGCCCAGCGAATGAATGGGCACGTCCATCCCACCAACCGAACCAACGGCACCACTCATCCGCACAAACCACACCCCGCGCGAACGCACCCCCAACCGGACACCCAGCGAATGAATGGGCACGTCCATCCCACCAACCGAACCAACGGCACCACTCA
>CAKZIX010000020.1 GCA_936936565.1 uncultured Nocardiaceae bacterium | reverse complement strand
CGCCACCGGGGCGAACAACTGGCCGCCACCGGGGAGAAAAGATTGGCCATTGACACGGCTCGCGCTCGTTCGAGATCAACGTCGCCGCTTCCAAGGGCCCGGCCCGGATCGCGGCCGAGATCGAGCGCAGGCTGTTGTCGGCTGGCTACCGCGACGCGCTCGCAGTCGCCGTCGAGAGCAAGCGCCGCCACGACGCGGATCGCGCGCGCCGACATGCCCTGCTCGTCCGGTTGGTAGGCATCCTCAATGGGCGCCTGACCCACACGCCGCATGAAGCATCGTTCGGAAAGCGGGACAACGGCGGCCGTGTCACCGTTCTCGACGACCGCAGGGTCGACTTCCAGATCCGAGTACCCGCGTCCGATGCCATCGCGGTCGCGACCACCATCGCGCGGCATCGAGCCCGTGCCGATCGCCGCGGCGAGCAGGCGCCTGCATGAAACTCACATCCACGATGATGCCGCCCCGCGGTGGCTATGCGCCGCCCATAGGGTGTCGCTCCACGTTGGGTGTTGTTGTGACCGTTGGTAGTTCACCGTCACCCGTCGGTGATCATGCCGCGGACGACGTGATGTCGAGTCGAGTCGAGCTGTTCACTGGGGGCAGAGCCGTTCCCGAAGGCATGTAGGAGCAGATTGTGACTGCGTTGTTTCCGATTTCCGAGGCTTGGGTCGGCGATCCGCTTCACCCGGCTTGGGATGCTCCGACGCCCGCGTCGGTGGTCGTTGCGTTGTCGCGGCGGGACCGTGAGCGGCGCGTCGAAGCGCTCGTCGAGCAGGCGTTCGCAATCCGAGCCGACGCTTTGGCTCGGCATCGCGCTGACCGGAAAGTGGCTGCCGAATGCGTGTTGTTCTCCGGCGGCGACGATTCCACGGCGCTTGCGCACCTGTTCAGGTCGGTCGCGACGCACGCGATTCATTGCAACACCACCATCGGCATCGAGCAGACCAGGCAGTTCGTGCGAGACACCTGTCAGCACTGGGGCCTGCCACTTCTGGAAGAGGTTGCTCCGACGCCGTATCGGGATCTGGTGCTGGAGCGCGGTTTTCCCGGACCAGCCCTGCACGGTTTGATGTACGGGACGCTTGTCTCCGCACTGACCGTGTGCGGTCGGGTTCGTGTTGCGTTTGAACCTGGACGTTCCCGATGCGGTGGCTTGCGACGCTGTGCGCAAGGCGTGTGGCGATCCGGTGGGGACGAATGTGACGCAGATCACGATGCGCTCGCTCGGTGAAGTCCGGGGAAGAGGTGATTTCGCGTTGCAGTCGATGCTGTCTCGCCACGAGAATTGCTGTCTGTGCCGACCGGCGACCACGACGAGCGTCAATTCCATGCCATCAAGCTTTCCTATGTGGCGGCACATGGGGCGCCGAATGCCGACCAGCCGACTCACGAAGATCTGGGCCTGGAGCGAGTCCTCGAAGTCGCCGACCGTTGTTGGAACTTCCGCGGTCATGCCGATTACATCGCCGCCGTGGACTGTGCGCTGGCGGAAGATCCCTGGCGCGAGCTGTGCGGTTTGGCCGGGACAATCGGCGAGTCCCTGATGCTGGTCGCCGCCTCTGAGATCGAGGTCGAGTGGCATCGTCGCGCCCGGGCGATCGGCGACCTGCCGTCGAACATGAAGCTCGGCCAACGCTTCCTGAGCGAAGCCAACGCCAACGCAGTGATATCGATCGGTCACCGGCTCGCTAACCTCATTGCCCGCGCTCTCGTCCTGGATCCACAGCTTCGTGCTGCCGCGGCCAAGTCGAAAAATCCGAATATCGCGAGGATGATGACCGCATTGACGCCCTTCTCGGACGATCGGCACGCATGGATCTCGCTGGATGACGGCAACACGAGAACTCTCCGCAAGATCGCCAAATGTAGTTCGCATTCCTCCGTTCGTTCGCTGGCCGATCGTCTTCGCGAACTGGCCTGCGGCGAGCCGTGGCGCCAGCTTGAGCAGTCACGCGGCGAGGACTTCCATCGCTGGCGCGTGGAGAGTGCCTCGCTCGCCGGCGTCGACCGGTTCGCGGGACACCTACGCGACGTTCACTCCTACGACGGCTCGGTCGTCGGCAAAGAATTCGGTCCGTCTCGCACGCGATACACGCTGGGCGACAACAAGGATGAGCAGATAGCACCGATCGTGAGGACGGCGCTCGACGCCGTCACCAGCACAACAGACAGCGTCATCCAATCTTTGGAACGTGCGCTGGAACCGTTGAGTCACGGTCGGATCACATCCACGCCGGACGGCGATCTGGTTGTCGACATGTTTGGATATCCCGAATGGACTGCCGGCGAGTGCACATGCTGTTCTGCGTCACCCGAGGGCGCGTCCGCATAACCGTTGGCCCGCGAAGGTTCAGCACGGGCCGATGATCTTGTGCCGTGCTCGTCGCAGGTCGGTGACGTCGGCAATCTGATCCGCGAGGGCCCGGAGTCTGTTGATCTCCTCGTGTTGAGCAGCGAGTCTCGCCAGCGCCTGGCGACGAAAGTCGGTCAGTTCCTCGATTACCGTATTCGCCTGTGCGAGACGGCTTCTGAGTTTGTCGATCTCGGTATTGAGGCGTTGGATCTGCGCTGCTTTCGGATCTGGAGTCTGCCCGGAGTTCTGTAGCTGTCGGACCCGGTTCTCGAACTCGCTGCGCAGATGGGCATAGGGCCGGTTGCCGTAGAAGGCGGTGCGGTCGACGTCCGCTTCACTGGCGAGGGTCTTGATGTCGCAGTTCCCGCCGGGCGGGAGCTCGCCACGCAGGAGCCGGTCCATGGCCGCGCGGATGCGGTTCTCGTTCTGGATTCGTTGGGCGGCATTGATTCTCACGATTCGTCCTCGTTCGTGGCGGCTGCACCGGCGGCGTCGATGTCGGAGATGACGCGGAGGGCGCGGTTGTAGTCCGCGGTGAGGCGGTCGCGTTCGGCGACACGGGTCCTGCCGAGTTGCCCGATGAAGGTCTTGGTCCGTTCGGCATGCTCGGTCCACACGGAGCGGTGGGCCTGGTGGTGGGTGGCCTGTGGGCAGCGTGCGGAGTCGCACATGCCGATCATCGGCTTCTCGGCGGTGGTCGTGCCGGCCAGTTTGAGACATAGGGCGCGAGAGGGGTCAGTGAACCAGCAGTAGTTCGCCGGGCCCAGATGCAGCACGTTGGCGCGTTTGGACAGCAGGTTGAGGATGTCGCGGTCGTTGCGTTGCACCTTCGGCGCCGCAGCCGATTCCGTGAGGGATTCGGCGTCGATGCTTGCGAAGAACTCACTCAGGCGTCGGGCGCCCGGTCCGGCGGGCTGCACGCCGCGTTGGTAGTTGCGGAACTCGGTGAGCACGAGTTCGAGCTTGCGGTCGGCTTCGTGCTTGTTCACTTCGGCGAGCAGTTCGGCTTGCGCACCGCCCGGTCGAGTCGCGTAGCCCTCGGTCGTGGCCGCGGTGATGTGTTTGAGGTGCAGTTTCGCGGCAAGGACGCCGCCGGGCCGGTAGGCCATTTCCAGCGCGAGCGTGCGTCTGAGCATGCGCAGCGTCACCGGTTCCTCGGGGATCGTGGCCAGGCCGAGACGTTGCCCTGCCGGGGAGTTCACCCAGTCGCGGAACCAGGTGAAGCGGTTGCGGAACATGAAGCGGGACAACAGAAGTGCATCGTCGCGTCGGTTGTCGTGCAGTTGCTCGAGGAGTTCGATCGCGCGGTAGACGGGTTCGATGACGACCCATTCGTCGTCGATGCCGCCGAGGCCCTGCCCTTTGACGATCTTGCTCGCGATGCGGTAGCGCGTGAGGCCGGCGATGGGTTCCTCGATCCGACGGCGGCACCCGACCCGCAGCTCCATGAGCTCGCTGGACCGCATCCCGGTTGCCGCGGCCACGACGACGATCGCCGCCGTGCGTACGACGCCGACGAGCGCGGTCGCTTCGGATCGGTGCAGCGCCGCGGTCCACGGCCGGGTGATGGTTCCGTCGGCGGTCGGCGTCTCGGCGGCGTTGCGGGCGAAGACTTTCTCCACCCCGACGGTTCTCGCGGTGTCGGCCAACGCTCTCCGAACTGCGCGCAGCTTGCGCGCCGGGAACTCGGCGTAACCAGCTTGGCGAGCGAGAATGCCGAACGAAACAGGCAGCAGAGGATCGTCGGCGGCCCAACCGGCGTGGAGTCTGCGGTCGATCTCGTGATCCTCGAGCATCGGCAATGGGGTGTTGGTGACCATGTGGTTGTCGAGCACCGCGGTCATGTCGTCGACCATGTCGGAGCTGTCGTGACGCAGCCCGGAGGCTTTCACCGCCCAGGTGCGGTCGGCGTGCCGGATCTGCTCGTTCAGATCGACAGTGTGCGGGCCGAGAGCCTGCACCAGATACAGCGCCGCGGCAAGCATCGGCTGCAACACCTCGTCCGGTACCGCTGGGGTCTTGTTCTCGCGTCCGCGCGATCGCAGTCCGCCGACGGCCGAGGCGGTTGCGCCGCCCCAAGGCCGTAGATCCGCTGGTACCCGCTCGGCGGTGAACAGGTCGCGGTAGTCGACCAGGTCGATGATGGCCTGCGCTGCGGCCCGCTTGACCGCGGGACTCTGCTCCCCGACAACAACGCCGTCAGAGTCGATGACGTAGCTGCGGAACGAGAGGTATTCCTCGCAGATCCGGGTGTCGATCTCGGCAAGGCTGGCAACTCCGCGGTCGGCGAGCCAGCCGAAGAACCGTCGGGCTTCGTAGAGCCGTCCGTAGCAGCTGCGCAGATGCAACGCGGTGCGGTTGGCTCTCGGCAACGCGATGACCGCGTCGTCGTTCGGTGCCAGCAGCGCCAGGACCAGTTCCTTGGCGACCAGTCGCCATCGCGGGTTGGTGATCGCGGTGAAGTCGAATCGCCTTTCGTAAGCAGCCATTTGGACTGGAAGCCCGATGACTTGGGTGAAGTCCCAGAGGTCGTCGTCGAAGACCGGTCGCGCTGCGCCGTCGGGCAGCGCGAACCCGGCCTCGCCGCAGATGTTGGCGCCGACGAACTGCGACCGGTGCGCCGTGCCTCCTATGGCGGATCCGGCTGGTGTCGTCATGCGGTGAGTTCCTCTGGGCGTAGGGGTATTTCGTCGTCGGTGCCGCTGATCCGGGTGGCGGCGGCGACGAGTTCGGCGGGGTCGAACCGGTCGAGGATCTGATCGATGCGGGCGGCGTAGGGGCCGAAGACCGCCATGAATTGGGCGGCGGGCATCTGTTGCCACTGCCGGGAGAAGAACGCCTTGAGCCGTAACAAATTCGCCGCGTGCCGGGGCGCGAACACCGCCAGCGGGCATAGCAGGCACACCCACGGCCGGGCGGGGCACGGTTTTCCCGGTGGGCCGTGCAGCCCCGAGAGTTGGTCGGCGCAGGCTGCGGTGAAGACGTCCCGGGCGCCACCCACCAGCTCCGCGATGGCGTCGTCGTCGAGCTTCATCGCCGCCATCAGCTGCGGGTACCGCTCGGCCAGGGTGGCGGCGTCCTCCTCGTCGATCACGGTGGGTGGGTACGCGCGACGCAGCAGGTCGTGCTGAGCGTCCTCCATGATCGTCTCGACGGCGTGACGCTGACCGGGGGTCGTGGCCGACAGGTAGTGGTCGCCCTCGACAGCGGGGCTGTGGTTGGGATCGATCGTCGCGCGGGCGTTGCCGGTCCAGGACCCCTTGTCCCGCAGCGCGTGAAAGGTCGTGCGGATGCGGGACCGATGGATCTTCAACGGCTCGCCGTCGCCGTTGACGATGCCGTACCGACGCACCCACCGCTGGATTGTCGCGGAGCCGACAAGGTCGATGCGTCGGGAGTACCCGGCCTGAGTCATCCCGACCCATAGCTTGGCTCGCTCGTCGGGTGGTAGGAAGCCGCGCAGCAGTGCCGAGTGTGCAAGCCACTGTTCGAGCAATCGCACCGCCGGCCGGGGCAAGGTGACACTTTCGTCCGTCGTGCGTCGCTTGACGTAGGACAGCAACACCGTCGAATCGCCGGCCCAGTCGATGTCACCGACATCGAGATCGGCGATCCCGTCCGGAACGATGCCCGAGTAGATCCCGAACAGCAGCCGATAGGCGATGACGACGTCGAGGTGCGGGAACATCGCCATCATCGCCTCGTGGAACACGAGGTTGGTCTTGCCGTGGCGAAAGGCGTTGTGCGACATCCCGATTGCCTCCGCTGCTTGCTTGCTGCCGAGCGGGCCGAGTCTTGCCAGCAGCGCCCAGAAGTCATCGACTGACCATGCGGCCGGATCGGTAGGCCGCCGACTACGGATCGATGCCAGCGTCCGTTTGTGCGCGGCGTAGGACTCGTCGACCTGTTTGCGGCACGCAGCGGTCAGTTGCTGCCATTCCGCCTCGGCGTACGGCGGCAACGGTTGCGTGCTCGGGTGGCGGTTGAATTGCCGTCCCGACGCCAGATCGAGAAGGTTGTCGGCGAGGCTGCCGCCGGATCGCGCGTAGCCCTGCACCAGCGCCCGAGTTGTCCCCTCCAGCGAGGCGGGGCCCGCCATCCAGAACTGTGCCATCTGCGCGCGACGCGCCTCTGCGAGGCCACCGTCGAACCCCTGAGCGGCCAGGACTAGCACCATCTTGCGCAACCCCCGCAGGTACTGGCCGACGGTGCCGGCGCTATCCACGCTGCCGTGTGGATGGATCAGCTCCACCAGTCCGGCGGCCAGGTCGCGCGCCAACGTCAGGTTGGGCAGTCCCTCCAGATCGAACTCGGCCCGACTGCCGTCGCTGAACACGCAACGCAGCCGGAGCGGATCGTCGATCACCATCGTCGGCATCACAGCGCTCCCGGATCGGTGTCGTCGTCGAACTCGGTATCGGCCTCCGACCGCACCGCAGCGTCATCGATGAGTCCGGTTGCCGCGCCGGCGGTTTCGTAGGCCTGCCGATAGATCCGTGTCGTATCGAGCCGTTTGACATACTTTTCCGTGGTCAGCACGGTCGAGTGACCGAGCAGGTCTCGCAACACGAGCAGCGGATCGGCTTTGGTCAGGTACAACACCAGCGCGGCGTCGGTGTCGGTGTCGCGCACCAGCTTCGCCGCCCGCCGGTAGTGGCCGCTCACCAGGTACTCCAACGTTTGCATCGCGAAACTGTGCCGCAACCGGTGCGGATGAACATGCGGAAATCGAGGTTCGAACCGCGCCCGGATCCGGTCGGCGGTGCGCTCGAACACCGTCGCCCACGCCGTGAACGGCCCGCCGTCGGCTCGCACCGCCAGCAGGCACGACCCACCGTCCGGCGCGACCAGTCGCCGTCGCTCCGCGGGGGTCAGCGATCTCCAGGACCGGCGGACGCCGTTGATCCGTCCGCCGCGCGCGTTCGGGTCGGTCACCGTCAGCAGATCACCCCACCGCGCCGGTGGCCGCCAACTCGATCCGTCGGCCGCGGCGGCGCGGTCCAGTTGCAGGTAGTCGTGCAGCCCGACCAGCGCCTCGTATGAGATCCAGGTGTTGCGGAACTTGCGGCCCTTGGTGATTCCCTCCGGCACCGGGAACAGGATCGGAATCGCCGTCGGCGCTGGCGGCAACGCGGGAACCTCCCACGGCAGCAGGTGGGTGAACTCGCTCAACCGCAGCCCCGTCGCCAGCGCCAGATCGCCGATCGCGGCGTTGCGGGTCATCTCGCGACCCGAGAACCCGGTGTCGCCCGCGCCGTCCGGCGCCAGCCCACGCAGGCCCTTGCGGAACAGGTCGATGAAGTCCGGCTCCAGGTACTTGATGGTCACATGCGGTTTCGGGGTGCGGCGCACTGCCAGATTCACCCGCACCTCTCGTGCGGTTCCGGCGAAGACCGCCCGCGCCGAACGGTAGGTGAACGGCTCGGCCGGCGCGTGTCCTTCGTCGAGCGCCCACCGATAGAACAGCGACAGGATACTCATGTGCTGCGCCCAGGTCGTCGCGGCGAACCGCGCCCGAATCGGCCCGGTCGCACGGTACTCGGCATACACGCTCAGCCCAGACTTGAGCCGATCACGCGAATCGAACAGTCCCACACCGTGTTCGGCCAGGAACTCAGCCCACTCCTTCACCGCCCGCGCGTAGTTATGCCACGAGCCCGGCGCCGGCGCCCCGCTGGCCGGAAGCCCGCGCAGCCACCGGTTCACCACCGACGCCGGACGCGGCGCGGCCGGGCCGTCTTCCAGCAGCAAGTCTTCGTCCATCAGGAACGGCATGCCTTCTGGAACCACCGGCTGCCGCTGGACATCCCACGACTGCCAGCCCTGCGACGAGAAGGAGCTCATGATCACGAGCGGTCACAGTAGGAACATCACACGCCGCAGCGCAATCACCAAACATGCGCGCCGCGTTGCTTCTTCGAGCCAATCGCAACACGCGAACAATGCAGACAAAAGGATGTTGAAGGAACGCGGCCTGCGGCACGCGCGAAGTCGGCTGCTCAGCGACCCACGCAATCAGCGGATCGTGTTCTTGGCCGGTCGGCGCCGCTCGGAGTCGCTGCGACGCAAACGAATCCCGATACACGAACAGGAAGGCGCGACGGTGTGGGTGTCACCGCTGGCGAACTGGACGGTCTACGACCTCAACACCTATCGGCTCATGACCGGCGACGTTCCCCGCAATCCGGTCTCCGCGCTGCTGCACATGTCCGGTGACTGCTTGTGCGGCGCCTACGCGAAGGGCGCGGCCGAACTGGGCCTGATCCGCGAGTGGTTCCCCGACGTCGCAACCGAGATCGACCGCCTGGCCGCCGACGTCAGAGCGGCCGGGCACCGGCCACCATTCGACGCGTGGGGCCACGGCCGCGGTCGCCATGCCTCTTCTGGACGGCTCTGTGACAGTTGCGATTTGGCGTTGTTCGACGCCGTCTGAGAACGCGCACCCACCTGCTGGTCGGCGTCGACACGGCGTGCCTGCGCTCACCTGCCCGTGATCGGCATGTCGCAGCCTCAGTTTTCGGTGGCCGGGCCCGCGCGCGCCCGCCTTCGTCGTCGTCGATGTCGACCCCCTGCAGAGACGGCGCATGAACGGCGCGTGCCCCGGTCTGGGGGGGGGATCGGCCGGGGCACGCTTTCGGCGGGAGATGCGGGGGGATTGCCTCGACCGCCGACACGAATCATCCTACCCACGCACATCCGAGCGACCGGGCCCGCGTGTGCGGCGCTGGGCGCAGCAGGAGCCGACCACGCCGATCGTGCACTCACCTCGCCAGCCCGCGCCGCACACACCTGTGCTGACGCATCAGAGCGCGCCAACCCGAGTGACCGCGACCTCCCGACCCGCAGGGCCAAACCCCATCGACGCGAGATGACGCCGCCGATCACGCCCTGCGACAGCGCTATTCGTTCGCCATCCCGTCCGTCGGCGCGGGCACCGACCGACTGCACTGATCCGACATACCCGCCATTTGTGAGGGACGCCGTCGATGCCTGACTCACTGCCACATCCGATCCACGCCCACTGCCTGGTTACCGCGCCCGCACACCGCGATCTCGCGGTCGTCGAGGTCGACGCATTCGTGCGCGCCCTGCGCGCCTCCTACCGCGGCTGCCCGGGTGTCGGCGCGCGTGTCGACGAGGCCCTCACCAGTGCCTGCATGTACGCCGCGCTGGTCGGTCCGTCGGAGCAGCCCGCCGAGCTGCGGCGCAGGCTGCTGCGCGCCGCCGCCGAATACCCCGGCACCGCCGTCGTCACCGGAAACGGCGATTGCGCGGCTCGACCCGCTGCCGTAGCGCTACGTAGTCGCGGCGTCGTCGCCGAACTGCACCGGATCGCACGCGCGCTGGAAACCCGGTTCGCGACCGGGATCTGAACCACCGCAACCCATTTCACAACAACACACACGAAGGTCCGAGGGCACGCGGTGGCCCGCCCCCGGCACCCGATGAGAACAGGAGAATTCGCTATGCCCAACAGCAACGTCATCGACGACCCCACAGAAGTCACCGACCCCCTCGAGACCCTCGAGGTGCTGATTGTCGACCCCAACGAGGTCGACCTCGAACGCAACGTGCGCGACACCGTCGACACCGAGTCGGAGAAGTTCGCCGACCTCGTGGCCAGCATCCGGGAACACGGTGTGCTGCAAGCGGTATCGGCCCTGCGATACTCCGACGGAACCATCCGGGTCGTACACGGTCAGCGAAGAGTGCTTGCGGCCCGGCAAGCCGGAGCGGCCCTGCCGGTCGTCGTCGCTCCCGACACCGCGACCACGGAGAAGCAGCGGGTGTTCGACCGGATCACCGGCCAGATCGACGAGAACGACGTTCGCGCCGAGATCACCGACGGGCAGCGTTCGGCGGGCCTGTTCGAGATGCTCGAGCTGAAGATCCCGCAGAACAAGATCATGAAGCGGTTGCGTCTCAAGCGTGAAGAACTCAAGGCGCGCGCGAAGATCGGCAGTTCCCAGATCGCTCGACAGGCATTGGATTCCGGGCAGCTGGATTTCGACCGTGCTGTCGTGGTCGCCGCGTTCGAAAGCGAGGGTGACAGCGACGCCGTGGCGCGATTGATGGATGCCCCGGCCTACGAGTTCCGCTACGTCGCGAACTGCATCCTGGCCGAACGCGAGGAGGCGCGCGAGCGCGCCGACGCGGCCGCTCCGTGGACGCAGCGGGGATTCACGATCCTCGCCACCGATCCCGACACCTCTGGCGAGGGCTGGATGCACGTGGACCGCCTCGAGCATGTGGAGACCGGTGAACCGGCCACCGTCGAGGTCGTCGACGCGGACCCGAGCCTGTGGGCGGTGTACCTCACGGTGGACGAGGGCGGCCTCGTCGTCGTCGACGACACCAGTGAGGTGATCGACCCCCACCTGGTCGACTGGTCGACCGAGGGCACCGATCCCGACGTCGAACCGGCCGAGGGGCGATACCGCGTCGACGCCGTCACCATCTCTGACGCCTGGGTGCCCGACTACTACATCCTCGACCCTGCCGCGGCCGGGCTGCGGCCCGCCGCAACCAGTGACGACGATGGCGACGATGCCGGCGACGGTGATGCGGTGTCGGTGGCCGAGCGGCTCGAGGCCGAGCAGCGGGAACGTGAGCGTGCCGAACGGCGCAAGGTGATCAAGCTGAACCGGCTCGGCGCCGCGGCGAAGGCAACCCGGATCGAGTGGCTCACCGGATATCTGACGCGCAAGACGCCGCCGACGTCGGCGTCTCGGTTCGTCGCCGAATCATTGGCCGCCGACGCGTTGCTGCTCAACCAGAACCGCGGCAAGTCGACCGCGGTCGAGTTGCTCGGCATCGATGCCGACAAGCTGTCCACGCGGGCCGGGCTGGACGCGTTCGTCGAGAACCTGACCCCGAACCGGGCGAACGTCATCGTGCTCGCGCTCGTGCTGGGCGCGTTCGAGGCGCGCTGCGACAAGGACTACTGGCGGCCACACCCCTACTCGAATACCGGCATCCCGGATTACCTGCACTTCCTCGCCGATATCGGTTACTCGCTGACACCGATCGACCTCGTGGCCGCCGGAGACCTCGACGCCGACGAGGTCGACGCCGAGTCGGGCACCGACGTGAGCCAGGATCTCGCCGCCTAGCCAAGTTCGGCGCGACCGCGTCCACCCAGGGCGGTGCACCCAGTCGAGTTGGATCGGGTACACCGCCCCGGGGCCTCCCGGGTCGCGCATCGATGACTGTCGATTCGATGCCCTGTCCAGTCCCCATCTGCGCACCCGCGTCGCTGACACCGAAACCTGCCGTGTTCGACTGCCAACAGCCAATCCCCCGCACGCCCTGCGCCGGGTAGTCTCGGAGTCGGCGGATGTCGGGGCAGCGGGTTGCATCGTGGAACCTCGAGGTGAACCGCCTTGTTCGACAATCCTTTCCGTACCGCCGCGCTCGCGGCGGCCGCGCGCGGGTGGCGCGTCTTCCCGCTCGCCGCCGGACGTAAACAACCCGCGATCAAACAGTGGGAGCAGCTCGCCACCTGCGACCGCCGCCTTGTCACCGCATGGTGGACCGGGGAGCACGCCGGCGCGAACGTCGGCATCGCCTGCGGCAGAAGCGCTTTGGTCGTCATCGACCTCGACATCGCGCCACCGGGCCACACTGATGACGGACCTGCCGACGGCATGGCGTCCCTGGCACGCGCGGCGTCGCTGCTCGGGCAACCGTATCCAGGTGACACGTTCTCGGTGACAACACCATCGCAAGGCCGACACCTCTACTTCACCGCCCCGGACGGACCGATGCTGAGAAATTCGGCAGGACGGATCGGACGCTTCGTCGATACGCGAGCCGCCGGTGGCTACGTCGTCGCCGCAGGCTCGTCCACGCCGCCCGGCCGGTACCGCATCGTGCGGGACAGCCCCGTCGCGCCGCTACCGCAGTGGCTGGCCGATGCGCTCGCTCCACCTGCGCGTCCGGTCAGCGTGCACGCCGGACAGGTCGGGGCCGACCGGATCGGCCGATATCTCGCCGCCGCGATCCGCAACGAGACCCGGGCGGTCGCGACCGCATCACCGGGCACCCGCCACGACACCCTGTTGCGCTCCGCGGTCGCCCTCGGACGCCTCGTCGCCGGTGGCGCCCTCGACGACGACGACACCCGCAACGCGTTGCTCTCAGCTGCCGCAGTGCACGAACCCGACGGATTCACCTACAACGAAGCCGAACGGGTGATCAGCGATGCATTCCGGTTCGCCGCGCGCAGACCACGCCATATCCATCCGGTCTGACCGGCCTCGCACCGGGCTCCCGTGTCTTCGAACGATCTCCGTCGAAGTGACGACAACCGGCTCGAAACCAAAAGGTTTGTGCCGGCAACGTCTGCTATCGCCCTGACGGCTCAGGCAACAACTGGTCTCGGGTACGGCCTGCATCCACGAACGTCTGGGCCACGGCTACGAGGCAACGGCGCATCACCGGGCTCTGTTGCGGGTTGCACCCACGTCGTCGGGCAGGCTCGTACGCGATCGGGTGCGCGGTCCGGGACGAGGTCGCCGGAACCGTCAGGGTGGTTGCCGCGTCATAACGACCATGAGATGGGAAATGGACGAGGAGCAGCGTCAAGTGCTGATCGAAACGGGCTGGGATCCGGACGACCCGGCCGTGCGATGGGCTATTCGACGAACAAGTCACGAGCTCGCTCGGCACGGAGGTCGCCTGCGGCGCTCTTCGCGCCGCTGGATACTCGACCAATGACGCCGTGTAGCTGAACCGCACCATCGGCGGACAGGTGCCGCAGAGTCCGAGCGTGCGACACCAGGCACCAAACCGGACGTCGTGCATATGGCTGCGGAGGGTTGACGCCGGCACGGGTGGCCGACGACCATCAACAGTGGACGACCTGTCGTCCATCGGGGTGTTCGCCGGGGTACCACCGGCCGGCGAACACGACGTTCCCGAGTCGTGCAAGGCGTGACCGTGACGGCCGGTCCGCCTCCGACACCGAAGGTACGTGTGAGACAGACCGGCATTCGCTGCCGGTAGCGGCCCGTCGGGCGCGAACGCGGTCCGGTACCCGTATCGCCCCGGGCACGCATGAGTGACCGAACAGATCGTCGGTCACCGACTCCCTCGCCGTTCGAATCGTTGTGCCCAGGCGGGCAGCCCTTGCAGCTGTCCAGCCCTGGCACACGCTCGCCCGGTGGAGGGAGGTGACCAGCCATGGGTAAAGAGATGGATCGCGAATCTGCCGACCGGATCGGTGCGGCAGCCGCACGCGATACCGAATCGGATACCGCGACGAGCGGTTTTGCTGAACGCGCCGACGCGGCAGCAGACCGCAACGACCCGGACATCGACGACGAACACGACCGCTGACGATGGGGGCGGTCGCAGGCGAGTCGATCCTCGTCCGCGACCGCCGCCGCGAAAGGACCCATCGATGAACACCCCGCGTGACCCGGCGGTGCTCGACATGATCGTCGAAACCGTGAACCGTATCCGCGCCACGGATCCGACCGACCTGCCCGCGGCGTTGCTGGCCGCGCACGAAGGTTTCGCCTGCGCCTACGACGGTCTGCGCCTACTACGCGAATCACCGCTGTGCAGGCTGGTCGACCACGGCGCGATGCTCGACGACCTGGGAACCGCCGTCGCCGACACGCCGCCCTCGCCCACCCATGTCCTCGCCGGATCCGCACCGGCGTTCGAGGTGGCGCTGACCGTGCTCGACGAGTCGGCATCGATTCCGAACACCGGTGGCGGCGCCCCACGGTCGGTGTCGAGGTTCGCCTCCGACGAGACCGTCGAAACCTGGATCACCGACCGGCTGACCAAGGAGGACGCGCAACGGTTCGCATTGTCGCTGCCCGACGACGACGAACTCGTCGCCGCCGTGTACGACGCGATCGGCGCCGACATCGTGGTGCAGGTAATCCCACTGGTGCTGTGGCAGGTGCACGTGTTGCTCGCTGCCGCCCGCGAGCATGCGAATGCTCATGAGGATCGGCGGGCGTGCGTGGCCGGCACCGCGCTGTCTGCGCTCGTGCTCGACGCCTGCGCCGGCCGGTTCTACACCTTCGACCCGGTGATGGTGCAGCACCGCATCGCGCGCATCGTACGCGACGCCGAGGGCACGCAACTTCTGCAACGGCTGCACGCCGACACCAGGTTGATGACCATGCTCCGCGACGGCCTCACTCATTGCCGAGACCAGAACGGTTGGGCATCGCTGAGCGTGCTCGGCGCACGACTTCACGCCGAACATCGTGGATTCGATACCCACGCCTGGGGATTCGACACGCTCACCGAGCTCCTCACCGCGACGGGCGTATTCGAGGTTCGCCGACGAGGAAGACACCGACAACCGTTCGTGCGTGAGCGCCGAAAGCCCTGACGTGTGAGGGTCGTTCGTCCGCGGCACGACGTGGATCGGTGACGCACTGCGCCGGGCGTCAATACCGGTGCGTTGGTGTCGCGAGAGAGGGCACTCGCCAGCAGCTGGTGCAGCGGAGATCGGCGCGTGCCTGGTGCCTGTTGTGGCGAGCGACGTCTTCACCGACGAGTTCGGCGGCGTGTTCACGATCCACGTCGTCACCATCGACGGCACCGACACTCCGATAGCGGCATCGACCGTCGACCGTCGACCGTAAGGACGACGGCACTCGAAACATCCACTCGGGCAGGTGATCGCGGCTGTCCGTCTCCGCAATAGATCCTCGGCCCTGAGCGACGGCGTTCGGTCAGGGCCTTTTGCGACCTGTGAAAGGAAGTGTTGGTCATGACCGTCGTCTACAACGCGCACTGGAGCGCCACGTTGTCCGACCCGATCGCCACCGTCGCGGCGGTGGTCGCCGCCGAGTGCGACGCGCTGCGGGCACCGGACCGGTGCGAGGTGATCACTGCCGCGCACACCGTCGTCAACGAGTCCGGTGGCGTTCTGGACCTGCGAGCCGGTATCGACGCCCTGGCAACGGGCGGGCAACGTCGTGTCACGAGGGTGTCTGTGACCGGCACGCTCGGGGAGCCCCATCACCTGCGTGTGAGCGTGGAACATCACGGCTCGCCCGACACCACGAACGGTGACGTCGTCGCGGCGCCACGACTGGTGCGGCACTTGCTGTCGGCGGGACCCGACGCGGTGCTCGGTGCGCTGAAGGTCACGACAACGCCCCGCATGCTCGCGGGCACCGCAGCCGCGGAGTCGCTGGCAGAGATCGTGACCGACTTCGAACGCGAACTGCCGATCGTGGTGTTCGCGACCGACCGCGACCGTCGCGACCGCGCTACGGGAGGCAGTAACGGCGGATCGGCGTCGCCGTTGGCGGCGGTCGGCATCGCCGCGATCGGACTCGCCGGCACAGCGCGAGTCGTCGCTGTCGATGCCGCATGCGCCGACGCGTTCACCGGGATCCTCGGCGCGCCCTACGGTTTGCCGGCAGGGACCGGGCTGCGCGTGTATCTACCCGGAGTCGACCCTGCCGTCGACGCCGACAGCATCCGGCATCCGAGCCTGGATGCCGACCGCGTCTACACCGACCCGCGCGGCGCGGCACGTCACGCCGCGAGCGCCGTGCTCGCCTACTCCAACGCAAACACCGCAACGCCCGCGCCTGCGCAGGACCGGCTACGCGTCGCTGCCTGATCCACCGGGATCGGGCACTCGAGCGTCACCCGAACACGTTCCGGGGCGGTGCCATTGCGCGCCGTACCGGTAACCGACGCCGTCAGGGCAGTGACTGCTCTGACGGCGTTTCGTTTCATCCCATCAACCCCCTTTTCACCAAGTCGAAGGAGAACACCGTCATGGCCGCAGAAACCGTCCTGACCCTGATCGGCAACGCCACCGCCGATGCCGAGCTTCGGTTCACGCCGAACGGCATCGCCGTCACCCAGGTCAACGTCGCTTCCACCCCGCGCATCTTCGATCGCGCAACCAACGAGTGGCGCGACGGCGAAACCCTGTTCATGCGCTGCAACATCTGGCGACAGGCAGCGGAGAACGCTGTCGAATCGATCCGGAAGGGCACGCGTCTGATCGTCACCGGCCGCCTCAAGCAGCGCAGCTACGAAACCCGCGACGGTGAGCAGCGCACCGTGGTCGAGATGGAGGTCGACGAGATCGCGACATCGTTGCGGTTCGCGACCGCGACGGTCACCAAGAACTCCGCCGGCTCCGGCAGCGCACGGGTAATGTCCATACCGGCCGAGGACCCGTGGGCAGCCGCCGCGAGTGGTGGACGCGAGCTCGTCGGCGCCGGAGTCGGCGCAACCGACGACTCGCCGCCCTTCTGAACGAACACCAGTGCAGCGCAGCGCGGCCCAGCGGCACGATCGTGCCGCTGGGCCGCGCTGCGTCCACGTTCGGTGACTCGTCCACCGAGAAGTTGTCACCCCTCGCGCGCAGGCTCCGATCGCTCCGCCACCAGACCCACCGGTTCGCTCGGGGACCCCGCACCGGTCGCCTCCGGCGTACGCGGACCCGCGGGCCCGCGTGCGCCGGATTCCCCGCCGTCATCGGTAGCAGCTTCCGACGCGACGACTGCGCCGCGACCCGTTCGTGTCGACCGCGCGGAAGGTTCGGTGGTGGTTGCGCGCCGTGGTGCTGGTTTGCCTGTCGTGACCGGATTTGCGTCGTCCGCCGGGTGGGCGCGTCCGGTCGCGACGAGTCGGGCGGCTGTGCCGCGCGAGATGTCGAGCAAGGCGGCGATGTCGTCGACGCGGCGTCCCGCCTGCTGGATACGCCATGCTGCCCGCGCTTGGCTCTGCCGGTGCGCGGCGATGTCGGCGCTCAGCCCGGCGCGGGCGCGGGCGATCGTGGCGTCCAGGTCGGCGATCGTCGCGGCGGTCGCCTGTTCGGCGGTCGTGATCGCGTCGACGGCATCGAGGTAGGACTCGAGCGCGGCGTCGACGGCACGTTGCTGGTCGCGCAACTTCTGCTCGCGTCGCAACCGTTGAGCCTTCTCGTCCTCGCGGACCGCGCTGATCTGGTCGAGGTTGCGCGCACGTGCCGCGGCCAACCGGCGTGCGATGTCCTCGCTGCGGCGTCGACGGGAACGTGGTGATGCATCCCGGTTCATGAGTGATCGCTCCATTCAGCGACGGTGCGACCACCCGAGTTCCCAACCGTTTCCAGCGTACCGACCGTGAAAGGGGTCCGCGCGATGCGCGGAACCCATGGCTGGTGGTCGGGGGGGTGGGCTGGTGGGTTGGCCAGCCCGATTCGAGGGCTACCAGCCGCCACCGCCACGCCGGGAGGGCCCGCGCCCGGCGTGAACGAATTTCCGGCCCCCGTACCCGACCCACGAAGTGCTCACGCCCCGACACACGCTCGCCTTTCGAATTACTCGAGTTCAGTCGCCGGCACCACCGTTCACCGACGCCACGGCCTGTTCCCGGCCTTCGCCGCAACGGCACACGCGCATCGCCCTGGTCCGCCGCGACGCCGCTTCGGTGTCCGGTCAGGTGCGCATCGGCCGCAGCCGGAAATTCGTTCACGCACGCTTCGGCGCGTTCCCTCCCGGCGTGGCGGTGGCGTCTGGTCGAGACGCCCTCGGGCTGGCCAACCCACCAGCCCACCGCTGTTCGCGTGCCGACATGTCAATCGCGGCACGCGGCAACCACTTTCACTCACGAGGGAGCACCGTCATGTCCGACACCACACTCACCACCGCAACCCCCGCAGACTCGCCGGCTTCGGCCAGCACCGATGTCGCGTTCGTTGCCGAGCCGATCGTCTCCATCGGTTGGCTCGTCGACACCGGTGATCACCGCGCTGCTCGCCGAGCCTTCACCACGTTCTGGCGCCGTGCCGACGACCAGACCCGGGTCGCGCTCATCTGGGCGCTCGCGGTCGTCGAACGTCACCCGCACAAGATCGCCGCGGCGAAGTTGCGCCGCGCGGCAGCGTGCGCACCGACCCCCGGGTTGCGTGCCCTGATCGAGTACGTCGCCGAGCACGCCGACCCCACGCTGTACCGGCCGGCGGTGCCGGTCCCGGTGTCGGACCCGGACACCGACCCGTCCTGGTCGGCATCGCGTGGTGAACAGCGTGCGCTGCTCGCCGCGTTCGGACACCAATTTCCGCTCGCCGCGCGGCGGCGCCCCGAGTTCGACGCCGGACTCTACGAGCCCAACCCCGTCACCGACCGCGCGCGGACCGCCGCGCGCGACAACTTCCGCCACGTCGATCCCGCGTTGCGGATTCCGCGCTCGCAGCAACGGCGACGTCGCGCCCGGGTCGAGCCGAAGGTCGTCACCGAATACGTCGCCACCCGCCTCGGTGTGGACGACGACCCCGACTTCACCGAGCAGCCCATCGGATACGGCCTCGACTACGACCGGGCCAGCCTCCCGACCGCGCGCGGACTGCGGTGCGTGTCGTGCTGGATCGAACGCCCCTGCGCCGACGCCTACACCCACGGGCGTCGCAGTGACGACAGCCTGTGCACCGATTGCCGCGACGCCGCCCGCCGCGACGGCACCACCGATGCCGGGGTGCCCGAACTCACGGTCGCGACGCGCCGCAACTTCGTGTTCGCCCGGTGCGCCTTCATCGCCGACCGCTATCCCGCCGCCGCGACGGTCCTGTTGCGGTCGTGGTGGATCGCCGCTACCGGCACCGACCGCGATCTGATCGCCGCCTGGGTGGACCGCCACCCGCTCACCCCCACTCCGGCACCGGTCAGTTCGGCAACGCCGGACACGGACCCCGCTCCCGTGCAGGAGCGGATTCCGGTCGCCGCCTGAGCACTCGGCGGCCATCGGAGCCGGATGCGGCCCGCCACCACGTGTGCGTGGCGGGCCGCATCCTTCCCATCTGCTCCACCCCACTCGCGCGGCCGGTCCCTGCCCCTGGAAGGAATCGGCGCCGTTCCCGATGTCGAGCCCGCGACCGCGAATGTCATGCACGCACACACATGCACTCGCAATCCACAATTTTCCTCCCATCCCCCATCCCCCATCTCCCTGTCACGTTCTCTCACCTCATGCACTTTCTCGTCATCCCGTCCCTATTGCACTCACACTGCAACTCTTTCTCTTTCACCCTCCTGTTTCATTCCGCGTCTTCTGTTTTCTTCCTCTCGCGTGCAGACCTCTTGCATCCAGGATTTCAAGATCAACAACTGCGTAAGTTGCACTCCCAGTGCGTATTTCAATGTCGACGAGACCGTGCGGATTGCGGTAGGAAAACAATGTTCCGATATCATTGCCGCACGCCGCCCGACGCGCGATTCGTCCTTACGGTGGATTGCGTGACGGCGACCTTGCACAAACTGACCGCAGGTGACGGGTACCTGTATTACGTCCGTCAGGTCGCCGCACACGATTCCACCGAAAAGGGCCGCCAAACCCTCGGCGACTATTACTCCGCACGCGGCGAATCACCCGGACGATGGCACGGATCGGGCCTGCAGGCGCTCGGGATCGAACCCGGGACGGCGGTGTCCGAGGAGCAGATGAAAGCGCTGTTCGGTGAAGGACGCCACCCCGACGCCGACCGACTCGAGCAATCCGCGTACGCCGATGCGCGGGCTGCGGGCGCGACCCCGGAGCAGGCACACGCACACGCTTTGGCGGCGACCCGGTTGGGGAATCCGTTCAAGATCTACGACGGGGGCACCGAGTTCCAGCAGCAATGCGCCCACGCCTACGGCGACTACAACGCCGGCCTCGGCAACGATCGCCGCGACGCCCTACCCGACGACGTCCGCGCCCGCATCCGCACCGACGTCGCCACCACAATGTTCACCCAACAGTACGAGCGCGCACCGCTGGACACCCGTGAGCTGTCCGGCTGGGCCGCCACCAATTCCCGCCAACTCACCACCGCGGTCGCGGGCTGGGACTTCACCTTCTCCCCCGTCAAATCGGTGTCGGCATTGTGGGCACTGGCCCCGGCACCCGTCGCCGATGCCATCCTCGACGCCCACCGCGCCGCCGTGCACGACGCCATCGCCTACCTCGAGTCCCACGCCACCTTCACCCGATTGGGCCGCAACGGAATCCGGCAAGTCGACGTCGACGGCATGATCATCGCCCTGTTCGAACACCGCGAATCCCGATCCGGAGACCCCGACCTGCACACCCACGCTGTCACCTCCGCGAAGGTCCGCACCCCCGACGGGCGGTGGCGCGCGATCGACGGACGCATGTTCTACCAGCACCTGGTCACCGCCTCGGAGATCTACAACACGCGCCTGGAACAACATCTGGAACGAATGCTGGGCCTGGTGTTCGGTGAGCGACCCGGCACCGACCCGTCCAAGCGGCCGATCCGCGAAATCGTCGGCGTCGCCCTCGAATTGATCGAGTACTGGTCCAAACGCGACGCCGCGATCACCGCCCACCAGGGCGATCTCGAATCACAGTTCCGGCAACGGCACGGCCGTGACCCGCTACCCGGCGAGGTGTACGAACTCGCCGAACAAGCCACCCTCGACACCCGGCCCCGCAAGCACGACACCCGCCCCGAAGCAGCCCAGCGCGCCGACTGGCACACCGACGCCGCCGCCCTCCTCGGCGACCCCAGCAACCTCGCCGCGATGATCGCCACCGCACTCAACCAGGCACTGCCGGCGCGCGCGGTGATCGACGCCGACTGGATCGCCCGCACCGCCACCGAGGTCACCGACACCATCTCCAACGAGCGCGCCACCTGGCGCATCACCCACGTGCGCAGCGAAACCCAACGACGCATCCGCGGCGCCGTGCCGCCCGAACAATGGGCGCACGTGTCCGACGCCGTCGTCGCCGCAGCACTCTCCCCGGCACGGTCGGTGCCACGCACAGACCCCGACCTGCGTGCCGAACCCGACCTCGCGCCCGCACCGGTGTGGTTGCAACGCGCCGACACCTCGAACGTGCACACGGTCAGCGAAACCGGCGAATACACCAGCAGCGCGATCCTGTCCGCCGAAGCACGCCTGATCGCCGCAGCACAGCTCGGCGGGGCCCGCGTCCTCGACGACACCACCATCGACGCCGCGATCGACGCCTATCACCAACGAAATCCGGACCTCACGCTCAACGCCGGCCAACTCGGCGTGATCGGTGAATTCGCCACCTCCGCACGCCGGTTGCAGCTGTGCACCGCACCCGCCGGCACCGGCAAGACCACCGCCATGCGGGTACTCGCCGACGCCTGGACCGCGGCCGGCGGCAAGGTCGTCGGGTTCGCACCCACCGCCTCGGCAGCCGCAGTCCTGCAGAACGATCTCGGCACACATGTGCCGGTCGCGACGTTCGACACCCTCACCCACACCCTGAAAACGCACACCCCGAACCTGGACGAACTGATCTACGGCGACGACCGCCCACCCGCCGAAATCGCCGACTGGATCGCCACCATCGGACCCGACACGCTCGTGATCGTCGACGAGTTCGCGAAGATGGACACCCGCAAACTCGACCTCGGATTCACCCGATTCCTGCTCCCCCGCGGCGCGACCATCCGCGGCATCGGCGACCCCGCCCAGCTCGCCGCGATCGGACCCGGCGGCATCGCCACCGACATCAACGAACTCACCCCCACCCCTACCCTGTCACACGTGGTGCGGTTCGCCGACCCAGCCGAACGCGCCGCCAGCCTCGCGATCCGCGCCGGTGACCCGACCGGGCTCGGGTACTACCTCGACCACCAGCGCATCCACTCCGGCACGCCCGCCACCGTCGCCACCGACACCTACACCGGCTGGACCACCGACCACAACAACGGGCTCGACACGATCATGCTCGCCCCCACCCGAGCCCTGGTCACCGAACTCAACGCCCGCGCCCGCGCCGACCGCCTCGCCCGCATACCCACGCCGCCGGGCGCCACCGTCACATTGGCGGACCGGCTCGACGCATCGGTCGGCGACACCATCTGCACCCGGCGCAACCGCAAACGCATCCGGTTCGGCGACAACGACTTCGTCCGCAACGGCTACCGGTGGATCGTCACCGCCGTGCATCCGGACGGCCGGATCACCGCCCGCCACCTGCTCCCGGGACGAGAACACGGACACACCGTCACCCTTCCGGCAGGCTATGTCGCCCGGCATGTGACGCTCGGCTACGCCTCCACCATCGACGCCGCCCAAGGCATCACCGTCGACACCTGTCACGGCATCCTGTCCGGCAGCGAGTCCCGCAACCAGCTGTACGTGATGCTGACCCGTGGCCGCCGCAACAACCAGGTCTACGCGACCACGACGATCGACGGCACCGAACAATCGGCGTTCACCGACGCCGCCGCGCACCCGCCGACCGTCGTCGACCGACTCACCACAGTCCTCGGCCGTGACGGCGCGCAAACCTCGGCCACCACCGCACTACGCGACGCCCTGAACCCGCACCGCCGACTCGGCGCCGCCGTCGACGCCTACCTCGACACCCTCGGCCACACCCTCGAACACGCCGCCGGCGACACCGTTCTCGCCCGTATCGATACCGCTGCCGACCAAGTTGTGCCGCACCTGACCGACGCCGCCGCCTACCCGGTGATGCGGCAGCAACTGGCGTGGCTGGCACTCACCGGAACCGACCCCACCCGCGCACTCGCACAGGCGGTCCGGGTGCGTGAACTCGGCTCCGCCGCCGACCCCGCAGCCGTCCTGCACTGGCGCCTCACCAAGCTCTACCCCGAACTCGCAGCAGCCGACGGGCCACTGCCGTGGCTGCCGAGCATCCCGACAGCCGTACACCAACACGACCCGTCTGCCGGCCGATACCTGCGCGCCCGGCACCGGATCATCGGCACGCTCGCCGACCAGATCCGCACCGAAACCCGCTTCACGACAACCACATCCATGCCCGCCTGGACCCGACCGCTGACCGGCATCGACCCCGACCTGTTGGCGGATCTGGCGGTGTGGCGCGCCGCCAACCACGTCCAGGACGCCGACCGCCAACCCACCGGACCGACCCGCTACCCCGCCCTGGAACGCGAGTACCAACAGCTGCTCGACGCCCGCGTCACCGAAGCCGTCGGCGACACCAACCTCGCCGTGCACGCCTGGGCCCACGTGGTCAAACAACTCGACGACCGCATCACCACCGACCCCGCCTGGCCGATCCTGGCCGCCCAGATCGACACCGCCCACCGCGCCGGTCTCGACATCACAGCCCGCCTCGCCACCGCGATCGACACCCGGCCGTTGCCCGCCGAGATGCCCGCCGCCGCACTGCTGTACCGACTCGAGCTCGACCCGGGAGCATTGCACTCCGACCGACCCGACGCCCACCTGCGACCTGACTGGCTGCCCGACCTGCACGCCGTTGTCGGTGGCCCTCTCGCCGAACAGATCACCGGATCGTCGACCTGGCCGACGCTCGTCGCGGCCGTCGACAACATCGAACCCAGCTCGACATGGACGCCCGCCGAGCTGCTCTCGACCGCCTATGAACTCCTCACCGCACACCTCGACGACGGACCGCCCCTGCGGCCCGACCAACTCGCCACCGCATTGGCCTGGCGCGTCGAGATGCTCCGCTCGACCACCATCGACGCCGATCTGCCCGAACCGCACCTCCGAGACGCCGATGCACACGCCGAGCCCGACCACGAACCCGATCCCCCGGTACCGGCCACCGCGACGACCGAACCATCCACCGCCGGATCAGTCGCCCACCCCAGCCCGCTGCCCGAACCTTCCGACCGCGCGACCGAATCCCTCCCCATCACCAGCCAACCCGCGCCGCCCGATTCCCGGTTCGGGCGCATCGGCGGACTCGTCGCGTCCGGCGAGCTCGGCGCAGCACGGCGCGACACCCGTAACCTGCTCGACCAACTCGCCGACGACGAACGCGACATCCTCGCCACCGTCCTGGACACCCTCGAGAACTACCCGTATCCGATTGCCCTGCAACGGCTCCGCGCACTGTGGCGCGCCCAGCCGCAGCATCGCGCCCTCATCACCACCGTCGTCCCAGCCGACGACCCCGGCATCTACCACCCCCACACTCCGTCCTCGGATCGAGTCGAACGCGGGTTGCGGGTACCACGCCGACACCGCCGCGACACCGCCCCACGCGACGACCGCCGGTGGACCGACCACGCCCGCCGCAGGACCGACAGCACCGCCCCAGAGCCTGAATCCGGCGCCGTCACCGAGTACTTCGCCGACCGCCTCGGCATCGACGACCAACCCGAGCACGCGTCACCGTCGGCCGGTTACGCCCTCGACTACGACCGCGCAGCGATACCCGGCCTGCGCGGAACACCGTGCGTGTCGTGCTGGATCGAACGGCCCACCGCCGACCAGCACCAACCCGGCCGCCACAGCGACGACGGTCTGTGCACCGACTGCCGCGACGCCGACGCGCCCGCCATAGCCGAACTCCCAGAAGCCCATACGCGTGGTGACTGGATCGCCGCACGCGCGACCTACATCCGCCTCCACCACGCCCGCGCCGCCACCAAACTCCTGCGGGATTGGTGGCGAAACGCCGACCCCGAGACACGGACCGTTCTCGCCGACTGGGTCCGCGACCACCCCGAACCCGCCGAACTCCCAGCGGTCCCGACACTCGCACCAACCATCACCCAGCCACCAGCCGCACCCATCCCGGCTCCCGCGCCACCGGCTCAGGAGCCGGTGCCGGTCACTCTCGCAGGCCCCCTCCAACTCCTCGACGACCACGAACTCGGCAAAGCAATCACCGGGCTACGCCGACGCATCGCAGTCGCACGTGGCAACCGCAGCATCGTCACCGCCCTGCACACCGAACCGGTCGAAACCAGCAACCGCCCACGACGATCCGCAGCCGCGCGCACGGCAATCATCGCCGCCATCACCACCGCGCGCGCGGCCCGAACCACCGCCGACAAACTCGCCCAAAGCATCGCTGACATCGACGCCGAACTGCACACCCTGCACAGCGAACTAGCCGCCACACCCCGGCTCAAACGAGCAGCGCGAACACAATTGCGGGCATCGATCGAGACCTCGACGAACCAGCGCAATGCGATGAACACCGACCACCGACGAGCACACCACGCCGCACTGCGCGCCGAACAAGACGCCACCCGACTCGCCGGCCCGCCCGAAAACTGGGCCGACCACCTCACCACCGCCGCCGATTCCGATCACACCGAGTCCCGCAGAACGGGCGAACCGCCGGCCACGTTCACGGTCCGCGGCGAGGCCGCCGACCGTGACCTCACCCGGCTCGAACACAAACTCCACGAACACAAAGCCGAACTACATCGCCGCAGCACGCTCACCGTCGAACAACGTCGCGCCGAACAACGAGCGCGCCGACATCCCGCGCCACCCGTGCAGAGCCAGGTGGCGTCTGACCACCCGGTCGAGGCGAACCGTGATCGTGGCGACGGCATCGACATCTAGAAGCATCGCTCGATCATCCAGCGGCCCCCGCGGACCATCGGCCGAACAGGCGCGTCTACAGCGATCGCCGATCGATCAAACCAGCACCGAGCCAACGACGTGGCGTCATGGTCGGGCCGCCACGACACCGGCCCGCACCAAACCCCGCCCGTGCCGGACCAATGGCCGGCACTCGCAAAGGACCTTCGTGTGCGCACGCTTTCGGCTAACGCCCGGCGAAAACGTAGCGATGTGGACGACAACCCCGCCAACCCTGCGTCATCGGCGACGAACAGACCCGCCGCTCGATACATGAACGTCATCGAACGGGAAGCCTGCCGGACACCGCCCGCCCGAGACGGCAGCACGCCCGTCCACAGCCGCGCCCGCAGCTGAGGTCAACCGATCCTCTTCGGCAGTAAGGGGATCCGGTGGCGAAGCCGGTGGATCAACGACAGCTTGCCGAGCAGCTGCTCGCGCAAGCCAAAGCAGAGGGTGTGGATCTGGTCGGCCCGAACGGGCTGCTCAACCAGTTGACCAAGAACGTGCTCGAGACCGCGCTGGATGCGGAGATGACCGAGCATCTGGGCTATGACGAGCACGACCCGTCCGGGCGTGGGAGTGGCAACTCCCGCAACGGCACCCGGTCCAAGACGGTGTTGACCGAGATCGGGCCGGTGCAGATCGAGGTGCCCCGCGATACCGACGCCTCGTTCGATCCACAGATCGTCCGCAAGCGGCAACGCCGCCTGACCGGGGTCGACGAGATCGTATTGTCTTTGAGCGCAAAGGGTTTGACGACCGGAGAGATCGCCGCGCACTTCGACGACGTCTACGGCGCGCGAGTGTCCAAGGACACCATCAGCCGAATCACCGACAAGGTGGTCGGTGAGATGACCGAGTGGGCCAACAGGCCCCTCGATGCGGTGTATCCGGTGATCTTCATCGACGCCATCCACGTGAAGGTTCGTGACGGGCAGGTCACCAACCGCCCGGTCTACGTGGCGATCGGCGTCACCGTCACCGGCGAACGCGACATCCTCGGGTTGTGGGCAGGCGATGGCGGCGAGGGCGCGAAGTTCTGGCTCGCGGTGCTCACCGAGATCCGCAACCGCGGTGTCGCCGCGTGTGCATCGTGGTCTGTGACGGCTTGAAGGGACTGCCCGAAGCGATCGGCACCGCGTGGCCGCTGGCGGTCGTGCAAACCTGCGTGATCCACCTGATCCGCAACACCTTCGCTACGCCTCCCGCAAATACTGGGACGAAATGTCGCGTGATCTGCGGCCGGTCTACACCGCACCCACCGAGTCCGCAGCCAAGGAACGGTTCGTCGAGTTCACCGGCAAGTGGGGTGCGCAGTATCCGGCGATCACCCGATTGTGGGACAACGCGTGGAGCGAGTTCGTGCCGTGTAGACCGGGCGCAAATCCTTGGCCATCGGCTCCCAATACTTGCGGGATGCGTAGCGAAAGGTGTTGCGTATCAAGTGGATTACACAGGTTTGCACGATCGCCAGCGGCCACACCGTGCCGATCGCGTCGGGTAGGCCTTTGAGCCCGTCGCACACCGCGATACACACGTCGCCGACGCCGCGATTCTTCACTTCGCTCAATACCGCCAGCCAAAATTTCGCGCCCTCTCCGCCGTCGCCGGCCCACAGTCCGAGGATGTCGCGTTCACCGTCGATCGTGACGCCGATCACGACGTAGATCGGCCGGTTGGTGACCTGGCCGTCGCGGATCTTGACGTGGATGGCGTCGACGAAGATCACCGGATACACGCGATCGAGCGGCCGGTTCTGCCATTCGGCCAGCTCACCGACCACCTTGTCGGTAATCCTCGAGATCGTGTCCTTCGAGACCGCAGCGCCGTACACGTCGTCGAAATGGGCAGCGATCTCACCGGTGGTCAAACCCTTCGCCGACAACGACAACACGACGTCGTCGACCCCGCTCAGCCGCCGCTGACGCTTCTTGACGATCTGCGGTTCGAACGAGGCATCGGTGTCGCGCGGCACCTCGATCTGCACCGGACCGATCTCGGTCAGCACCGTCTTTGTGCGCGTTCCGTTGCGGGAGTTAGGGGTTCCCCGCCCGAGCGGGTCGTGCTTGTCGTAACCGAGGTGTTCGGTCATCTCCGCTTCCAGCGCGGTCTCCAGCACGTTCTTCGTCAGCTGGTTCAACAGCCCGTTCGGGCCGACCAGCTCCACACCCGCTGCCTTCGCCTGGGCCAACAACGCCTCGGCCAACTCCTTGTGATCCACCGGCACCGCCACGGGATCCAGTGTTTCCGTCATCATCGATCCTCCCCGCCAAGCTAGCCTCGGCGTGTCAAACCAAGATCAGATCCACCGTTGTTCGGACAGTCCCGATATTCACGCTCAAGTGACGCTCGAATTCGCGATCAGAACCAATTGGCTGCGCCTGGCCGCGGTGACGACGCTGGTGCGGGAAGGATTCGCCGGACAGCTCGTGTTGGGTACCGACGTATTTTTGCCGATGCTGACCCGGCGTGGAGGCGGTCACGGCTACCGGTACCTGTTCGCGCGCATTGTTCCGCTGTTGCGCCGCCTGGGTGTCGCGGACCGCGACATCGAGCAGATGGTTACGGTGAATCCGCGCCGGCTGTTGACGATGCCCGGCGTGGCGGCACACGACGCAACTACGTGATCTTGCTTGCGGTGTATGCGGTTTCGGCAATGGTCTGCCAGGTCTCGGCGTGATGGTCGAGCAAGGGTGTGTGATCGACGTGTGCGAGGGTGCGGGCCCACCGGTCGGGGTCACTGCTGGAACTGTGCTCGAGCAGCGCTCGCGTGGTGATGGGATCCAGTCGCCATGTGCCGGATGCCGATTCGGCGCCCACACCGCGAACCGCGTTGTAGGCGAGGTGGTTTGCGATTGCGGATGTGCAGGCTGCGGAGGCTGAGCGGAATGCGTGTTCATTGGTGATGGCGACGCCGGTGGCGAGCATGCTGATCCAATACCGGTACGGCTGTTCGAGCTCGCACAGCTCGAGCGGGCCGTCGTCTGGCGCTGGCAGTGTGAAGGCGTTGCCGGCGAGCCCGACGTGCAGGTCGCGTAGCTGTAGTACCTCGCCGGGCCAGCGCAGATCGGGTGGTGCACCGTGGCGGAGGTGTAGTTCGATGTATTCGTGTGTGAAGGCGGCGCGCGCGTCGAGTGCTCGTTTCGGGGTGATGCTGTCGGGCAGGACGACAACGACGTCGATGTCGCTGCCGGGGTGGTGCCGCCCGTGTGCTCGGCTTCCGGCGAGGCAGGAGAATTCTTCTGCACCGCGAAATGCTCGTGTTACCGCTGCGCGCAGGTCCGACTGCAAATCGGTGGTCATGGGTTCGGTCGGGGCAGGGGGTGATCGCGATCCTGTGTGGCGTGGAAATGAATCACGTTGACACCGCTGGGGATTCGGACTCGGCCGTCGGCGCCGGTGTGTGAGACGAGGAATCGGTCGATGCGGTCGAGAACCTCGGGGTCGTCGACGAGTGCAGGAGAGGCGTTGAGGTGGCCGGTCAAGAACCATTGCTGGGCGCTGTGGTGGCCGGCTGCGAGCGCGATTCCGGGCAGGCGTCGAGTGGTCAACTCGCCCACGCCGGCGGTCTGTGCCGCTGTGAGCCCGGCGAGCAGGAGTTCGAGCGTGTATCCCCTGCCGGTGCCGGGAAAGGGATGAATCCGTTCCCACAACTCGGTGACCAGTTGCTGCTCCGGCGAGTGGGCGTCGAAGAACAGCATGACCAGGTGACCGTCAGGGGCGATGACGTCGACGAGGTTGGCGACGATCGCGGCGGCACGGCGGTTTCCGGTGTCCAAGTCGCTGGTCTGGAGAACGCCGTCGGCGGTGGTTTCCTCGAAGCATTCGAGCAGCGGGTAGCTCATCGACCAGAAGGCGCCGACCAGATCGAACCGGCGGCCCTCGGCGGCGAGGGCAGCGAGCGCGGTTTCGGTGTCTTCGGTGCGGTGTTCTGCCTCGGGGAACGCGGTGCGGAACGCGTCGATCATTCCCGCGCTCTTGTCGGTTCCCAGCAATGTGTCCGCGTACGGGGCAAGAACTTTCGTGACGCGTCCGGGTCCGCATCCGAGGTCGAGGACACGACGTCCTGCGGCCGCGCCGGGTGGCCCGAGTGTTTCGGCGAGCAGGTCGGCGACGAGGTCGATGTCTTCGCGGCCGCCGTAGTAGTGCGGTGGGAGCATCGTTTGGTAGACGCCGGCGTCGCGGTATCCGATGTTGAATTCTGTTGCAGGCTGGTTCATGCGGCTTGCTCCTGTGTGTGGGCCCGGGCGAGGGAATCGAGGTCCAGACCGTGCGCCCGGGCGAGCAGGCCGTGTGTGTGGGCGAACCAGTCGCCCAGCCATGAAGGAATCTCGCCGGTTCTGGCGGCGCAAACGTAGCGGGCCGACATTTCGACCAAGTGCATGCTGCTGACGTGCGGGGCACGGCGGCGGATCGCGTGATCCATGACAGCTGGTGTACGCAGTATCGCGGTGGCCAGATCCAGAAGACCTGCAGTATCGACAGCGCCGCCGACCGGCGAGGGGCGCGGGCTGGCAGTGAGTTGAGCGTGTGCGGCAGCGACGAGTCTCGCCAGTCGCCGGTCCGGTCCGGCGAGATCGATCTTCCTCGTTCGCCGGCGCGTCAGCAGCATCAGCGCGGTATCCCACAACCGCGACGGGCCGGCATCGGCGAGCTCGTGCACGGTGGTCAAGCGGTTCTGGCGAGCGGAGAACCGTTTCCCTGCGTGCGTGACCACGCCGTAGCTGACATGTTCGATCGCCCAGGTGGGGTGTGCGGCGGCGAGTGCGGACTGCAGCAAGACCTGGTCGTCGCCGATGACGTGAAGAATTCGTCGGCCAGTCGCCCGCATGCGGGTGTTCGCAACGTCACGGAGAAAATAGAGGGGGCTGCGGTCGGATCGCAAGAGCGGGACTAGTCCGCTGCGGGCGCGGAGGCAGGACGTGCCGTTCACGCAGACCGTGTCGACGGTATGCGCCAGTTCCGTGCCGACCGCGTGAAGGTCGTCGTCGATGTCGCTTTCGAAATCGAAGTGGTCGATGGTCGCGCCGACTGTGGCCATGTCGTCGGCGGCCAGCGACAGCATCGGCTCCAGGAATCTGTGCGGCTGTCCGGACTCCGGAATGTCGGAGGTTGTGTCCAAGACTTCCAACAGCCAGCGGTGACGGCGATGCAGCCGCTGCAAGTCGTGAGATCGCTTGGCCAGCATCATGTTCGCCGCCGCGTAGACGACTCCGACGGCGTGGTCGAGGCGCACCGAAGCCGGCACGCACCCCCAGCGGACGTTTCCGGCGACGCGACCGAAGATGACGGCCTGCCGCCCCAGATCGTTGACAAAATAGCGGACCTCGACGTCTGCACCGGCCGAGCGGAGCAGACCGGCCAGGCTGTTGCCGATCAGGGTGCCGCGCAACGAACCCACGTGCAGCGGATGGACGGGATTCACGCTGGTGTGCTCGACGAGATACCGCTCCCCGACACGATGTTCGGTCCACGCTCGCCACAGCGTCGACGGCTCCCGTCTCCGGCACCACGCAGCAATGTCGCTGTAGGTCAACGGAACTCGATACGCGGCGCCCCCTGACCCGAACCACAGCACGTGGTCGCGGCGCCAGTGGACCGGCCGATCCCCAGGAACCCCCAGTTCAGCCAGAAACGGGTTGAACAGCGCTGTGTGGTCCGAGGCCGTCGTGATGAACATTCCGCTCACCTCCACTCCGAAAGCTGGAACGGGATCAGCACCGGACCCGCCCGCCGGACACCACCCGTGCGCACGAACGTCGTGCCGCGCCGCCCGCCGAACGGTGCCCACGCATCCTCGTGGTCGTAATGGGTGGACTCGATGGCCACATGCCCGAAGTCCAGGGTGCCGAACCGTGGTGCGGCGCCGAATATCGTCAGACCCAAAGCGAACTCGCCCAGTTCGAGCATCGAACGCAGTTCGCGTTCATCGTCGTAGCGCACCAGCGGAAGAATCGGGCAGAACGTTTCACTCAACACGACCGGCGCATCGGCGTCGGCGACAACGACGGCGACGTCGGCGCCATCACCGGTCAACGGTGTGCCGTGCTCGTGTGGCCGGTGCATCCAGCGATCAGCAACCGACGGAATCAGCAGCGGCCCCAAATCCGTGGCGGGGTCGGTGTTCGCGCCGCAGCGCACACGTTTGCTCGCGGCGACGACCGCGGCGCAGAATTCGTCGAACACCGCTGCGGCGACATACACGCGTTCGGTCGCCAGGCAATCTTGGCCGTTGTTGAAAAGTCTGGTCGCCACAGCGACCGCCGCAGCGTGTCCGACGTCCGCGGACTCGGTAACGACCATCGCGCACACGCCGGGACCCTGGCACACGAGCCGGATACGGTCGGGCAGCTGGCGGGCGAGGCTTTCCGCGTGCGCCGCGCTGCCAGCGAAGACCACACCGTCGGCGGCCTCGGCCGCCACGGCCTCGAACTGCTCCCAGTGGCCATCGAAGACAGTGATCGGGATCCCGGCATCCACGGCCAAGTCGGCCAAAAGCACGGCGCACCGCCGCGACACCGACGCCGGACGTACGACGACCTCGTTGCCGACCAGAGCCGGGGCGATCGCGAACAACAGCAGCGAATACATCGGCATCGTCGCCGGCGCACTGACGAACACGGTTCCGATTCCACGGCGGTTCCGCAGCCAGCGGATCTCGCGTGCGCTGTCGAGTGCCGCCAGTATCCACCGCAGCTCGGTCCGAGCTGTCGCGTCGGTTTCCACCGAGATCAGTGCCGAATACAACTCGTCGTGTCGCGCCCGCACCGCCGCGGCCAAACGCGCAGCATCGCAAATAGTCCCCTGAATCCCCACGCCCGGCAAGCTAACAGAAGCGACCGACAGGTCGCTTCCGGGGAGGCATCCGCTGGTGTCGCGATGGGCCGCGCGGCGCGGAGTGTCGAGCAACCGAACTTAGGTCCAGTCCGGTCAGCAATACATTTATGATCTTAGTGCATCGAGGGGTTCTCTGGATCGAGATGGATTGCGTGCGTTCACATTTCGAGCCTCTGCGGCTTGTCGCTGCCGTACCGAATCGCACGCTCTCGTCCGCATTCGCCGATCCAGGTGGTCGACGACGCCGGCGCGGCGCCTGGTTGCGTATGCCGGAAATAACACACTACCAGTGCAATTGGTTTCCTGGCGCTGCCGGGTGCACGCGGGTAGTGGTGGAGGTAGTGGCCTGATTGGGGGCTCGCGATTACCTGTCTCGCGCGGCGTGTGTGGGTGCGCGTGGCAGGGATCGCGGAGTGCGCGGCGTCGGAGGTCGCTGGTTCGGTTCCGTTCACATGAAACTTGAACTCCCCCAATGACATACCGCACCTCTTCGGATGAGTCCGGGGCTGAGCCCGACGGCATCGACCGCTACGGAGACGTGGTGGCGTCGATGCCACAGTTGCCGGAAACACAGATCGCGATCATCGCGATGATCGCCGCCCACATCGACGCACGCATGCGCAAACGACCGCGCCGACGGCGCCGGCACCGACCGCGCCCCCGATGGCGGTGCGCCGCGATGACGTGTTGTCCCCTCTGGGACAGCTCGCCGAACCCTTGGACAGAACACGGCGCCAGTGAAGGGACATCACGTGATGACTAGCTCCGACAACGACGACCGGGACCGTGGTCTCCCGCCTGCACAGATGTCGAGGCCGGGGTGCTGGCCGAGTTGGCCGGCCTGCTCGACGCGGCGGCCACGGCCACGCGCACCCTGGCCGGAACGCGCGCTGGCGCGTCAGGCCCACCGCCAGCAGGCCGCGCAGACACAGCGCCAGGCCGAGACCGACCGCGACATGCAACGACACCGCGACGCGCAACGGCAACGTGCCCGCGAGGTGGCAACCTGGCGCGAACAGCTCCGCGGCCGCGACGAGAGCTTGGACCCTGACGACGCGCTCGGTCTGGAACTGTGACTCCGACACCGCGAGGCGTGACGGGTCAGCGGTCGCGGTCGCGGTAGCGGGTGGGTTCGTCGCGTTCGAACGCGGCGCGGGTGACCGCGATGCCGGGCACGCGTACCGGTGGTGTGGTGACGCCGATGTCGGCGACGGTGCGCGCGCGTCGGGGTTCGGGCGCGCGGGTGGTCGGGTCGGTTCCCAGCAGGGCGGCGCGGCGCGCGGTGAGGTCGTGGCCGGTGAGCACGACGCGCCCGTTGCTGGTGACGTCCAGGTCGTGAGTACGTGCGCGGCGCTGGTCTCGCGTATCGCGGTGTGCAACGAGCAGACGGGTGCGGGTCTGCGCGACCGTGGCCGCGGGCTCGACCGTCAGCGTGCGGGTGCCCGGAGCCTGGATGCGGTCGAGTTCGTCGTGGTGCCATTGCTCGAACGCGATCAGCCGTTCGCGGCCCTGAATGACTGCGGTCGCCGCGCGCTCGGCCACGGCCCGGTCGACCGGTCGCGGCCGCAGGTACTGCGGGGTGTTCGCGCGTTCGTGGCGGGCGTGGGTCTCGAGTTCGGCTTCTACCTGGGTGCGGGTGGGTGGTTCACGCAAATTCTCGCGGTGTGCGGTCAGGAGTTGTTCGTGGACGGCGAGTTCGCGATCGTGATGGGCCAGCAGCCGCGCTTGCCCGGCAGCGTAGGTGCGCTGCTCGACCAGTAGGTCCAGTTCGGGGCCCGCGGGGCGTTGCTGGTCGAGATGCGTGGTGATCGCGGTGTCGAGGTCGTGCTGGTGCCCGCGCAATTGTTCGAGTTCGGCGGGGATCTGGGCGCGTTCGGTGGTGATCGCCTCCAGCACGGTGGTGGTGTCGCGGACATCGTGTTCGTGCGCGCGCACGGCGCGTTCGACGGCCTGATCGAGGCGTTGGCGGTCGGCGCGCTGCGCCCGCACCACCTTGAGGTCGTGTTCGATGTCGCCGCGAATGCGTTTCACGGCTGAAAGTTCCTGCGCGAGGGCCTGTTCGCGGGCATGTGCGGCGGTGGCCGCTTGGGTGAGTTCGCCGTAGCGGGCGCGCTCGGCAGCGCGCAGTTTGCGGGTCCAGCGGTCACGCTGCGGGTCGTATCCCAACTCGCCCGCTGCCCGGCGTACGGCCTCCAGAGCTTGGGCGTGGTCGTCGCGTGCGAGGGCGAGGTCGTCGGCGAGGTCGAGTTGACGTTGGGTGAAGTGGTCGAGTTCTTTGCTGCGCAACAGTTCTCGCAGTTCCTCGAACACTTGCTCGCGGGTGTCGGGGGTGACCACACGCAACAGGAAGGTATTAGGGTAGTCGCGTTCGAGCTCCCGCGCCCGTTCCAGCGCCGTCGGTGGCAGCTTGGCCAGATCCTCGACCACCCACACCACCACACCCCGGCGGCGTAGAACGACCTCGTCCTTTTCTAGCTGCCGGACCGCTCGGCTGTCGGCGGTCGTGCCGCCCTTGGCCTCGATCGAGGCACGGAATCGTTCGCCGAAGTCGACGGCGTGATCGTGGAACCGGTTGCCCTGATCACTGCGGTAATGCGATCGGATCGCCCAGCCACGATCAGTGCGAAGATCGAGCGCGGTTCCGACTTCGGCCTCGAACACGTCGCCGTAGCCCTGGTTCGCGGCGAGTCGTTCGACCTTGGCGCGGTGGTCGGGCTGCGTGCGTGGGACCTGCCCGCGCGCCAGCTTGTCCGGCACGTACCGCTCGAAGTACTGTTGCTCCCACCGTTGCGGTGTCCACCCCCACACCATCACAAGCCCCCCGGCCGCGGCTTAGCTTCTGCCGCCCAACCTGCGGCGCGTACGTTCCACTCGATAGTTCAACCATTCGTCATAGCCCAGTCGGCCCGACGCCACCCAGTCCTCGTAATCCTCGCGAGACCGTTCGAACAGCCATGCCCACACCGCTCCAGTGCGTTCGATCACCGCATTCTGGACCTGACCCGCGACGCGGAAATATTCAGGATTCCCGGCGACCAGGACCACGGGGCTCTTGACACCCTTGTTGGCGACGTCGACGTACTTCCAGCGGCCCTCGAAGTTGCGGACGAACACCTCACCGAGATAGCGCGCGAAACGTGGCTCGCGTTCGCGGCGCCAGGACAGGTCACCTTCGAGGCGGGCTTGCTGGTACCGCAGCGCGGCTTGTTCGGCGTGGCGTAGGCCGTCTTCGGTCCACGGGTCGCAGGGGAAATCGGGGACGTCGCGTTCGAAGAACAACGCCAGCTCGGTGTCCATGCGCGCCAACCACTCGAGGAACGCGGGGTCGTGCTGGTCGCGTTCGATTTGTGCTAATTCGGTTTTGGTGTACGGCCGTTCCCCGCCCATCAGCTGTCCCCTCGGTTGACGACGTGTGTCCGTCCAGCAGTACAGGCTTTCACGACCCCGCCGAATGTTCCACCGGACAGCGGGGGTCGTGCACCCGACGACAACGAAGGCCGTGACAGTCGGGTGAGGTTTCGTGCGCGGTGTCAGAGTCCGGCGTCGTAGTCGCTGGTGCGGGCCGGGCTGGGGTCGGGCGCCTCGGGAACCGCGACCGCAACCGGATCGCCGCGAGCGCCTCGCGCGTGGCCTGGCGCGCCGACTTCCCCGCAGGGGTAGCGGCCGTGGACACCCGCTCGGCGATCCGGTCGGCATCCGGATGCCGCCCTCACCGAACAGCGCCCTCAACTGCGCCTCCGACGCCGCATCCCCGGCGGTATGCCGTCGAAAGCGACCAGACCGCGATTGATGCGAGAGCAGGCACAGTGTGGAGTAGAGGAAAACGTGACGAGAACGTGATGACGCGTGGGCGGCCGATCAGCGGTTCATGGGCGGGACATGAATCGGGCAACTCCCGCGCGGTCGCGGCGTATGGGGTCCTGGACAATAATGGGCGGCGTCCCCTTCGCCGACGATCGGCACGCAGGGAAGGGCGCCCGCGTGGGAGGAACAAGAGACATGCACGGCGACACCGCAGGCCCAGCGGATCGGCAACCGAACTGGGCGCCGCGACTGCACCTTTCCGCGGTGCCGGACCACGACGTCGCCGCAATCGTCGCCGCGGTCGATCCCGTACTACGGGAAGCCGGGTTCGAACGCCTGCCGTTCGGTGTGCGCGCCATCAACGACGACACCGACCGCCTGGACTTGTGCGCGTCCTGGATTCGCAGACAACTCCGCGACGACGTGGACACCGAGGTGTACTCCGACGGCGTGTCGGTCTGGGGATCGGGACTCATCCGCATCGGCATCGACGATCAATCGGTGGAACTGATCACCCGCAACACCGACCCAGACACCTTGGCCGCGATGATCGGCGTACTCCTCGACATCGCCGATGCACCATACCTCTAGACGGTATGGGGTGACGTTCCACCACCGCGACGCCCTGGCAGTCGAGCGGGTGCTCGTGGGCTGTGTCGGGGGCGAAGAGAATACTTCGGGTTTGTGATGACCCGGTTTCATGAGCCCGACTACCAATTGGTGTGGCCGCGCGCGCTGTTCGTCGCCGAGGCGGCGCGGCTGTTGAACTACCGTCACCTCGACAACTGGAACGATCGCTGCGTGGTGTTGCTTGAGGATGCCTTCGTCCGGGGCGAGGGCGGCGGTCCCCTGGCGGATTTTGGGGAGCTCCCCAACGACGGAGGTTTCGCTGTGCGGCACAACAAGAACAGTTCGTCCGAATGGAGCGTCCGGCATCGGTTCCTGAAGAACCTGATGGAAAACGCGCGCGAGCTTCGTGAGGATCCGCCGCCGCGTCGACCGTACTGGCGGCAACGCCGGTCCGGTACTGGCGCGGGTGCGGACGCGGCGGGGATCTCAGTCGAAGTCCTGGTTCGAAACTTTATCGAACTGGTGCGCGAACTGAATTTCTCGGGGTACCTAGACAAGCGGTTCGGCACCGACTGTGTCGATGAGGGTCGGGGCTCAGGGGTCGGTGATCGTATGCAGCACGAACTCGGTGTGTCGGATCTGTGGCCGTTGGATTTTGCCAAGCTCGCGGCCGATGTCGACCTGTTTCTCGACGTTGTCGAGTTCCTACACGACGTGTGTGCGCGGCCGGTCGTTCCGGCGTTCTTTCACGACTACAACGAGTGTGGTTGGCATTTCCAGGAATTCGATATCGAGTCAGGTCGTGCGATCTATCGGTGGCGGGTGAACAAGCTGCTGAGTCGGTGGGATCGGGGGCTGCGTTTGGCTGAAGACGGCGAAGACGTCGGACGACTGGTCACGGTGACCGACGAAGCACGCACCGACCTTGTGCAGTCAGCAGTCGCACGGGGGGGAAACGAAGCCGACCAGGTGCGGCACGCGTTGGCGTTGTTCCGCAAACGCGGTGCCGATGCGCATGCAAAGCGGTCTGCCGTTGCCACCCTGGCATTGGTCCTCGAGGAACGTCGCTACGACGTCCTCCAAGAGGCGATGGCCAACACTGACCGCGGCGCGTTGTTCCAGATCGCGAACGGGTTCCACATCCGTCATCAGCGGGCTGACCAGAAACGTGACTATGACGACTTCTTTCTGGATTGGATTTTCTGGGTCTATCTCGCAAGCATCGAATTGACCGACCGAGTGCGTGACGAGCACGCCCGACTGGGTGGCGGATCGAACACGGGATGATGACGGCGCCCCGGCACCCCGTCCATCACTAGCTTGATCAGATGCCCTTCGGCCGGCTGCCCGCCGAAGGCACAGGGGTGGCGCGAATTTCGTGACGGTAGGCGCCGGGGCTAGCGCCGGTGCGGCGGCGCAGGTGGTAGCGCAGGGTCGTGGAGTCGAATCCGACGGCGGCGGCGATGTCGTGGAGCGGTGTGTCGGTGTCGGTGAGCAGGCGTTGCGTGGCTCGTACGCGTTGCTCGACGAGCCAGTCCAGGGGTGTGGTGCCGGTGGCGGCGCGGAAACGGCGGTGCAGGGTGCGCCGCGGGATGCCGGCGTGGGCGTCGATCGTGTCGATGGTCCATGGCTGTTCGAGTTGTGCGGCCAGCGAGCTGAGCAGCCCGCCGAGCGCGGCGTCGGCGTCCGGGTCAACCGCCGCGGGGCCGGCGAAGCGGGATTGCCCACCTGCCCGGGCGCAGCGGCGACCAACAGCCGCCGCGCGACAATCTGCGCGGCGGCGGGTCCGTGGTCGGCGCCGATCAGATACAGACAGGCGTCGAGCACGGCGCTGCCGCCGGCCGCGGTCACCACGATCGTAGTGCTGGTGTCGTCGCTGGCCACGACCGCGTCCGGCTCCACCCGCACGCCCGGAAACCTGGCCCGCAACGCCCGCGCGTACGGCCAGTGCACGGCCGCGCGCCGCCGGTCGAGTAGCCCGGCTTCGGCGAGGGCGAACACGCCGGTACCGGTGGCGACCAGGCGCGCCCCGTGCTCGGCGGCGGTGTGCAGCAGCGGCCCCCAGTGCGCGCAGCGGTCGCGGTGCGGGTCGGGGACGCTGGTGAGGAACACCGTGTGTGCGGTGGTGATGGTGTCGAGCGGGTGGGCGGGTTTGACCAGCATCCCACCGAACCCGGCGACCGGCGCGTTCGCGCACACCCGCACCCGGTATCCGGCCGGGGCGAGGATGTCGGTGACCGCGGCTGCGGCGAGCATGGCGGGTGCACCGCTCAACGGCACCGCCACCACCGGCCGGGCGGCCCCACCGCCCGGACCAGCCGAACCGGCCCGCACATCCACGTCACCGTTGCCCGTCGCGCGGGTGCCGGTGCCGGGGACGGTTACCGGCAGGCGTGGCATGGGGTTTCGATCCGGTCGCTGCACACCCGGCAGGTCCACACTTGGTGTACGCCACGGCGTTTCGGGCACGGGGCCGGGGCACCGCCCATCCGGCCGCGGGCCAGGGATGCCCGGCCGGGCACGCCGGCGGCATCGCGGCCACCGGTGCGAACACCCGTGCCCGCCATCGCGGGTCGTCCCAATCACCCAGCGGCGCCGATGCCGCGATACCGACCACGGCGCGGGCGGTGTGCGGGCGCGGCACATGCGCGGGCGGGGTGAACGATGCCGCCGAGGGCGGCGTAGCCGGTGGTGACGGCGAGGTCATGAGTCGGTCCTGTCTCCAGGCGGCGGGTGGGTTCAGGGGGTGGTGCGGAAGGTGCGCCGGTACTGTCCCGGCGCGAGTCCGGTGAGGCGGCGGAAGTGGTGGCGCAGCGAGGCCACGGAGTCGAATCCGGTCGCGGCGGCGATGGTGGTGTGGGGGTCGTCGGTGTCGGCGAGCAACAGTTGTGCGGCGTGGACGCGGCGGTCGATGAGCCAGTCCAGCGGCGCGCGCCCGGTCGCGGCGGTGAAGCGGCGGTGCAGGGTGCGTGGCGACACCCCGGCTGCCGCGGCGATGGCGTCGATCGTCCACGCCCGCGCCGGATAGCCGGCCAGCAGTGTGAGCAGGCCGCCGAGTGCCGCGTCCGCGGTCGGGTCGATCGGTTCCGGGGCGGCGTAACCACGCTGCCCACCTGCCCGGATACCGGGCACCAACAACTCGCGCGCGACCCGCGCCGCGACCGCGGGACCGTGATCGACGCGGATCACGTGCAGACACGCATCCAGCACGCAGGACCCACCCGCCGCCGTCACCACACCACCGGCACCGGTGGTGGTGAGGATCGCGTCCGCTTCGATCAGCACCTGCGGGAACAACTCGGCCATCACCGCGGCGTGGGGCCAGTGCACCGCGGTGTGGCGTCCGTCCAGCAACCCGGCCTCGGCCAGCGCGAACACCCCGGTCCCGGTACCGACCAGCCGCGTACCGGACGCGGCGGCCTCGCGCAGCAGCGGCACCCACCCGGGGCAGCGGTCGGTACGCGGGTCGGGCACCGCGCACACCACAACCGTGTCCGCGCGCGTGAGTTCCTCGAGGCCGAACCCTGGGCGCAGCACGACCCCACCGGCCCCGGCCACCGGGGTGTCGGGGCCGCAGACGCGGATCACGTAACCCGTTGCGTGCGCGAGGGTTTCGGCGACCGCGCCACACGCGTACGGCGAGACTCCCGCCCCGCACACCGGCACCGCCACCACATGGGCGGCCTCGGCCGACACCGCGGGCGTGGTCATCGCGACCGCCGCGCGGCCGGGCGCACCGGCCGGTGCGGGCCGGGCATGCTGGCGTCGATCGGGTGGACCGGGGTGCCGCGTTGGGCGGCCTCCCACGCCCGCAACTCGACTTCGACCGCCGACGCCGCAACCAGCAACCCTTGCCTGTGCAACTCGGTGATGCGTTTACGGATCGCCAGGCGTCCGCCCGGCTCGGCGGCGATGTCGCCCAGGGTCAACCGGGGCCGCGGATGCACCCGAATCGCGGACACCTTCGGCGGGGTCACGGCCATGGCGGCACCGCCTGCGACAGCACGTAATCGCCGCTGGCCTGCAAGACCGCGATCGCTGCGGCTCTGACGGTGCAGCGCTCGGCGCGGCAGCGCAAATGGAGTTGGACCGCATAGTGCGCCTGCGGCAGCGTCAGCGCCGGGACCGGGCCGTCGCAGTGCACCGGTACCCGCACGCTCGCGCTACGCCCCCCTGCGGCGTCGGCGGGCGTGCGGGCACCAGCTCCGGTCCCGGACCGCGGCGCGCGGTCCGGCTGGTCGATGGAGGTCATTGCGGGCCGGTCCTTCCGGTCTCACGCCACGCATGCCGCCCCACCGACACCGGTGACTGGGCCGGGGCCGGACGGGTCCGCGACCGCTGTGGTGGCGGCGGTGGTGTCGGTGTCGGGGTCGGTGATGCCGTCACGGATGCGGCAGTCCTGGAGGAGTGATCCGGGGAGGGAGTGTGGCTCACCCCTCCAGGACCTGGCGACCACGCGGGCGTCGACCATGACGCATCGCGTGGAAACCCGGACCGGTCGCGGGGCGAGGGGCGCCCGCGCACCGATCCGGGAGTCTGAGCGCACCCATCGGTCACGGGCGCGCCGGACACACCAGCCACACCGCCCGGGGCTGGGGCGTTGATCGGCGGTCGGCGGGTGACGACCGGGCCGCCGCCGTCGTCGCGGTGCGCGGGCGCGGGCCGAGTAACCGGCATCGGCGCGTGGGTGCGCACGCGTGGCTGCGGGGCGGTCGCACGTTCGATCGTCGCCTGCACCGAACGCCCGCCGGCGCTACGGTGATCACTGCCGCCCTCGTGCGTCGTGCTACGCGCCCAGGTGTGCCCGATCGCGACGCCGAACACGAACGCCGCCACGACCGCGGCCGCCGCGAAGCCCTGATAGCTCACCATTGCGGAACCTGCCTGCGCCCCGCGGCCAGATCGGCAACCAGATCGTCGTAGGCGGCAGCCAATTCGGCGACCGCACAGGAAGATCGGTGTGATTGTTCCGAGTTGTATTGTCTGTCAGCGGTATTCATCGCTACCCATCTCTGGGAGAGCCTATCGACGACCGCGCCGAGAGTTTCGGAGTGCAGGACCGGCGCGCGCCCCGAAACCGCTCGCGCCACCAAGCGGTCGATCGACAGAACGCATTGCGCACGCGCGCAATCGATTTCGTCGATCAAGTGCACACAAGCCGCGACATGATGATCCGAAACCCCCAGTTCGCCGCGAGCGCTGACCAAACCCGCACGCCGCGTATGCAACTGCCCCAAGTAGTGTGCGTCGTGCAGTATCGCGCCGTAACTGTCGGCGCCGTCGATGCGGTCGCGGAAGGAACCTAAGACGACCAGTGACGCCGGAACGGCCTCATCGTCGGCGAACGTGTCGCCGCTCGAGTGGGTCGTGGTGCGCGGCACCCTTGTCATCGGCCCTCCCGCGAAGACACGTCCGAATCGCGCCGTCTCGGCCGCTGCCGGTCCATAGGCGCGTGAGGCTGCCGCGAGAGAGACGAAACAGGTTGTCGCACAATCGCTCCAAACACTCGAATCGAGGGGTGTGGAAGACACCTGACGCCGGGGATCGGGGGTGCCCGCGGTACGCGGCTGGGGCGTAAGCCGGCGCGACGGAAGTCCCTACCGTAAGGGGCAAGTCGGCCGGGCCATCCCGGTGTCAGGTGCCGAGATCTAGCTTCACGGAGATCCGTGGCACGCGGAACTGCCCTACCAGCGATGTAGCGCCGAACTTTTGCGGAACTTCGGACTTTGGGCAACACCATCGTCAAGTCTCGTAATGGGAGACTTGAGGCTATGGAACTGGATGGACAGCCACTCGAACTCGAGCAGGCGAAGGCATTGGCGTTGACCAACTACGGTCATTTCACGTCGATGCGGGTTGAACCGACGAACAAAGTGCGAGGGCTATCGCTCCATCTCGACCGGCTGATCCGCGACTGTCGTCATGTGTTCGACGCAAGTCTCGATCCAGACCGAGTTCGGTATCTCGTCAAGCGCGTTACTGCCGAACACGACGGCGCAGTGATTGCGCGAGTGACAGTTTTTGATCCCAACCTAGAGCTTGGCCGCCCGGGTATCGATGCCGAACCGCGCGTACTGGTCACCGCTCGCAGCGCTGGTGTCGTGCCGGCAAGCCCGATTCGATTGCAGTCGACCGTGTACTCTCGCGACCTCCCGCGGGTGAAGCACACAGGATTGTTTGCCGCGCTGCACTACCGAAGAAGAGCTCAGCGGAGCGGATACGACGACGTCATCTTCACCGCTGCCGACGGCACCGTCTCCGAGGCAGCAACATCGAACGTCGGATTTGTTGGTAGCGACGGGTCTTTAGTGTGGCCGAGCGCCGATTGCTTGCCCGGTATCACCATGCGGCTCATCGACCAAGCGCGCGATAAGAACTTGACGACCGCAAGGATTGCACTGTCGGACATATCGAATTTCGACGCCGCATTCGTCACCAATGCTGCGGTCGGAGTGCGTGAAGTCGCCGCAGTCGACGATGTCACCTGGCAGCCTGGCCACCCGCTCATCGACAGCATTCGAAAAGAATACGAAGATATTCCTCCCGAGAAGATTTGACACCAGCGGCGAGGGGGCAGGTCCACACACATGGGTGTCACGGTTAAACAATGGTCAGGCAAAGAGGTCCGAGCGCTTCGAGAAGCGCGCCGCATGAGCATTCGCGAGTTCGCGGCTCATCTCGGCGTCAGCGATCGAATGGTGTCGAAGTGGGAATCCGGTGGCGAGCGAATCCGACCCCGCCCGATAAACCAGGCAGCACTGGACACCTCTCTTCTGAGGACTGGGCCGGAAATACAGGCACGATTCGCTCAATTCGTTTCCCCGGAAATTCTGACAGAATCCGTTAGCGCGGATGACCCATCGGCAATCTGCTTGCGCCACGGACGTGACGGAAAACTGATGACTCTGGTGTCCGGTGGAGTTTTCTTGAGCGGGGCCGACGATCAACCTGCCTGGCAGGAAAGCTTCTGGATCGATGTATACCCCACCACGAACGCCGACTATATGCGGTACGTCCGCGCGACAAACTTTCAGCCACCCGAGCACTGGAACGCGGACAAGCCCCCACGTGAGATTGCGAATCATCCAGTTGTGTTTGTGAGCTGGGAGGACGCAAGCTCATATGCAGAATGGGCGGGCAAAACAATGCCTACGGCGCAACAATGGGAAAAGGCGGCACGCGGCACGAGCGGCGGCGTCTATCCATGGGGAGATCAACCGACCCCGGCAAAATGCAACGTCCGAGGCAGCGGGCCCGGCTCGACCACACCCGTCGACCGATATCACAGCGGAGTTAGTCAGTACGGCGTCTACGACCTGTGCGGAAACGTTTGGGAATGGTGCTCTACTCGCACGACCGCGAATCGATACGAGCTAAAAGGAAGCGCATTTACGAGTCCTTTCGATCGCGTAAAACCTTCGTCTTTCAACGACGCCGACGCATCGATGCGCGACGACGACACCGGATTCAGATGCGCGGCAACTGATCCACCGAACTGGGCTCTCGCATCGCCCGACGACGACAGTTGACGAGCGTGGCGCTCCGCGGCCAAGGTCGTCCCCATGCTGTCCGACATCGGATCGGCGCGATGTCGGCGGATCGCCGGCGCGGTCACCAGCGAGTTGCGCGGGCACAGAGCGGTGGCCGCCGTGCGGTCGTTTCTCGATCGCACAGACCGTGCGGGAAATCGCGCGTACGTGAAAACGCTGAGGTGAATCGACCTGAAGGGGCGAGTTACTCGTGGGGCATTTCCAGGCAGGGATACCTGAGTTGCGGGCGACCGCTGCGTTCATCCGGGCGCGAGCGGAGGAACTTGCGGAGCGAGTCGCGTTGCTGGACCGCAGCGTTGGTGCGGAGTTGTTGGCCGATGGGTGGCGGGGCAAGGCGGCCAGCGCCTATGACGAGAGCTGGGTGAGTGGAAGGCGGGTGCGGACAAGCTCGTTGCCGCGCTTGGTGATTCGGCTGCCGCGATCGAGACCGTGGCGACCGAACTGGAGGCCCACGACGCCGATCGCACGACTGCGATCGGCGATTTGCAACGAGGGTTGTGATGGGAGCGGACGGCTACAAGATCGACCTCGAACAGCTCGACGACGCGATAGCGAAGATGGCCGCATTCGGCACCGATGCCGCCGAACTGCACGGCGAGATCACCCGGCGCGTGGATGGGTTGCACCTGTCGTGGTCCGGGGCGGCGCAGGCCGCGCACCAGGAGGTGATGGCGCTAAGGGAAAGTTGGCCAGAGTTGCCAACCGAAATGGTCCAGATGGC